>DATMXS010000418.1:0-29056 GCA_035561355.1 Bryobacteraceae bacterium | reverse complement strand
GGTACAAGGCGTTCGGGACGCTGGTGTACTCGTGCCCGGATGCGTTGCAGAAGGCGCGGCGGGCGGATGAGATTGTGCGGGCGCGGGTGCGGGCGCTGGGGCTGGAGTTCGACGCGATGCACACGGAGTACTTTGGTGTGGACGCATGTCACGGACCGGCGGCGGCGCCGTGCGCGGACCCTCCGGAGGTGCAGGTGCGGATCGGGGTGAGGGGTCAGAACAAGGCACACGTGGAGCGGTTCACACGGGAGTTGGTTCCGCTGGTGTTGAGCGGGCCGCCGTCTGCGACCGGATACGGCGAGGGTCGGCCGCAGGTAAGGGAAGTGGTGGCGTACTGGCCGGCGCTTGTGCCGCGGAACGAGATCCGGCCGGTGGTGGAGGTGGTGGAGTGAAGGTCGCGCTGGCGCGCATCGCGCACTGCCGTTCCGGCGACAAGGGCGACATGGCCAACATCGGAGTGGTCGCCTGGGAGGACCGCTTCTATCCCGTGCTGCTGCGCGAAGTAACCGCGGAGCGCGTGAAGGCTTTTTTCGGCGAGCGCGTGAAGGGTAGAGTGGAGCGGTACGAGTTGCCGAACCTGGCGGCGCTAAACTTCGTGCTGCATGAGGCGCTGGACGGCGGGGGCACGGTATCCCTGCGGACCGACGCGCAGGGCAAGACCTTCGGCGCGGCGCTGATGCGAATGGAGATTGCCCTTGAAGAAGAACCGTGAAGGACGGGTACTGCGGCTGACGCTGGACCGTCCGGAGAAGCGCAATGCGCTCGATGCGGCGATGTGCCGTGATCTGGTGAACGCGTTCGATGACGCTGAACGGGACGAGTCCGTCGGCTGCGTGCTGCTCGAGGCGGAGGGCAGCGTGTTCTGCTCCGGCATGGACCTGGACGAAGCGCTGGCGGTGGACGCGGCGGCGCTGTCACAACTGCACGAGGCATTGTTCACGGCGGGCGCGCGGCTGAGGGTGCCGGTGGTGGGCGCGATCGGCGGCCCGGCCCTGGCCGGCGGCCTGGGTCTGGTGGCGAATATGCATATCGCTATAGCTGCGCAGGGCTCTAGCTTCGGGCTGACGGAGATTCGCGTGGGGCTTTGGCCGTTCCAGGTGTACAGGGCGGTGGAGGCCGCAATCGGGCCAAGGCGAACGATGGAGCTGAGTCTGACCGGGCGGATCTTCGGAACGCAGGAGGCGCTGCAATGGGGGCTGGTGCAGCACGTGGTTCCGGCGTTCGAGTTGGAGGACCGCGCGTGGGCGATTGCGGAGGAACTGGCGGGGGCAAGTCCGGAGGCGGTGTGCAGAGGCATGGAGTTTGCGCGCCTTTCCCGGGGACTGGATTGGAAGGCGGGCGGAGAACTGGCGCAGCGAGCGAGGGCGGCGGCGTTCGCGTCGGCCGACTTCCGGGAGGGGGTAACGGCCTTCCGCGAAAAGCGCAAACCGGCGTGGCCGTCCCTCCTGTAGAGCGTTCAGCGCTTCACCGCAGAGACGCAGAGAACGGCAAGAGCAAGACGGGGAGGAGGGGGAGCGAGAGAAGAAGATCTGATCTCAAAGCAATTGCATTATCCTTACCCTCTTCTTGCTCTTCTCTGCGTCTCCGCGCCTCTGCGGTGAAAGTCGTTTCAGAGCTTCCGCACCAGGAGCGCGGAATTCTTCGAGCCGAACGCTATGCAGTTGCAGACGGCCCATTCTATGGAATGCCGGCGGCCGGTCTCCGGGATGTAGTCCAGGTCGCACTCGGGGTCGGGCACATCAATATTGATCGTGGGCGGCAGCACGCTGTCGCGCATTGCAAGCAGGGTAGCCGCTACTCCCGCGGCTCCGCAGGCGCCTTGTGGGTGGCCGATGAGGCTCTTGAGGGCGGAGCCGGGCAGGCGGCGGGCGTGGCCGTCGAAGCAGAGATGGACGGCCCGCGTCTCAATGCGGTCGTTCAGCTCGGTGGAGGTGCCGTGATAGTTGATGTAATCGACGGCATCAGGTGGGATGCCGCCCTCGTCGATGGCCATACGCATGGCACGGGCAGGCTCCTCGCCGCACTCTTCCAGGCGGACGCGGTGGTAGGCTTCGCACGTGGAGCCGTAGCCGGCTATCTCGCCGTAGATCCGGGCGCCGCGGGCACGGGCGTGCTCGTACTCCTCCAGGACAAAAAACCAGGCCCCTTCCGCGATAACGAAGCCGTCGCGGTCACGCGAGAAGGGGCGGGAGGCGCGCTCCGGCTCGTCGTTCCAGCGGGTGCTCATGATGCGCATGAGGGCGAAGCCGCGGATGATCAGCGGAGCGATGGGCGCGTCCACGCCGCCGGCGACGATAGTGTCGAGCATGCCGTACTTAATGTTGCGGTAGGCGTAGCCGATCGCGTCGGTGGACGATGTGCAGCCGGTGGAGATCACGTGGCTGATGCCGCGGAGGCCGAATCGCATGGAGACTTCGCCAGCGAGGGTTCCGATGGTGGAGGTCGGGATCACGTAGACGCTGCACTGCTTCTCACGGCCGGAGTAGTACAGCCGGTACTGCTCTTCGATGAACTCGCCGCTGCCCCCGCCGGAGCCGAGGACAAGGCCGATCTGGCGCAGTTGATCGCGATCGAGGCAAGACGGGTCGATGGCGGCGTCGCCGAGAGCTTCGCTGACGGCGGCGATGGCGAGGGGGGCGGCGCGGGAGACATGGGGCCGATCCTTGGGCGCGATCCAGGCAGACTCGTCGAAGCCGGGGACCTCACCGGCGATGCGCACCGCGAAGCCGGTGGGATCAAAGCGAGCGATCTGGCGTACACCGCTGACGCCGCAGCGGGTTGCCGTCCAGAAAGCCTCGCGGCCGATGCCGTTGGGGCTCACGGCCCCGATCCCGGTAATGACGACGCGTCGTTCCATGGGCTCCTTACGGATGGCGGCGGAGAGCATACCTCCGCTATCCCTCACCCCCATGCTAGGATAGGCCTTTCCCGATGAGCGGTGAAACTCATGGCCGGGTTTCCCCGCACGTTCTTTTCGCTCTGGCCGGAATCCAAGCGGGCGTGCTGGGCGGCATTGTGATGGTGGCGTGGCTGGCGCTCAGTTCTGCGCTGCTGGGCCGTTCTCCCTGGATTCTGCCAAACTTGGCGGCATCGGTGCTTTATCGGCGGGCGGTGCTGTGGGGCGGTTTCGGCATGCCGACGCTCGCAGGCATCGCGGTCGTGGTGATGCTGGCCGGTGTCATCGGGCTGGCTTTCGCAATGCTGATCGGGGCGTACGCGAACCGTGCGCGAGTAGTGCTTCTGGCGATTTTGGCGGGGTTGGTCTGGTATTACTTTTCCCATGCGCTGTTTTGGGATCGTCTGGGCGTACTGGCGGGGATTCACGTCTCGCCGCTAGCGACCATGTCGGGCCACCTCTTGTATGGGTTGGTGCTGGGGCAGTATCCGCGCCGCCTCGACGTTCTTCGGAGGCAGTTTTGGGAGGGGACGGCCGGGACCGTGATGCCCGGCGAGTCTGAAACGGCAGCCGCGCCAGACGCTGAGGACACCCCCGGGACACCTCCCGGCTCGATGATAGAATGATAGGTTCAGTTCTGCCGACGGTTCGGTACCAACCGGTTGAAACCAAAGCAGCAAGCCCGACGTCTCGAAGTCAGCGCAGAGTAGGAAGGAATTAGGTCTGCATGAGGTTTAACAGGCCCCGGCGCCTGTGGTTACTCTTGGTTTGCGCGTTCGCATTGAGCGCGCAGGCACCGCAATCCGCGCCACCTCAGAATCCTCCTCAAGAGAAGAAGCCCGCGAACCCGTTCGAAACGGTCCCGGAGGCTGCCGAGCCGGCAAAGCCCGAGACGGCTCCGCAACAGCCGGGCCAGCCGTTTGAACAGCCGAAGACCGCGCCGGAGGCGCCAAAGCCCCCGGAGGGATCTCCATCGGACCTCGTTGAGGCGATCGAGTTCCGCGGCGCTCGCCGCATGCCCGCAGATACACTGCGGGCGATGATTTTCACTAAGAAAGGCGACCGCTTCGACCCGGAGACGCTCCGCCGCGATTTCATGCAGTTGTGGAACACTGGCCGCTTCGACGACATCACGCTCGAAGCGGAACCCGGACGCAACGGCCTTATCATCCGGTTTGTCCTGGTCGAACGGCAGGTCGTCCGATCGATCAAATATGACGGCGTAAAATCCGCCACCGTGTCGGAGATCCTGGACCGCTTCAAGGAGAAGCGGGTGGGGCTCTCGGTGGAGTCCCAGTACGATCCGAACAGGGTACAGCGCGCCTCGGTAGTTCTAAAAGAACTTCTGGCCGAGCGCGGCCGTCAGTACGCGGACGTAACGCCGGAACTCAAGCATTTCCCGCCCGCTTCCCTGGAGGTCACGTTCAAAGTGAACGAAGGCCCGAAGGTGAAGGTCGGGGAGATCGACATTCAGGGCAATACCGTCTTCAGCGACCGTGCGGTGCGCCGGGCGATGAAGGGGCTGCGCCCGATCGGCATCCCGCACTCGCTTCTCTTCGAAAACCTTTTCGCCAAGAGCTACGATCTGTCGAAGCTCGAGATGGATAAGGAGATGATCCGGAATTACTATCAGGAGCGCGGGTATTGGATGGCGCGCCCGCTGGATCATACGGTCACCATGCGCAAGGTGGGCGGCGGCAAGTTCCGCTTCCCCCTGTTCTACATGAACAAGCCCGGCGTGCGGGCGGATGTAACGATACCGGTGGAAGAAGGCCGGAAGTATAAGATCAGGAACTGGAACTACGTGGGCGTGAAGCTGTTCAAGGTCCCTGAGGCCCTGACGCCGCAGTTGTTCGGCATGAAGCCGGGCGACGTGTTCGAATCGGCGAAATTCCGAAAGGGCATTGATCAGCTCCGCGACTTGTACGGACGCTTCGGCTACATCGATTTCGTCCCCGATCCTCAGATCGAGCCCGTCCCGGGCTCGGACCAGCTCGACCTCACGTTCAACGTGGATGAGGGCAAGCAGTTCTTCGTTCGCCGCATTGATTTTCAGGGCAACACAACCACGCGCGACAAGGTCATCCGCCGTGAGCTGATGATCGACGAGGGCGACCTGTTCAACTCCAAGATGTGGGAGTTGAGTGTGCTCCGGCTGAACCAGCTCGGGTACTTCGAGGCGCTCAAGAAGGAAGATGCGGCGCAGATCACGCGCAACCCGCAGGAGAGCACCGTTGATATCACCCTCAAGGTGAAGGAGCGGGGCAAGAACTCGATCGGTCTGACGGGCGGCATGTCGGGCATCGCGGGCAGCTTCGTTGGGTTCAACTACTCGACGAACAACTTCCTGGGCCTGGGTGAAACGCTCTCGATCGAGAGCCAGTTGGGCGACCGCATGCGGAATGTCACGTTCGGCTTCACCGAACCGTACTTCCTGGATAGGCCGATCCAACTCGGGTTCACGGTATTCACGCAGCAGTTCAACTACGACCAGGGCCGCGAGGTGTCCTTGTTCTCTGGCCGGAACTACATGCCGTATTATGAGGCCCTCGGCACCGACAACCTGCTGAACTACACATCCAACAGCCGCGGCTTCACGGTGTTCACCAGCTATCCGCTGCGCCGGAGTTTCGCACGCGTCAGCATGAGCTACGGGTATTCGAGCTCGAAGTACCAGACGCGTTCGACGGCGGCGGATAACTATTTCAAGTACTACAACTTCATGGAACTGAGCGGTCCGAACCAGTTGACCGGCATCCGGACCAGCATGGTGACGCCTTCTTACAGCTACAACTCGGTGGATCATCCAATGACCCCGACGCGAGGCCGCGAGTTGACCGTCAGCATGGGTGTGGCGGGCAGCGTGCTCGGCGGAAACGTCAACATGTTTGCGCCATCGGTTCAGTTCCGCATGTTCCACGCGTCGCCGTTGAAGAAGAACCACGTCATGGGTTACCGCCTGTTAGGTTCCTTCGTGAGCGGCTACGGTGGAAAGTCGGCGCCTCCGTTCAACCGCTTCTACATGGGTGGCGAGCAGGACGTGCGCGGCTTCGAGAGCTGGTCCATCACGCCGATGGCGTTCATACCGAGCCAGGCGACCGTGCCGGTGCTGAACGCGGACGGTTCGACGCGCTTGCAGAAGGTGATCGTGAATGGCGTCGAACAGTGGGCGGCGGTGTCGCAGACGATTCCGATTTACCAGATGACGATGCTGGGCGGCGACACGCAGGCCGTGGGTAACTTCGAATACCGCGTCCCGATTGTCGGGCCGGTAACGATGGCCGCGTTCTTCGATGCCGGACTGAATAAAATTTCCCGGGCGGATCAGTTGGAACTGAACCCGAGCCGGCTGAAGGAACTGAATTCGATGTTCCCGTCGGCAGGCTTCGGCGCAAAGCTGCGGATTGCGCCGGACACACAGCAGATCCGGATGTCCACCGGTCTGGAACTCCAGGTTCTGCTGCCGGTGGTGAACGCACCGTTCCGCGTTTACTGGGCCTACAACCCGAGCATTGTGCAGAAGTTCATCCAGCCGCCCATCGTTGCGGACCGCTCGTATTTTCCGAACGAGGCGACTTTCGTCAACGCCATTACGAACCCGAGCTACGGCGGCCAGGCGATTCCCTGGTTTTTCGAAAAGCGGAGCACGTTCCGGTTTACGATCGGTAGGACGTTCTAGTAGGCACGTGGCTTGTGGCTTGTGGCAGGTGGAAAAGGATTTCGCGGTTTCCACGAGCCACAAGCTACAGGCTACAAGCCAGTACACAAGCCACAAGCCATTACGAGGAGATACAAACCTGTGACGAAGAGTTTTTGGCGAGCGCCCCTGCTTGCGCTCGGGATAACTGTGCTGGGTTTCGCCCAGGCGGGCACCCCTCCCACGAAGGTGGGCATCATCAATATCCAAAATGCGATCCTCCAAACGAAGGACGGTCAACAGGCCGCCCAGGAGATCGATAAGAAGTTCGGCCCGCGCCGCAAGGAGTTCGAAAAGCGGCAGCAGGAGATGCAGCAGCTCGAGACGCAGTACCGCAACGGCGCAAACACCATGGCCGAGGACGCGCGCCAGAAGCTGATGCGCGATCTCGACACCAAGCGCAAGCAGCTCCAGCGCGACATGGACGACGCCCAGGCAGATCTCGAGCAGGAGCAGGGACGCCTGTTGCAGGGTCTCGGGCAGCGCATGATGACCGTCATCGACAAGTACGCATCGGAACGCGGCTTCGCGCTCATCCTGGATGTGAGCAATCCGCAGACGCCAGTGCTTTACGCATCGAACACGATCGACATCACCCGCGACGTGGTTGCTCTGTATGACAAGGGCGCGGCGCTCCAGCCTGCGTCCGGCGCCGCCGGGGCTCCGGCTGCTCCTCCCGCCGCGGCGCCCAAGCCCGCGGCTCCGCCGAAGAAGTAGCTTTCGATGGGGAGGCGCGGGCATGCTCCGCGTCTCCCCTCCCACCTTTGCTGATCCTTCCCCGTCGCGCAAACGCCCGCGTTGCTGCCCGCCAGCCCGCACATTGCGCCTCGTCAACGAATCCACCCCACCTGCCAAATTGCTCCTACCTTCTACATCCTCCTGGTGTACAATTGCCCGATGCGGTTCGGGGTTTCGGCGTTCCGCGCATGTAGCGGCGCGCTAGTGATGACGACGGCTTGCGCGGTTGCGCAGTCACCGGACTGGGGCGCCGCCATCAGGGCGGGTGACCAGTTTCGTCTTCAGGGCCGATGGGAGGAAGCGAAAGCGCAGTACCGCCTGGCGATCGAGGCGGCGGAGACTGAAGGCGGCTACCGGCTCGTCACCAGCCTTTCGAATCTCGGCTACGTTTACCGCCGTGAACGCCATTTCAGCGAGGCGGAAACGTACTACGGACGCGCACTCGACGCCGCCAGGAACGGCCAACCCCTCGACAGCGCGCTGGTATTGAACAACCTCGCAGCCCTCTACCATCAGCAGGGCCTGTACGCCCGGGCCGCGGATCTCTATGCTAAGGCAGTCAAGATACTCGAAGACCCGGCCTCTTCACAGCCCTCCGACCTGGCCCGCACGCTGAACAACCAGGCCGCAGCGGAGCACGCGCGTGGGCGCTATCGCGATGCCGAGCGTCTCTACAGGCGTGCTCTCTCTCTCACAGCCGATGCGCCGCAGAGCTACACCCGGCTTTCCGTGCTGAACAACCTTGCGGAGTTGTACGGGGCGACGGGACGCCGCGAGGAAGCGCGTACGCTCTACAAGCAGGCCATGTCGGCCTCCGGACAGGCCCCCGAATCTGCTGTGCTGCTGAACAATCTCGCGTCTCTCAGCCGCCAGGAAGGTCACAATGTCCAGGCGGAGCGCCTCTACACCCGAGCGTTAGCGATCTGGCAGAAAATGCCGGGGCGTGAGGAGGAGATTGCCACGTGCCTGCACAACCTCGCTGAGGTCCACTTGAGCGCGGGGCGAGTGAAACGGGCGGAGCAGTTCTACACGCGCGCGCTGGAACAACAGCGCGAGACGCTCCCCCCGCAGCATCCCGCCATCGCGGCGACTCTTACCGGCATGGCCCGCCTCCGCCGCATACAGCGCCGTTATGACGAAGCCGAACGTCTCTACCGCGAAGCGCTCGACATTCGCGAGCGCGCCCTCGGACCCGTTCACCCCGAAGTCGGCGTCACTCTCGCTAACCTCGCACACACCTACTGCGCGAAAGGCGACTACCGCGACGCGGAGCCGCTCTACATCCGCGCCCTCGGCCTCTGGCGCGAAAGTCTCGGCTCGGCGCATCGGTACATCGCGTCCGGCCTGCACAGCCTCGCCGGGCTGTGTCGCGCCGAGCGCCGCAACGACGAAGCCGAGCGCCTGTATCGCCAAGCGCTCGAGATGGAAGAGGTCACGCTCGGTCCGGAACACCCGCAGGTTGCCGAGACGCTAAGCGGGCTCGCCGGTATGCTCCGTCACACAGGCCGGAAGCGTGAGGCCAAGCCGCTCGAGCGCCGCGCGCGCGATATCCGCGCACGGCAATCGACCGAGGATCCCGCCGCTATGACCGTAGATGTCGAGGACTTCGAGACGAAGGACTGAACCGGCCTACTCGACCCGGATCACGGCGGAACGCTGAAACGCCGGCAACCGCACGCGGCCGGCGCTCCGTTGAGCCTTGGACCACTCGCCCGTCCAGGGATCGTACACGCTTACCCCGCCGGTCCGGTCGATCGGAATTTCAATGCCGTCGAGCCGTTCCGGCGAGTCACCATCGCGCAGTTCCGTCTCCCACGTGTTCCGCGCATCGCGGCACCACGCGAGCAGCGTCCGCCGCCCTTTGAGGGCATAGACGCGCAGCCGTTCGTGCGGGATCATCACCGCTTCGAAGCGCTCGGCCACCGGATCCACTCCGCGCACCGCAGCGGCGAAACGCCCGAAATGCATCCACAGCTTGTTCGCCGCAACGTACGAATCCCAGTGCCAGATCTGTCCCGTTCCCGCCGCTCCGGCGAAGAACGGCGCAAAGAGAATATCGTGCAGGATGATGCCGGCGCGGTCCGCCGCGTAAAGCTTGAAGGGACCGCTGTGCTTCGGCTCCACCGCTCCGGATTCCGCGAGGATGACCGGACGCCCCGCATCGTATCCGCGCAATTCGCGCACGGCGTCCGCCGCGAGCACGTCAACCGCTCCCTTGCAGATGTCGAGGTCCGCGCCGAGGTCCAGGTAACGGTGTACTTGCGCTAGATCGTTGCCGGGCATCCGGCTATGCCTGCGGTACAGATCGCGCACTCCCGCGGTGTCGAAGCTGCCCAGGCTCTGCATCGCGAGGTTTTTGGGAAACGCTCGCCGCAGCTCCGGGAGCATCGCCTCCGTCCATGCCATGTAATCGCCGCCGCGCACGGCGTTGATCTCGTTCCACAGTTCCCAGCCGTACACCTCGGGACGGCTGCCATAGCGCCTGCCGAACCAGGCGATCTTTTTGCGGAACTGCTCTCTCGAGGCCGCTCCATCGAAGAAGTCCGCGATGGAGGTGGCTGGACCGCCGTTCGCCCGGTTGTGCAGCGGCTTGTCTGCCCACTTCTGGCGGCCATCCCCGATCGAGCGAAAATGCTCCAGCGTAAGCTTCACGCGGATGCCGTAGCGGCGGCACAAGTCCAGCAGGCGATCCGTCCGCCGCGCCTTCTCCTCGTCATAGGCTCCGCTCGTTGCATGCTCGACGTCCCAGAACGGATTGCTGACCCATACGCGGATATAGTTGCCGCCGAACGAGGAGAGCGCATCCAGCCATTCTTCGATACCGCCCAGATCGTCCGCGCCCGAAGCTGCGCGTGGCGGCGAAATCATGTTGAGGCCGATGGGAATGTACGGCGAGCCGTCGCTCAGTTCCAGATAGCGCGGATCGCGCCGGCTTACGCGTACGAAACGCTCCGCTGATGCGGCCCCGGCAATCGGCAGCGCAGCGGCTGCGGCGAGAAATTCCCGGCGGGTACTCACGATTGTCCAGTGTACCTGAGCCCTCTTTTACATAGTCCCGCGCGTTATGAGCTAAAGGCCTTCGAGGCCGACCTTACGTCAGAGGGTGGTTCCAAACAATGAAGCGCATGACAATATTCACCTACGGGGTTGCCTGCTACCTCGTATTCCTGGGGGTGTTCCTGTATGCGGCGGGATTCCTCGGCAACTTCATCGTCCCCAAATCGATCGACTCCGGGCCAACCTCGCCGCTCGCCGTTGCGATTGCCGTGGACGCCGCCTTGCTCGGCATCTTCGCCACGCAGCACAGCATCATGGCAAGGCACTGGTTCAAGCGGGCCTGGACCCGCGTGGTTCCCGAACCTGCGGAGCGCAGCACCTACGTGCTGTTTTCAAGCGCCGCGCTGATCCTGCTCTTCTGGGCGTGGCAGCCCATCGGCGGCGTCGTGTGGACTGTCGAGACAGCCGGGGCGCGGATCGCAATGCAGGTCATCTGCGCCACAGGATGGCTGATCGTGCTCGCAAGCACGTTCCTTATCAACCACTTCGACCTGTTCGGTCTCCGGCAGGTCTGGCTGTACCTCATGGGACGGCCCTATACCCACCTTCGGTTCCGCACACCTGCGCTTTACCAGCACGTGCGGCACCCGCTGTACCTCGGCTGGTTGCTGGCCTTCTGGGCTACCCCGGTGATGACGGCCGCGCACCTGCTGTTCGCCGGGCTCGCGACGGCGTACATCCTCGTCGCGATCCGCTTCGAAGAGCGCGACCTCATCCGCATCCATGGCGAAGACTACCGTGCGTATCGGGAACGCGTCCCGATGATCCTTCCCCTCGGCGCGAAAACCAAGGAGCGCGCGGCAAGCGAAAACGCGGCCGCTTGAATCCCCTTTGCGAAGCGGCGAGTGGCGTTCGGCTACTCGCCGCTTTTCTGCTGCATAGCCGCTTTCGCCCGCCTCTGCATTTCCTCCGGAGGAACGTCTTCCACGTGCGTCGCGATCCACCACAGGTTGCCCTGCGAATCCTTCACGCCTCCGCTGCGATCGCCGTAGAACTGGTCGCCCGGCTCCATCGTAGAGGTCGCACCCGCCGCGAGAGCACGCTTGTAGGCCGCATCGACATCCGGCAGGTAAAGGTAGATCCCGGCGGGCATCGCGCTGAACTCGCCCATCGGCTCGCCCATCATGATCCGGGAATCGCCGATGGTCACCTCGGCGTGCATGACGCGGCCATTCTCGCCCGTCATGCGCTCGGCTTCCACCGCTCCGAACGCGTTGGTCAGAAAATTGATGAGCTTCGCCGCGTCCGCCACAATGATGTACGGCGTAACGGTATGGTAACCCTCGGGCACCGGCTTCACTGGCATCTTCTACGCCCCCCGATGTAAGTGTACAAGCGTGCGGCGGAATCCGGTTACGCCGTCTTCAGGTACTGGTCGATCCCCTTCGCTGCGGTGCGGCCTTCCGCAATTGCCCAGACCACCAGTGATTGCCCACGGCGCATATCGCCTGCCGCAAACACGCCCGGCACGCTCGACATCTGATTTGCGTCGGTCGCGACATTGCCGCGCGCATCCAGTTTCACGCCGAACTGTTCGATCATGCCGCTCCGCACCGGCCCTGTGAAGCCCATGGCAAGCAGCACAAGGTCCACTTCAATGGCGAACTCCGTACCGGCAATCGGCTCGAATGACGGGGGCGGCGCTACCCGAATCCCGTGAAGCCGCAGCACGTTGCCGTCCTTGTCGCCCTCGAAGCGAGTCGTCGCGACCGACCAGTCCCGCGCCCCGCCTTCCTCGTGCGACGTCTCCGTTCGCAGTTGCAGAGGCCACAGCGGCCAAGGCGTCTGTTCCGCTCGCGTCTCGGGCGGCACGGGCATGATCTCGAACTGCTGAACGCTGGCGGCATGCTGGCGGTGGCATGTGCCGAGGCAATCCGCGCCGGTATCCCCGCCTCCGATGATCACCACTCGCTTTCCCGTCGCGACGATCCCGTCACGGGAATCCATACGGTCATTGGCGCAGCGCCGGTTCTGCTGCGGCAGAAACTCCATGGCGAAGTGGATGCCGTTCAACTCGCGGCCCGGCACGTTCAGATCGCGAGGCTGCTCCGCGCCGCCAGCCAGTAGCACGGCATCGAACTCGCGCGTGAGCTCCTCCGCCGCAATGCCCACTCCAATGTGCGCCCCCGTCCGGAACGCAACGCCCTCCGCTTCCATCTGTTCGATGCGGCGGTCGATGAAGCGCTTCTCCAGCTTGAAATCGGGAATGCCGTAACGGAGCAGGCCGCCGATACGGTCGGCCTTCTCAAACACGGTCACCGTATGCCCTACACGGTTCAACTGCTGCGCCGCTGCGAGACCCGCGGGACCCGAACCAACCACCGCGACGAGTTTCCCCGTCCGTACAGCCGGCGGCTCCGGTACGATCCAGCCCTCACGCCAGGCGTGCTCGACAATCGCCTTCTCGATCTGCTTGATCGTGACCGGCGGCTCATTGATGCCCAGCACGCATGCGGCTTCGCACGGCGCCGGGCATATCCGTCCCGTGAACTCCGGGAAGTTGTTTGTCGAGTGCAGGACGCGGATCGCCTCCGCCCAGCGGTTCTTGTAAACCAGGTCGTTCCAGTCCGGGATGATGTTATTCACCGGGCAGCCGGTATGGCAAAACGGTACGCCGCAATCCATGCAGCGCGCTCCCTGCCGCTCCAGCCGCTCGCGCGGCAGATCGACGTAGATCTCGAAGAAATCGTTGACGCGCTCCGTTACGGGCCTGCGCCCCGCGACCTCGCGCTCAAACTCTACAAACCCGGTGGTCTTGCCCATGAAGAAAGTCCTTTGCGCCTCTACTGCCGGACGGCCGCGCCCACTTCTGCCCTCTGCATCGCGCGTTTGATCTCGTGAGGAAATACCTTGACGAACTTGGGCAGCATCGCCGCCCAATTTTCGAGAATCCACTGGCCGCGCGGGCTGCCCGTTACGGCCACGTGCTTCGCAATCATCGTGCGCAGAAGTTCGACATCCTGCTCGGCAGGAAGCTCCAGATCGACGCCCGAACGGTTGCACATCCGGGAAGCGAACTCGCCGTCCTCATCCAGCACGAACGCCAGGCCGCCCGTCATGCCGGCCGCAAAATTGCGCCCCGTCTTCCCCAGCACGATCACTAGGCCGTTCGTCATGTACTCGCAGCCGTGATCGCCAACGGCTTCCACCACCGCGGTGGCGCCCGAGTTACGTACACAGAAGCGCTCGCCCGCCATGCCATTGAAGTACGCCTCGCCGCTGGTCGCGCCATACAGCACCACGTTGCCGACGAGGATGTTCTCCTCAGGCAAAAACGTGGACTGCTTCGGGGGGTAAATGATCAGCTTTCCGCCCGAGAGTCCCTTGCCGACGTAGTCGTTCGCATCGCCTTCCAGCGTCAATGTCACGCCCTTGGCAAGGAAAGCGCCAAAGCTTTGGCCCGCCGAGCCTGTGAACTGGAATCGTATGGTGTCATCCGGCAGGCCTGCCGAACCGTGCTTCATCGCGACCTCACCCGAGAGCATCGCCCCAACCGTGCGATGTACGTTGCGGATCGGCAGCTTGTACTCCACCGGGATGCCGGTCTCGATTGCCTCGCGCGCCGTGTCGATCAGCTTGTAATCGAGCGCCTTTTCGAGGCCGTGATCCTGGCGCGTCGTGCAGCGTCGTGCAACCCGGCCCGGCACGGGGGGGTTGTAGAGAATCGACGAGTAATCCAGCCCCTTCGCCTTGAAGTGCTCGATGGCCGCGCGCATCTCCAGCCGCTCCACCTGGCCGATCATCTCCTCCATGCTGCGGCAGCCCATCTCCGCCATCAGCTCGCGCACTTCCTCGGCGACGAAGAAGAAGTAGTTGATAACGTTCTCGGGCGTACCGGCGAACTTCTGCCGGAGCGCCGGGTCCTGCGTCGCGATGCCCACCGGGCACGTGTTCAGGTGGCACTTGCGCATCATCACGCAACCCATCGAGATCAGCGGAACGGTTGAGAAACCGAACTCCTCCGCGCCGAGCAGCGCCGCGATGACGACGTCTCTTCCCGTCGCGAGCTTCCCGTCCACCTGCACGCGGACGCGGCTGCGCAGGTCATTCATCACGAGCACCTGCTGCGTCTCCGCGAGGCCCAGTTCCCAAGGCGCTCCCGAGTGCTTGATCGCGGTCAGCGGCGAAGCGCCCGTGCCGCCGTCGTGCCCGCTGATGAGCACCAGGTCGGCATGCGCCTTCGCGACGCCGGCGGCCACAACGCCGACGCCCACTTCGGCCACCAGCTTCACCGAAATGCGCGCCTTCGGGTTCACGTTCTTGAGGTCGTAAATAAGCTGTGCCAGGTCTTCGATCGAGTAGATGTCGTGGTGCGGTGGCGGCGAAATGAGCTGCACTCCCGGAATCGAGTGGCGCACACGGGCGATGTTCTCGTCCACCTTGTGGCCGGGCAACTGGCCGCCCTCGCCGGGCTTCGCGCCTTGCGCGATCTTGATCTGAAGCTCGTCGGCGTTGACCAGGTAATTCGTCGTGACGCCGAAGCGCCCGGACGCTACCTGCTTGATCGCACTGCGGCGTTCGTCCGCGAAGCGCGCCTCGTCTTCCCCGCCCTCGCCGGTGTTCGACTTAGCGCCCATCCGATTCATCGCGATCGCGAGCGTCTCGTGCGCCTCTTTCGAAATGGAGCCGAACGACATCGCGCCCGTCGCGAAACGCTTCACAATGTCCGCGGCCGGCTCCACTTCGTCGAGCGGAATCGGCCGGCGGGCCTTTCGGATATCGATCAGGCCGCGCAGCGTGCATAGCTGCCGGCTCTGGTCGTTGATCGCCTGCGAAAACTCCTTGAACGTCCCGTAGTTCTGCTGCCGGACCGAGTGCTGGAGCTTCGATATCGTGAGCGGGTTAATCAGGTGATACTCGCCGTCAACGCGATGGTGATAGTTACCGCCCACCGCAAGATCCACGTCGGCCGCAGTCACCGGCTTGAAGGCGAACTCGTGCTTCAGGCGGGCCTCTTCCGCAAGAACATCCAGCCCGATACCCTCGATCCGCGAAGCAGTCCCCGTAAAGTACTGCTCCACCAGTTCGCGGTTCAATCCGATCGCTTCGAATACCTGGGCCCCCCGGTAACTCTGAAGCGTCGAGATGCCCATCTTCGAGAAGACCTTCAAAAGGCCCTTGTTGATGGCCTTCTTGTAGTTCTTCAGGGCAGCCTCAAAGGTGACGCCTTCGGGCAGCAACCCGCGCCGCTGCAGGTCTTCCAGCGATTCGATCGCAAGGTAGGGATTCACCGCGCTCGCGCCGTAACCGATCAGCAGCGCGAAGTGCATCACCTCGCGCGGCTCGCCGCTTTCCACGATCAATGCCACCTGCGTACGCGTCTTCTCGCGTACCAGGTGGTTGTGAACCGCCGTCAGCGCCAGCAGGCTCGGAATCGGCGTGTAATCCGTTTCGACGCCGCGATCCGAAAGGATCAGCATCGTGTAGCCGCTCTTGATCGCGAGCGAAGCGCGGCGGCACAACCCTTCGAGCGCGCGTTCCAGTTCCTTCCCGCCGCCGTCTACGCGGTACAGCGTCGGCAGCGTGGTTGCGAGAAAATCACCCCACGAGAACCGCCTCAGCTTTTCCAGGTCGTAGTTCGTGAGAATCGGATGCTTCAGTTTCAGCGTGTGGCAGTGCTGCGGCGTCTCGGCCAGAATGTTGCGCTCGGTTCCGATGAAGCTTGCAAGCGACATCACCAGTTCCTCGCGGATCGGATCGATCGGAGGATTCGTCACCTGGGCGAAGAGTTGCTTGAAGTAATTGAACAGCGGCTGCGGCTTGTCTGAGAGGCAGGCAAGAGGCGTGTCCGTGCCCATGGAGCCCACTGGCTCCTGGCCCTGAAGGGCCATAGGCGTGATCATGAACTTCAGATCCTCGGCCGTGTAGCCGAACGCGCGCTGCCGCTGGACGATGGACTCGAACTCGGCCGGCTGCCACCGCGGCGGCTCCGGCAGCTTGTCGATCGTCATCTGGTATTCCTTCAGCCAGTCGCCATACGGCTGCCGCGCCGCAAGCTGCGCCTTGATCTCCTCGTCCGGCACGATCCGCCCCTGCTCCATATCGACCAGGAACATCTTGCCGGGCTGAAGCCGCCCCTTCGCCCGCACGTCCTCAGGGCGGATCGGCAGCACTCCCGTCTCCGAAGCCAGGATCGCCACGTCGTCGTGCGTCACCACCCACCGCGCAGGCCGCAAGCCGTTGCGGTCGAGCGTTGCCCCGATTACGCGGCCGTCCGTAAACGCGATCGCCGCCGGGCCGTCCCACGGCTCCATCAGCGACGCATGGTACTCGTAGAACGCGCGCTCTTGTTCGGGCATCGCCGGGTCGCCCGCCCAAGCCTCGGGAATCAACATCGCCAGCACGTGCGGCAGGCTGCGGCCGGAAAGCGTCAGCAGCTCAACCGCGTTGTCGAGTTGTGCGGAATCGCTGCCGCCCGGAACGCAAATCGGGAAGATCTTCTTGATGTCGTCCCCGAACAGCGGCGATTCCAGAATGGATTGCCGCGCGTACATCCAGTTCGCGTTGCCTCGCAGCGTGTTGATCTCACCGTTATGGCAGATATTGCGAAACGGGTGCGCAAGCTGCCAGGTGGGGAACGTATTCGTTGAGAAGCGCTGGTGTACCAGGCACATCGCGCTCACCACCGAAGGATCCGCGAGTTCGTGATAGAACCCCAGGATCTGCGGCGCCAGCAGCAGGCCCTTATATACGATCGTCCTCGTCGAGAGCGACGGAATGTAGAAGCTGCTCTTATCGCGCAGGTCGCTCGCCGCGATCTCCGCCTCCGCCCGCTTCCTGACCACGTAGAGCTTCCGCTCCAGCGCGTCCTGGTCCATCCCCCGCCCGTGCTGTAGAAATAACTGCTGCATGTACGGCCGCGACCCGCGCGCAATCCGGCCGATCGCATGATCCCCCATTGGCGTATCGCGCCACCCGAGCACCGCCAGGCCCTCTTCCTTCGCGATCCGCTCCACCACGCCCTCACAGATCAGACGCTGGTGCCTCTCCAACGGCAGGAACACCATGCCCGCGCCGTACTCGCCCGGATTCGGCAGCGTGAAGCCCAGGCGCGTGCACTCACGGCTGAAGAACTCGTGCGGGATCTGAATCAGCAGTCCCGCGCCGTCGCCGGTTTCCGGATCGCAGCCGCAGGCGCCCCTGTGCGTGAGGTTCACGAGGATCTGAATGCCCTTCAGGATGATCTCGTGTGACTTCTCGCCTTTGATGTTCACCACGAAGCCGATGCCGCAGGCATCGCGCTCCAGGGAAGGATCGTACAGGCCCTGCTTTGCGGGTAAACCTCGACTGAAGGAATCGTCGCTCATATCACTCCGTGATCCGTACGTGCGAGAGCACCACCTTGATGAGGTGGCACCGAAGCGCTGATGGTGGCGTAACCCCCGCCGTTTTCAGGGGTTTGCGTAAGGATAACGCCATTTTGCATCATCGGTCAAATGGAATCTGTTTTGTGGCTTTATAAGGATGACTTATGCTAACGTGAGTGCTGATGGCCTTCGATCACCTGCGCCTGTTTCTCGACATCGCACAAGCCCGGAGCGTCAGCCGCGGCGCAGCCCAAAGCGGTCTCTCTCAGTCCGCGGCCAGCCAGCACCTTCAGGAACTGGAACGGCAGATCGGGACCATCCTGCTGGACCGGTCCACCCGCCCTCTCACGGTCACCCCAGCCGGCTCTCTGTACGCCGATTTCTGCCGTGACGTGCTCCGCCGCCGTGACGACTTCGAAATCGCCCTCGAGAGGCTCAAGGCCGAACTGGAGGGCACGGTGCGGGTGGCGTCCATCTACTCCGTCGGGCTCTCTGAAATGTCGCACCTGAAAGCCGAGTTCATGCGCCGCTACCCCAAGGCCCGCATCGAAGTCGAGTACCTCCGGCCCGAAAAGGTCTACGAAGCGGTATTGGCCGACCGCGTGGACCTCGGCCTGGTCAGCTATCCCGAGGCCACGAAGGAAATTCAGGTGATCCCTTGGCGCGAAGAGGAGATGGTCATCGCTGTCGCCCCTGGGCACCCTCTTGCGGTTCTGCGCCGTATCCGCCCCCGCGATCTCGCCGGCCTCGATTTCGTCGCCTTCGACGAGGACCTGCCGATCCGCCACCGAATCGACCGCTTCCTGCGGGACAACGGCGTCGCGGTACGCATCGCTCTGCACTTCGACAACATCCAGTCCATCAAGGAAGCCGTCACCCACGGCGCGGCATTCAGCATCCTTCCGGCCCGCGTCCTCACCGGTGACGTGGGTCGAGGCCGCCTTCTCGCCCTTCCCCTGGAGGGCGACCTGGTCCGCCCGCTCGGCATCATCCACCGCCGCCGCAAAAACTTCCACCGCGCCGCGGCCATGTTCCTCGAGTTGCTCGAAGAGCACCCGACTCCCGTTTCTGCCGGTGTCTAGGCCGCGACCGCGGGGACGCTGGCGATACAATAGTCCCTCATGCCCGGCCACGTCCCCTTTCATTACCACTCGCTCGAGGAGTTGTCTGCAGAGATCCGCGCACTCGGCCTGGAGGTTCCGGTTTCCACACACGTTAGGCCGCTCACCACGCCAGTCGAGCGCGGGGCGCTGCGCCTTCCCAACCGCTTCGTCGTACTGCCGATGGAAGGCTGCGACGGGACAGCCGATGGCGAGCCGGGCGACCTGACCTTCCGCCGTTATCGCCGTTTCGCCGCGGGCGGCGCCGGACTCCTCTGGTTCGAAGCGACGGCCGTGGTGGAGCAGGGCCGTGCGAACCCGCGGCAGCTCTGGCTGCACGAAAAGACGGTCCCGGCGTTCGCGCGTCTTGTCGAGGAAAGCCAGAAGGCCGCGCCGGAGCGCCCCCTCACTGTAGTGCAACTCACGCACTCCGGCCGCTACAGCCGGCCCGTCAAGGCCCCGCACCCGATCATCGCGCACCGCTCGCCGTATCTGGATCCCATCCACAAGCTGGGTCCCGATTACCCCGTCATCACTGATGACGAGCTCGAGCGTCTCGAGGACGCCTACGTCGCCGCCGCTCAGTGTGCCGATCGCGCCGGGTTCGACGCCGTGGACGTCAAGGCCTGCCACCGCTACCTGGTGAGCGAGTTGCACGCGTCGCACACCCGTGAGGGCCGGTACGGCGGCTCTTTCGAGAACCGGACACGCTTCTTCCGAAACGTCGTGGGCAAGATCCGGGATGCCGTTCCGGGTCTCATCGTCACCTCCCGCATGAACGCCTATGACGCCATGGCTTATCCCTACGGCTTCGGCGTCGATCGTGACGATCCCACCAAGCCTGACCTCACCGAGCCTCTCGAACTCGTGCGCTTCCTCGCCGCCGCGGGCGCGCCGTTCGTCAACATCACCATCGGCAATCCCTACTTCAATCCGTACATCAATCGTCCGTTCGATCTGCCGACCTCAGGCGCCCCCATCCCACCTGAGCACCCTCTCGTCGGAGTGGCGCGCTTCCTCGGCGTAGTGAAACAGGTCCAGCAGGCGTTCCCGAGCCTTCTCGTCATCGGCGGCGGCAACACTTGGCTCCGGCAGTTCTTGCCGAACGTCGCCGCAGCAGCCGTCGAGAATGGGTGGGTATCGCTGGTCGGCCTCGGGCGCATGGCATTCGCCTATCCCGATTTCCCGACAGTCCTCGCCCGCGACGGTCGCGTGGATCCTGAGAGAGTCTGCGTCGCCTGCTCTGCCTGTACCCAGATCATGCGCGATGGCGGCCGCTCGGGTTGCGTGCCACGCGATGCGGAAGTCTACGAGCCCATCTTCAAGGCCGGCCGCGCCGAAGCCCTTGACACCATCACCGCGATGGCCAGGACCTGCCGCCAGTGCAATGACCCGACCTGCGTCACCGGCTGCCCCGCCCATGTGAACATCCCCGAGTTCGTCGGCCACATCGCCGAAGGGCGCTTCCGCGAGGCTTACGAATCGCTCCGTAACCGCAACGTCCTGGCTGCCGCCTGCGGCTACGTCTGCCCTGCGGAAACCCAGTGCGAGGCGCACTGCATCAACGAGCATTACGGCGTCCCGGTTCCCATCCGCCATTTGCAGCGCTGGGTTTCGACGAAAGCCGTTCAGGAAGGGTGGGCCTCCCAGCCACGCGCCAGACGCGAACCCACCGGCAAGCGTGTCGCCGTGATCGGCGCGGGACCTGCCGGCATCTCGGCCGCCGCCGCCCTCGCCGAATCCGGCCACTTCGTCGCGCTGCTCGATCGCGGGGCATCACTCGGCGGCGTCGCCCATGCCACCATTCCCGCCGAGCGCCTGCCCGACGACATTCTCCAGCGCGAGGCCCACGACGTCCTTGCGTCCAGCGGCGTCGCCGAGTATCGCCCGTTTACCCCTCTCGGCCCAACCTATACCCTGGAGCACGTGGCCGCAGAATTCGACGGGGTCGTCCTTGCTCTCGGGCTCGGCCGCTCCGTTCCGCTGCCCTCCGCAACGCGGCCCGCCTCCGGCGTGACCGGAGCGCTTGAGTTCCTCGCCCAAGCCAAGCGCGGCGCCACCATTTCCGGTACGGTCCTGGTCCTCGGAGGCGGTAACACCGCGATTGATGCCGCCGTTTCAGCTAAACATGCCGGAGCGAGTGACGTCTCCATCGTCTATCGCCGCTCCTTCGCTGAGATGCCGGCCTGGCCCAATGAGCGCGATCAGGCCATCCGCGAAGGCGTCAATTTCATCATCCTGACCGCTCCCGTCGAGTACGTGTCCGATGCCGAAGGCCGCCTGACCGGTTTGAAAGTCGTCCGCACCAAGCTCGGCGCTCCGGATGTGCGCGGCCGCAGGAGCCCAGAGGCCATTCCCGGCACTGAACACGTCCTGCCCGCCGATCTCGTCATCGAGGCGATCGGCCAATCCGTGGACGACGAAACAGCCGCCGCGCTCACCGGCGTCGAGCTCACTCGCGCTGGGCTCGTCCGCACGCGCGAGGGCTCACTCGAGACCGCCCGGCCCTGTGTCTTCGCCGCGGGCGACATCGTGAACGGCGGCGCTACGGTAGTGGAGGCAGTGGCCGAGGGCGCCCGGGCTGCACGCGAACTCAGCGCGGCCCTCGCATAAAAAGAAGTTAATAATCTTGCGATTTGGTACCATTTAGTACCGATAGTCTATTGCTGTCACCCTGTTTGCGGGAGTATCTTCGTCATATCAATGGCGTCGTTCGTCGATTACTACGATCTCCTGCAGATCAGCCCAAGCGCCGAACCTGCCACGGTGCAGCGCGTCCATCGCATGCTCGCTGCCCGTTATCACCCGGATAATCCGGAAACAGGCGATCTTGATAAGTTTCTTCTGCTACAAGACGCTTATCGCATCCTCTCGGACCCCCAAACCCGCGCGGAGTACGATGTACGCTTGGCCACGCAGTGCCAGCGGCCAGAGCCGGTGTTTGAAGCCAAGGAGTTTGTTGAAGGTACTGAAGCGGAAACCCACCGCCGCCTAGGCGTACTATGCCTTTTGTACAACCGGCGCCGCTCCGTGCCGGAGACGCCCGGGCTCTCGCTGTATGATCTCGAAGCCAAGATGTCGATTCCACGCGAGCACCTGGACTTCGCCGTGTGGTACCTGCGCGAGAAGGGGTTTGTACGTCGGGACGAGACCAGTTCGGAGATCCTCATCACCTGCTCGGGCGTTGATTTCGTCGAAGAGAGCCAGCCCGCCAACCGGATCGTGATGAAGCTCCTGAAGCCGGCGAGGTTCGAAAGCACCTGGCCAGAGAGTACCGTTCCGTCTGCCCGCGAATCGCTTCCCTACGACGGCCGGCTGTCGGCACAAGTAAAACAGTAAAATAGCGCATGCTTCCGCGCCTCATCGGCATACTTGCGCTCTCTCTCTGTATCTGCGCGCATGCGCAGGAAACCTACAAGAAACCTCCCCAGGAGATTCTCGACGTACTGAATGCCCCGGTGACGCCGGTGCCGGTTGTCAGCCCGGCCCGGGATGCCGCGCTGATGGTCACGCCCCGGGCCTATTCGTCCATCGCGGACCTGGCGCAGCCTGTGGTCCGCGTCGCCGGCCTCCGCATCAGCGCCGCGACGAACGGCCCCCACGCACCCATGTACTTCAGTGAGATGAGCATGGTAAGGCTACCGTCCGGCTCGGCAACGAAGATCGTACTGCCGCCGGGCCTCAAAGCCGGAGCGCCCCAGTGGAATCCCGGCGGCAAACGCTTCGCCTTCACCAACACCTCTGCCTCCGGCATGGAGTTGTGGGTGGGCGGGCTCACGGGTGCGGTTCGCCGCATCGGAACCTTCAAAGTGAACGGTGCTGCCGGCGCCGCATTTCAGTGGATGCCGGACGGCAAGACGATGCTCGTCCGAACAATCCCCGCGGCTCGGGGCAAAGCCCCGCAAGCGCCCGCGGCCCCCTCCGGACCGAACGTGCAGGAAAGCTACGCCAAGGGCTCCGCCGTGTGGACCTTCCAGGATCTCCTCAAGAATCCGCACGATGAAGCGCTGTTCGACTACTACGCCACCACCCAGCTCGCTCTCGTCGATAGCGTCACTGGTGCAGCCACGCCTCTCGGCAGGCCTGGAATTTTCCAGACCGTCACCCCCGCGCCCGATGGCAGGCACTTCCTCGTCGCGCGTGTCCGCCGGCCCTATTCGTACCTCTACACCTACACGTTCTTCCCCAAGGACGTCGAAGTTTGGGAGCGTTCCGGGAAGGTGGTCCACACCCTGGCGAAGCTCCCGCTCCAGGATGCGGTCCCCGTGGACGGCGTGCCGATCGGTCCGCGAAGCTACGCATGGAACCCGGTAGAGCCCGCCACCCTCGTCTGGGCAGAGGCCCTCGACGGAGGCGATCCGAAAACGCAGGTCCCGCACCGCGACCGCGTTCTCACCCTCAAAGCACCCTTCAACAGCGAGCCCCGGGAGTTCATCAGGCTCGAGCAACGGTACGCAGGCCTGGAGTTCTTTGAAGAGGGCGGCTACGCCTTCGTCAGCGACTACGAGCGCGAGCGCCGCTGGATTCGCACGTATCTCGCGAAGACCGGTGAAGCGCCCAAGCTGGTCTGGAGCCGCGACCGCCGCGATGCCTATAAGGATCCCGGCGAGCCCGTGATGCACCGCCTGCCCACCGGCCACAGCGCCGTCATGGTAGCCGGCGCCGGCATTCTGCTCGACGGCGCCGGAGCGACGCCGGAGGGCGATCGTCCGTTCATCGATCGCCTCGATCTTGCCACGCTTAAGACAGAGCGCCTGTTCGAGTCAGCGGCGGACGAGTACGAAACGGTCACGGCGGTGCTCGATCGCGAAGGCAGGAGCCTCCTGACCCGCTTCGAATCACCGTCCGCGCCGCCGAACTACGCGATACGCGCCGCCGGCGTTCGCAAACCCGTTACCGCATTTCCTGACCCCGCTCCCTCGCTCAGGGGCATCAGGAAGCAGCTCGTCAAATACAAGCGCCCCGACGGTGTCCCGCTGTCGTTTACGCTGTACCTGCCGCCGAACTACAAGGAAGGCACGCGCCTTCCCACCGTCGTCTGGGCCTACCCGCTCGAATACAATGACCCCTCGACTGCAGGCCAGGTCGTCGGCTCGCCCCAGCGCTTCACCATGCTCCGCGGTATGTCGCACTTGTTCTATTTACTGCGCGGCTATGCCGTCCTCGACAGCGCCACCATGCCCGTGGTCGGCGATTTCAAAACCGTCAACGACACCTACATCGACCAGGTTGTCGCCAGTGCGAAAGCCGCCATCGACAAGGCCACGGAGATGGGCGTAACCGACCCGAACCGCGTCGGCGTCGGAGGGCACAGCTATGGCGCGTTCATGACCGCGAACCTGCTGGCTCACTCGGACCTGTTCCGAGCTGGTGTCGCCCGCAGTGGCGCCTACAACCGCACCTTGACGCCCTTCGGCTTCCAATCCGAGCGGCGCACATTCTGGGAGGCTCGCGACACGTATATGAAGATGTCGCCCTTCTCGTACGCCGACAAGATCAAGGAGCCCATCCTGCTGATCCACGGCGAGGCGGACAACAATCCCGGCACCTTCCCTGTCCAGAGCGACCGCATGTATCAGGCGATTCGCGGCAACGGCGGATCCGTCCGGCTCGTCTTCCTGCCGCACGAATCCCACGGCTACATGGCTCGGGAGTCCATCGAGCACGTGCTCTGGGAGATGATGAGCTGGTTCGATCGCCACGTGAAGGATGCCCCGCCTCGGGCAGACTGAAATACCCGGTCCGCCGGGGGATAATGGGAGCAGTACGAGCAGTATGAGCAGTACGGGCCGGATTGGGGCCGGCCCGCAAAATCCTCAAGGAGGGATGCAAATGAACTGGGATACGATCGGTGGTAACTGGAAACAGATGAAGGGCCGCGTCCGTGAAAAGTGGGGCAAGCTCACCGACGACGACCTCGACGTGATCGCCGGTAAGCGGGATCAGCTCATTGGCCGCATTCAGGAGCGGTACGGCATCACGCGCGATGAAGCGGAGCGGGAAGTAGACGCCTGGCGTGAAGAGCGGCCCAGAACCGCGGGCGGCATGTAGCCTGGCGTTTCCGTCATTCCACCCTGAACGGGTGTTTCTCCTCCGTGACCTGGCTTCCCACCAGGTCACGGAGCGTCAGAACCAGCAGGTAGTCTCCCGGCTGGGTATTCTTCTGCGTTGTGACGCTCACCACTCCCGGAACGTACTTCTGTGGATAGAAGCTCTCGTTTTGCTCAGTAGCCGCTTCGGCCTGCGAGAACAGCACCTTGCCGTCGGCCAGCGCGATGCCGATCCCGTACGAAACCTGCATCCGGTTCCGCTCGCCGTGCTTAAACCCCACGATGTCGAACCGCGCCCACACCGTATCGCCCGCGCGGTACACTGCCGGGTTCAGCGGATTGATGTCTTCCTCTGCACGCAGGAACCGGAAATTACGCGCAGTGAGCGTCTCGCTCGGCGCGATCTCCCTGCCCCGTACCCGGAACTTCACCTCGGCGGCCGCGGTCCGCTTCGCGAGCACATCCTCCACCTTCGCCGTTACCTTGTATTCACCCGGAAAAACGAGCGGCGGAACCATGAACGAGCGCCGCGCAACCGGCATCCAATCCTTGTCCTCGGCAGAGAGCTTTCCTTCCAGGTCGCGCGTGACGCTCTCGTCGAGCGGAACACCCTGTGAGTCCAGAACGTCCACCGTCCACCGGAGGTGGTACCGGCGGTCCTCGGCAGTTCTGTATCCCTGCACGTTGAAACTGAAGAACAGGGTCTCTCCGGCGCTCACCGTTTGACCCGCTGGCAAAGCTGGGCCGTCCTCGTACTGCCGCAACGCCGGCTTCACGATGCGCAGGTCCCCCGTGGGCGGTTGCTGGGCGGCAGCCGCGACAGCCAGCACGACACCGAAAGCGAAACGGCGCATGTCAGTTCGAGCCCGGAATGGCGCGATCCGGTCGCGGGATCAGCACCGGTGTCTGGTAAGGCAAGAGTATATAAGCGGTCCTCTGCTCTTCGATGTCGGCCGCATCTGATACCCGGAGCCGGTACGCACCGACGGGAACATCGAAAATCAGCAGCCCATGATCGGTGCTGGCCGGATCGAGCGCGCGGAACCCTCCGAGCCAGTCGTCTACGCCAGGTGCTTGGGGCACCTCGGGATAGGAGTTGCCCGCCGAATCCAGTACTTCCGTAGCGGGAATGATCGCTCGCCGGACACCCCCGTTCGTGATCGAAAGGCGCACCGTCAGAAACCGGTTCTTCGGCACCTTGGCCGCCGCGCCATCGCCCATCTGGTCCATCCACCCCGCTTCAGAAACGAGATACGACAGGTTGCCCACCCGAACGCTCTCGCCCATGTTCGCCGTGAGCTCCGGCTGCTTCCCCTGCCGCCCGCAACCAGCCAGGAGGAAAGCGAGCGAGACCGAAATGAGTACGGGACGCACCATGTGGCTAATGTAGCAGGAGCAACAAGCGACGAGCCAGGAGCGAGCAGGCATCCGGCGCTCTGTATTCAGCGGCATCTCTCCTACCTCCTACCTCCTCGCTGCTCCTCGCTCCTCGCTCCTCCCCGCCTTCAGGTACCCCGCCAGGAACCGCCAGACTTCCGCCCTCGACTCCCTCGCCAGCTTCGTATCCAGGCGATTGAAAATGTGTCCGCCCGGCGCGTTCTCGTAGATCTTGTACTCGAACTTCTTGCCGGCAGCCTTCAGCGCGGCGATCAGCCGCTCCACCTCCAGCACGTTCACGTCTTCGTCGTTCGTGTTCGTGTGGATCAGGAGCGGCGCAGCCAGCTTCTCGGCGTGCGTCACCGGCGAACGCCGCAGGTACTCCTTCACGTCATCCTCGGCGGATTTCCCGATGTGATACGGTGCGGAAAAGAGCCGCCGGTACTCAGCCGATTTGTAGCCCATGCGCGCCACCAGGTCGCTCACCGGCACGCCCGCATACGCCGCTGCATACGCCCCGGGATGATCGAAAATGTTCATCAACGTGATCATCCCGCCATGACTCCAGCCGAGGATGCCTACGCGGCTCGCATCCAGGAAGGGATACGTCTCCAGCGCCCAGTTCCTTCCTGCGAACACGTCGTCGTTCTCGCGGCCGCCATAATCTATGTGGCGATAAAATGCTGAGCCGTACCCCGTACTGCCGCGATACTCCGGAGCGAGGATCGTGTACCCCTGATCCAGCAGCTCGCGAACGATGTGGATGTACGAGGACGAGCCGAAGTTCGAGTGCACGCCGCCGTGAACGAAGACCAGCAGCGGCTGCTTGCGGCTGCGGTCGAGCTTTTTCGGGATGAAAACGTATGCCGGGATGACCATCGGGTTCCCGGCGCCCTGCGCGGTTGGGTTTGTTTCACGGTGCGGTGGCAGGCTGGTGTAGCGTACCTTCTGTACTTCGGCGGAATCGGCGAGCGCGAGCCGCCAGTTCACGTCGTCTATCGCCTTCAAAACCTCATCCGTGCGGCCGTCGTAAACCGGGTCCCCCGCGGGCGCGGGGACCGGCTGCCAGGCCGCGGCGGGCGCCAGCAGCGCTAGAAACATCCAGATCAGACGCATGATTGTCAGGCCGGCAGGAACTGCCCGAGCGAGGGGAAAATGCCTTGTACGAACCGCTTTGCAATATCGATGGCGGCGGCCTCGTCACCGGCCACGGGCACCACCACGCGCACCAGCGCCGTATCCGTGCGGTTGTACCGTATCGCGTCGGCTACAAGGTAGACCTTGGCCGCGTACTCGCTCGCGATCACGCGTTGGTGCGATTGGTACCAGTAGAGGACGACGCTCTTATCCTCGCCCTTCGAAACGATGTACTTGTTCACGCGAATCGTGCCGCGCCCCGGCACCGTGATGTCCAACTCGCCGGAATCCGACGGTTCCCACCCCGCGCCCGGCAAACAGTTTTTCGGCGAGTGCGGTGCTTGGCCGGTGCGCTGGCTCTTGAAGTACGCGATGAACAGGTTGGCGGGACGATAGCTGGAGGGCTCGGCATACGTCCGCGAGAGCACATCGTCTGCACGGAGCACCTCCATCGTCGCGTCGTCGAGTGTGCCTTCCTGAATCGACCTCCACGCCCCGATCTCCACCGGGAAACCGGACAGCGACTGCAGGGCAGGCGTGCTCTCGCCCTGCGAAACGGCCCACAAGCCGGCGGTCTCGAGCAGCAGAACGGCCGTCAGGATTCGTGCGTTTCTACCGCGCAGAAATGCGAACGGGTTAGCGGCCACGGACGGCTCCATATATCCGGTTGATCACGGCGTGCGTGGCGACCAGCATCGCCAGTGCGATCATGAACATCACCCAGCCTTCGGCCGTGTGAAACACACCCTCGGCGAGTTCGGGATCGTACTCGGTGAGAATACCCGTGACCGTGACGCGCGCCGCATTCGCCGCGATGGCGATCGGGACAGTTGCGATCAGCAGCGCCGCCCGCATCCAGGCCTTCGAGTCGAAGAAGTAGGCGTACACCAGCGAGAGGAACGTCAACGTGAGCAGCGAGCGTATGCCGCTGCAAGCCTCCACGACCGAGAGTTTCTGGTTCGCCAGTTCCAGTATGTTTCCCTCCCGCAGCACCGGGATCCCGAGCAGCGCGAGCGCGCCTTCTGCCACACGGCTTGCGAAAATCTGCAGCGGAAACGTGATCTGGCTATAGATGATGGCCGGAATCGGAACCATGAGGAACAGCAGTGCGAGCGGGAACAGGAGCGCCCGCAGCAGCGGCGGTCCTCCAAGAAACAGCACGATGCCGAAGATCGTGATCACGAGCGACGTGCGCGCCAGAAACAGTTCCGCCCCCAGCGTCGCAACATAGAGCTGTGCACCGCCCCAAAGAACGACCGCGAGCCCCCACCAGTTCGGGGCCGGAACCACCGCTGCTACCTCGGCGCGCCTCTGCCACATGATGTAGCCCGCCACCAGCGGTACGAAAAACCCGTGGCCCATATCCTCGTCATTGGCCCACTGCCGCCCGAGGTTATACAATACGGGCGCGTAACAGATGATAGTCAGTGCGGCGAACCAGGCGATCGTGGCCCACGGAATCGCCCCCGCCGCATCGGAGCGCACAGTTCTGGTGCCCGCGATCATTGGATGTCTATAGTACAACACATCTCCCTCCCGCCCTCGCAACAGAGGACCGCTGCGGACAGCTTTCTCCCGGGCCAGGCGGCCCGTTTCGCGCGTCCTGGCCGGCATCGCAATCCCCCGGCCGTTCCCGCGCCCGCATGCTATAGTTGTAGCTCCGCCGTATGACTTCGCCCTCTCTGATGGAAATCGTG
>DATMXS010000417.1:0-5582 GCA_035561355.1 Bryobacteraceae bacterium | reverse complement strand
ACCGGTGCCGCAAAAATGGACCACGATCGGACCATTGGTCCAGGGAGCCCCCAAGTGGATGTGAGCACCAGTGGCGGGTCCGCCGGCGAGGTCCCGGTACGTCAACTGGAAGTTAACTGTTGTGCCGTCGTCGCTCACTGCGGCCCTGAACTCGCCGCTACCAGTCGTAATGTGGATCGGGTTCTCTCGCAGCCCGCTCAGCTTTGCCTTGAATTCGTGTGACTTGAAGTTGCCGCCGTTGTCCGCCACTGCGGTCCCGGCGAGCGCGCCGGCGGCCAGTATTGCAGTCAGAAGCTTCATTGGCTTACCCCCTTGATGTCGAGCCTGGAGCTTTGTGCTCTAGGGAGTGGATTCAGCACGAGGCGAAAGAATTGTTAAAGAGTTGTGATGAATCCTTTCACAAACGTGTTCATCTAAGACCACAAGTCGCTTCATGTCTATGCCCGTATTGGCCGCCATCTTGCTATTTGTGTTTGTTTTCAGCGCCTGCGGACAATCCACCGGTACGGTTTACGGCCAGGTGTCCGATCCTTCCGGCAGCGCGGTGGGCGGAGCGCGTGTCACGCTCGAGAACGCGCTGACGGGCTATCGCCGGGAGGTGCTTACCGCCTCTGACGGCTCATTCACATTCACGAACGCGCCGCTCCAATCCTACGCGCTGCGGACGGAGCACATCGGCTTCGGATCGGACCGGCAGGAGGTTGCGCTACGTTCGAACGTCCCCGTGACGGTGAAGGTGCGCTTGCGGCTGGCGGGCCACACCGATTCGGTGAGCGTTAGCGCGACGGAGACTTCTCCGCTCATCCAGACGGAATCGACCGGCACGCGGACAGAGTTGAACGCTGCCGCCATAGAACGGATGCCCGCCCAGATCGGGAGCCGCGGCCTGGAATCGGTGCTCGTGAGTTTTCCCGGTTTCGCGGCGAACGCGAACGGCGCTATCCACCCGCGCGGCGCGCACAACCAGATGACGTACGTGATTGACGGCATGCCGATCAGCGATCAGTTGACGGGGTCATTCGCGAGCTCGATGGACGCAAGCATTGTGCAAACCATCGAGCTGCACACCGGCAACGTCCCGCCGGAGTACGGGAGCAAGGTGTCGGGCGTGGCGAATATCACGACGCGCTCGGGGATCGGGTCCGGGCGGCGTCTTTCCGGCTCGACCCAGGCGGCCGCGGCTGGGTTCGACACGCTCGGGAACATCACGCAATTCCAGGGCGGCACGGAGCGGTTCGGATATTTTGCCAGCTTCTTCACGCTGAAGAGCAACCGGTATCTCGACCAGGTGTCGCTCGACAATCTGCACAATGGGGGCAACTCCGAGCGCGGTTTCGGACGGCTCGACTTCCACCGCGGGGCGCACGACGTACTGCGGCTGAACCTGATGGCGGGGCGATCGGCCTTTCAGCTTACGAACTTGTCCTCACAGCACACGGCGGGGCAGGACCAGCGGCAGTCATTGAAGGACGCCTCAGTGTCGCTGGGCTGGTTGCACATGCTGAACGCGGCGTCCACGGTGGATACGATGGCGTCCTATCGCACCGCAACTGCGCAGCTTTTCCCGAGCGCGGGTGATACGCCCGTGACGGCGTCGCAGGCGCGGCGGCTCTCAACGCTGACGCTCGCCAGCCGCTACAACCGCACGGCCGGCATTCACACGTTTCGCGCGGGCGGCGACTGGCAGCACTTTCCCGTGCGCGAGCACTTCTTCTTCGCCATCACCGACCCGCGATTCAACGCGCCCGGCGCGCCGACCTTCATTCCCACCCTGGTCGCGCACGACCTGTCGCGCGGCGGCGACTGGTTCCGCTTCTCAGATAAACGCTCCGGCGCTCTCTACTCTGGCTTCATTCAGGACACGCTCCGGCTGGGGCGATTGACGTTTTCGCTCGGAGCGCGCTGGGACGCGTACCGCTTCCTGGTGGACGGCAACCAGTGGCAGCCGCGGGCCGGCGTAGCGTTTCACCTGCGTGAGACGGGAACGGTTCTGCGGGTTTCGTACAACCGGAATTACCAGACACCTCCTAATGAGAACCTGCTGCTTTCGAGTTCGGAGGAAGCGTCCGTGTTGGTGCCGTCGGCGGTGAAAGATGCGCTCGGTGAAGCGTTCATACGGATCCGGCCCGAGCGCCAAAACGTGTATGAGGCAGGCGTCCAGCAGCAGTTCGGCTCGCACGTTGGATTAAACGCGGCGTTCTATCACAAGAACGCGCGCGACATGCAGGATAACGACAACTTCTTCAACACGGGAATCATCTTTCCCACGGCGCTGGCGCGGTCGCGTGTGAACGGCGCGGAGGCGCGCATTACAGTGCTGCCGGTGGCGGGGCTGTCAGGCTCGCTCAGTCTTACGCATTACCACGCCGTGGTGACGCCGCCCTTCACCGGGGGACTCTTCCTGGGCAGCACCGCGCTGAACCTGCTCACCGCGGGGCCGTTCATCATCGACCACGACCAGACCCTCGGCGCTCACGGCGTCGTCCAGTACGCCCCCCGGCGTGACCTGTGGCTAAGCACGTCGATCCGCTACGATAGCGGCCTGGTGTCGAATCCGTCGGACCCCGTCCAGGTCGCCGCCGATCCGGACTACGCGGCGCTGTTGCCCTACGTGGATCTGGCTGGCGATCCGCCTCGCGTCCGGCCGCGGACGATTGTGGACATCGCGATCGGGTACGAGCGGATGCGCGAAGAACGCCGCCTGTGGGACGTGCAGTTCTCGGTGCAGAACATCATGAATCGCACGGCGCTCTACAACTTTCAATCGATCTTCGTCGGCACGCGGCTCGTGCAGCCGCGCACTGCGGGTGTGAAGCTCCGCTGGCACTGGTAGCGGCCGCGGCCGATATAGTTCGTTACTTCTCCACTGCGCCGTAAACGTGGACGAGTTCGCCGCCGAGAGCTTGTTCGAGCAGCGGCGTTTGCGGGTAAGGGTGGCCCTTATACAGCCGGAAGCCTTCTCCGTATGCGACGTTCACGAGTTTTCCCCGGAGAGCCGTCGTGCGGTCCATGTTCTCGACGTAATCGTCCAGGCCATGATGCTTCATGAGCCATGCGCGCTGGCTGGCGTGGCAGGCGAGCATCTCCCGCTTGATGGCCTGAGTCTTGCCGACATCCACAACAAAATCGGGCGCGACCAGGCGGTCGTCGCGATCCACGCCGCCGATCGGATCCATCCAATAGAGGTGCGGGATCGCGCGGAGCGGAGGCGCCGGCGATGCGGCGCGAGTGTTGTAGTTCGGAGCGGGTGCGCCGAAGCAGGCGTCGCGAACGAGAACGCTGGCGGCCTCGTGATCGCACATATAGTCCGCGGGCGAAGGGGCGAGGACGAGTTCGGGCCGGGTCCGGCGCAGAATCTCGGTGACGGTGCGACGCGTCGCGTCGTCATTGAACACGGCAAGGTCGCGCGATTCGACGCACAGGTACGCCGCGCCGATCAGGGCGGCCGCACGCGTGGCTTCGCCCCGCCGGATCGCCGAGATCTCCTCCGGGGAGTGCTCAGCACTGCCGCAATCGCCGGGGGTCATGGTGGCGATCGTGATGTCGTGGCCGCGTTCGGCGAGCAGCGCGAGAGTGCCTGCGGCAAGGCTCTCGATGTCATCGGGATGGGCGTGAATGGCAAGTATCCGCACGTCAGCCATTGTGACGCAGCCGGGGCCTAAAATGGGTCCGGAGGCACTTTCGTGGAACGCAGGAGCTTCATTCAGGGGTCGGCGGCGGCATTGGCGTCGGCCGCACCGATGTTCGCGCAATCGGGCCGCGTGCTCGGCTCAAATGACCGCATCCGTGTGGCGCTCATAGGCTGCGGAGGCATGGGCACCGGCGATCTCCAGGATTTCCTCCGCGTTAAGAACACCGAGTGCGCCGGGCTTTGCGACGTGGACGATTCGCACGTGGCCGCCGCCCTCAAGCGGCTCGCCGAGACCGGCCAGCCGGAACCGAAGGTCACCACGCGTGACTTCCGGAAGATTCTTGACGTGAAGGATATCGACGCGGTGATTGTCGGCACGCCGGACCACTGGCACGCGCTCCCCACTGTAATGGCGTGCCAGGCGGGCAAGGACGTCTACGTAGAGAAGCCGCTTGCGCTGACCATTGCCGAGGGTCGCGCGATGGTGAACGCGGCGCGCAAGAACAACCGCGTCGTGCAGATGGGCACGCAGCAGCGCAGCGCGTCGCATTACGCAGCCGCGGTCGATTTTGTGAAGAGCGGCAAGCTCGGCAAGATCCGCCAGGTGCGCTGCTGGGCATACTTGGATTGGAAGGGCGAAACGCCCGTAGTTCCGGATAGCGAACCCCCGGCGGGCGTGGATTACGACATGTGGCTCGGCCCGGCGCCCAAGCGCCCGTTCAACAAAAACCGCTTTCACTTCACCTTCCGCTGGTTCTGGGACTACTCGGGCGGCCTGATGACGGACTGGGGCGCACACATGATCGACATCGCGAACTGGGCAATGGGCATCAAGGCGCCCAGCTCGGCCGTGTCGGTCGGCGGCAAGTACGGATATCCGAACGACGCGGCTGAGACGCCCGATACCCAGCAGGTGCTCTGGCAATTTCCGGAGTTCAGCATGATCTGGGAACACGCGTTGGGCGTGGGCCGCGGACCGGAAGCGCGCGAGCACGGCGTGGAGTTCCACGGCAACAACGGCGTGCTGGTGATCGACCGCGGCGGCTGGGAAGTGTACCCCGAAACCGATGCCATCGACAAGACCCGCGAGTACAAGATGCCCGGCGTACCGCGGCAGAGTTCAGGCAATCAGGATTACCACTTGCTGCACGTGCAGAACTTTGTCGATTGCATGCGCAGTCGGAAGCAGCCGCGCTCGGACGTCGAGATCGGCCACAACTCGATGATCGCCTGCCACCTCGGAAACATCGCGTACCGCCTGGGCCGGCAGGTGAAGTGGGACGTGGACAGCGAGACGTTTGTGAACGATGCGGAAGCGCAGAGGTACGTAGGGAAGGAGTACCGGGCGCCTTGGAAGCTGCCGGTGTAGGTCCCAGCCGGGAGCTGCTGGATATAGCGATGGAGTAGCTCGGAACCATACCGCGACCGTCCGCTGCCTGTCCGCCTCACCTACTCGAACCGAAACCGGACCGGCGGCGACGTCTCACCTGCGGCGCGAACCGTGACGGCAACGTCCCCCGAGGGCGCGTTCTGCGGCACCTGGATATTGATCTGCCACAGGCCCGCGTAGGTCATATTGACGGCTTGGGGCGTAACCTCCACGTCGTTCAGAAACACGCGGATTGCGGACGCGTCCGCGATCGGGTACGGTCTCGTGAGCACTTGGCCCGCCGGGTGCGCCTCGGCGGTGCGGCCGAGACCGTTCGCGTATAGTTCCAGGTTGTCGCCGCGCCTTGCCGGGCGCGCCGTCACTCCGGGCAGCGATCCGGGCGCACCCACCCATACGCGCTCACCTGCGAACGTCGCCGCATCGAACAATCCCGGGGATACCGGCGCGACCGTTACCGTCGTCTTGAACGTCCCGCCGGGGTGAGTGATCTCCACATCGGCCGTGCCCGGCTGAACGTCGGGCGGCACCACGATGTTCACTTGATCCGGCCCTGAGTAGCTC
>DATMXS010000416.1:0-5717 GCA_035561355.1 Bryobacteraceae bacterium | reverse complement strand
CGGGAGATGATCTCCGTTATCCGGGCAGCCGTCGACCTCGGCGTAACCTTTTTCGACACCGCCGAAGTTTATGGTCCGTTCACGAACGAGGAACTAGTGGGAAAGGCGCTCTCGCCTATCCGCGAGAAGGTGGTGATTGCTACAAAGTTTGGTTTCCACATTGACGCCAATAGGAAGCAGGCTGGCCTGAACAGCCGGCCCGAGCACGTCAAGGAAGTCGCCGAAGCCTCGCTCAAGCGTCTCAACATCGATAGCATCGACCTCTTCTATCAGCATCGGGTTGATCCAAGCGTGCCCATCGAGGACGTGGCGGGAGCGGTGAAAGACCTCATCCAAGAAGGCAAGGTCAGGCACTTCGGCCTCTCAGAGGCAGGCGTGCAGACTATCCGCCGCGCGCACGCGGTTCAGCCCGTCACCGCCCTTCAGAGCGAGTACTCCCTTTGGTGGAGGGAGCCTGAAGCGGAGATCATTCCCGCTCTCGAAGAGCTCGGAATCGGCTTTGTTCCGTTCAGCCCGTTGGGCAAGGGTTACCTGACGGGCAAGATCGACGAGAATACGAACTTCGACAGCAGCGATTTCCGCAACACCGTACCGCGTTTCGCGCCGGAGGCTCGGAAGGCAAACCGCGCTTTGGTCGATCTGCTTGAGAGAATCGCTCAGCGCACGAAAGCGACGCCCGCTCAAATCGCCCTCGCCTGGCTGCTTGCTCAGAAGCCCTGGATCGTGCCGATTCCAGGTACGACGAAACGGCATCGGTTGCAGGAGAACGTTGCGGCCGCCTCCATCGAGCTCAGCGAGGGAGATCTCCGCGAAATTGGAAGCGCCGCATCTCAGATCACGGTGCAAGGAGCTCGGTACAGCGAGGGCGCGCAGCGACTGATCAACCGCTAAACGGCACTCGAGGAGTAATAGATCCATGTACAACGCAAGAGCTTACTCAGTTGCCAGTGCGACATCGCCGCTGGCCTCAACCACGATCGCGCGGCGCGATCCAACCGAACACGATGTTCAGATCGAAATCCTGTTCTGCGGCATCTGCCACTCCGATCTCCACCAGGTCCGCAATGAGTGGAGCAACGTCGCGCCGACGGTCTACCCCTGCGTCCCAGGCCATGAGATCGTCGGCCGCGTCACCAGGGTCGGCTCCGCCGTAACCAGGTTCAAGCCCGGCGACCTCGGCGCGGTCGGGTGCATGGTCGATTCCGATCGCACCTGCCCCGAGTGCGAGGCTGGTTTGGAGCAGTTCTGCCCGAACGTGACCCTCACGTACAACTTCCCGGATAAGCACCTCGGAGGCGTCACCTACGGTGGCTATTCCGACAGCGTAGTCGTCGATGAGCGCTTCGTCCTGCATGTCCCTGCCGCCCTCGATCTCGCCGGAGCCGCGCCTCTGCTCTGTGCCGGAATCACAACGTACTCACCCATGCGCCACCACGGTGTCACTAAAGGCAAGAAAGTTGGTGTGGTGGGTCTCGGCGGACTGGGCCACATGGGCGTGAAGTTTGCTCACGCGCTCGGCGCCCACGTTGTTGTCTTCACGACTTCACCCGGCAAGAAGGAAGACGCGCTCCGCCTCGGTGCCGACGAAGTCGTCATCTCCCGCAACTCCGGCGAGATGCAAAAGCACGCAGGTAGCTTCGACTTCATCCTGGACGCCGTTTCCGCCGATCACGACATCAATGCCTACATTCAACTTCTCCGGCGCGACGGCAACCTCACTCTTGTCGGCGCGCCTGAGAAGCCTCTCGCCGTCGCTGCATTCGGCCTTTTGTTCGGACGCCGCAGCCTCTCCGGCTCACTCATCGGCGGTATTCCCGAGACCCAGGAGATGCTCGATTTTTGCGGTGCCTGTAACATCACCGCGGATGTCGAGGTCATCCCTATCCAGAAGGTCAACGAAGCCTACGAGAGATTGCTCAAGTCTGATGTGAAGTACCGCTTCTCCATCGACATGGCTTCTCTCAGATCTGAGTGAGCGGTTGCTGGCCGTACGCTCCTATGAACATCGCTGACGCGGCGCCAAGAATCATCGAACCGAGAACTTGCTTCGGCGCCGGGTCAGCCCCAGAGACCTTTACTGGCGCGCGCGGCTCTACGGGGTTATGTCCGCTTTCAAACGCTGCCAGTCGGGGAGTTCGTAGGCTCGCAGCTTGGTCGCGAGGGCGACTTTGAGTTCCTTCGATTCGTACGGACCCAACTTGACCGCGAACGTGAACGTCGCGACGGGCTCCACACCCGCCTCGTTCGTCGCGGCGTGGAGATTCGCCTTCGCCTTTACCTCGCCCAGGTCCGCTCCGGAATGGTTCACTACGATGAACCGCAACTCGGGCTTCTGCTTTGGGTCTTCGAGGATTCGGAAGCCCGTCAGCTCGACCTGTTGCAGTATCGGGTTCGCTTGCGCCCCCGGAGCAAGCGGAGGATTTTCGAGCGCGGCAGTTGAGGGCGGCGCCGATTCGCGCACCCGGTCGGAGCGAAGCAGCACGACTGCCGTCAAGCCGATCACCACGATCGCCGCTCCGATGACCAGGCCGTAGATCCAGTTGCGCGACCCGGCCGCACGCCGCGGCGACTCGGCATTGTGCCAACTCGTTTCGGACGCGCGGTCCTGCGCAGGAGGCGGCGCTTCATTCCGGGCAGGAGCGGGTTCATCCACACGTGCTGCGGGTGGCGCTTTCGCGGGAGGAAGCGCCTCTGCTTCCGGCGTCGCACAGTTCGGACATTCCGAATACGCCGGCGGAACTTCCTTGCCGCACTTCGGGCAGATCCAGGAGAACATTGCACCTGCATTTTACCCGTAGCGGGGCCTAGGCTGTGTACCGCTGCGCCGCCAGCACCCGGGAGGCGATCCTCCGGCGCGTGGCGATCGCATCCACTGCGTCGAATTTCGTGAAGCGTTTCAGTACCGCCAACTGCGTCCTCAGAGTGTCCCCTTCCGCACACGCCGCCAGCACGTTCCGCGCGGCCGATTCCACGGCCTCCAAAGAATCCCGCAGGAACACGGCGCAGATATCCTGCTTCTGCTCCGACGGGTGCTTACGAGCCCGCAGCAGCGCCGATTCCATCGCGAACGCCTGCATCAGAATGTCCGTCGCGCCCGCCACCACTTCCTGCTGTTCTTCAATCGCGTTCAGGAACCGCTGGTACGCCGCGCCCAACACAAGCAGGCCCACCTTCTTCGCATTCGATAGCATCCGCATCCCGGCGTCGCCGTCCGCCGGTTGCGGCCCGCTCAGAATCTCTGCCTGGAGCTTTTTCACCGCCTCCACCAGCGGCAACTGCCCGCGCTGGGCCCGCTTGAGCATCATGCCGGTCGCGAGCAGGCGGTTGATCTCGTTGGTTCCCTCGAAGATCCGGTTGATCCGTGAATCCCTGTAAGCGCGCTCCACGGCGTAATCCTGGTGATACCCGTAGCCGCCGTGGATCTGCACGCCCTCGTCCACCACGTAATCGAGCGCCTCCGAAGCGAACACCTTGATGAACGAGCATTCCGTCGCGTACTCTTCCACCGCTTTCAAATGGACTTGCGCCGCATCCGGCTGCTGCCAGGTCGCACCCTGCAACCGGCCCTCGATCAGGCCCGCCACGCGGTACACCATGCTCTCAGCCGCGTACGTCCGCACCGTCATCTCCGCCAGCTTGTGGCGGATCATGCCGAATTCCGCGATCGGCTTTCCGAACGCCTGACGCTCCTTCGCGTACTTCGCAGACGCCCCAATCACCGCCTTGGCGCCGCCAACCGCGAACGGGCCCAGCTTCAGACGCCCAAGGTTTAAAATGTTGAACGCGATAATGTGCCCGCGGCCAATCTCGCCGAGCACGTTCTGCGCGGGTACGGGAACGTTATCCAGGTACACCGCGCAAGTGGAACTGCCCTTGATGCCCATCTTTTTTTCCTCGGCGCCGATCGTGACGCCGGGGTAGCCGCGTTCTACCAGGAAGGCCGTGAACTGCTCCCCGCCGACTTTCGCGAATACGGTAAACAGGCCCGCCGCGCTGGCGTTGGTGATCCACATCTTCTGGCCGTTGAGCGTGTACGTGCTGCCGTCTCCCGAGAGGTCCGCACGCGTTCGGGCCGCCAGTGCGTCGCTGCCCGCGTGAGGCTCGGTCAAACAATACGCGCCGATCACTTCGCCCGAGGAGAGCCGTGGCAAGTACGTCGCCTTCTGTTCCGGGGTGCCGAACAGCAGGATGGGCAGCATGCCGATACCTGTGTGCGCGCCGTGCCACGCCGCGTACGAACCGTCCCGTCCCATCTGCTCGGCGATCACCAGCGCGCTCGTCAAATCCATCTCCATGCCGCCGTACTGCTCCGGAATGGCGGCTGCGAGCAATCCGAGTTCACCCGCCTTCTTGAGAATGCCGACCGCCACGCCGGGTTCCTGGTGCTGGATCGCCTCGAGATTGGGGACTACTTCCTTATTCCAGAACTCCTCGGTGGTGCGGGCGATTGCACGGTGCTCGTCCGTGAAATCCTCAGGCGTAAAGACCTGCTCGGGCGCAGTCTCCTCGATTACAAAGCCGCCGCCGAGGTGCTGTGCAGTGGAAGCGATAGATGCCATGCGTCAGATCCTTTCGAGAATGGCCGCGGCTCCCTGGCCGCCGCCGATGCACATCGTTACCATGCCGTAGCGGCCATTGCGCCGCTCGAGTTCTCGCAAGATATGTGCGGTCAGCTTCGCTCCGGTGCAGCCGAGCGGATGCCCGAGTGCGATCGCGCCGCCGTTCACGTTCACCTTCTCCGGGTCGAGGCCGGCGAGCCGGATTACCGCGAGCGCCTGTACCGCAAACGCTTCGTTCAGCTCGATGACGTCGATCTGGTCGAGCCTCAGTCCGGCCATCTTGAGCGCTTTCGGAATCGCCACGACGGGGCCGATGCCCATGATTTCCGGAGGCACGCCCGCAACGGCAAATGTCACCAGCCGGGCTCTCGGTCTCAAGCCCAGCTCTCTTGCCTTCCTGTCCGACATCACCAGCGCTACAGCCGCGCCGTCGCTCGTCTGGGACGAGTTGCCTGCCGTCACTGTGCCGCTGGCGTGAAATGCCGGCTTCAGCTTGGCCAGCGCATCCATGGACGTGTCGGCGCGCGGTCCTTCGTCGCGTGAGAACGTGACAGTCTCGGTGTGCTGCCGGCTCGCGCCGTTCGTCGCCGCTACCGTGACGGTTGTGACATCGACAGGGACAATCTCGTCATCGAACAGTCCCGCCTGCTGCGCGGCAAGAGCCCGCTGATGGCTGCGCAGCGCAAAGGCGTCCTGCTCCTCGCGTCCGATGCCGTACTTCTTTCGCACCTCTTCCGCGGTGAGGCCCATCGAAAGGTAGATCTCTGGCCGCTCATCCACAATGGCCGGATTCGGGGAGAAGCCGCGGCCACCCATCGGGATCATGCTCATCGATTCCGCGCCGCCCGCGAACGCGATGTGCGCCCACCCTGCCTGCACGCGCTCCGCGGCAAGCGCGATGGCCTGCACACCGGACGCACAGAACCGGTTCACCGTCATCCCCGGCACCAGGTCCGGCAATCCCGACATCAGCGCGACGTTGCGAGCCATGTTCATGCCTGACTCCGCCTCCGGGAAGGCGCATCCCAGAATCACATCGTCCACCTCGTCCTTCGGCACCTGCGGGTACTTTTCGATCAAGTGCTCCAGCACTGCCGTTGCGAGGTCGTCCGGCCGCGCAGTCCGGAGCGTCCCCCGAGGCGCCTTCCCGATCGCGGT
>DATMXS010000415.1:0-3047 GCA_035561355.1 Bryobacteraceae bacterium | reverse complement strand
GTCCCAAGGCCAGCACGAGCTTGGGCAAATCCAAGTCAATGTGAAGCCGTAAGTTAGTTCAGGAGAGATGCTTTGTTACACACACGAATGGTAATGGTGCTGGCCGCGCTGGCCTGCGTGCCGGCAAACCTGCAGGTGCGTTTGGCAACTACACTTGGCCCACTTCGGCGGTTTAATCTGGCCCACCCCCAGGCCTGATGGTTGTAGGGCAGGTTTTTCGGTCCTGTCCTAAATGAAAACAGTCGTCGTCGAAGCGGTGGGAATGTGGGAATCGCGCCGGTTTTGGGCGATTTCCAAGGGCGGTGGGAAGGGTGGGAAGCCTGGGTTTGGCTTTCCATGCTTTCCACGGACCGGCATTTCCACGGCTTACTTGTCTGCTGTTGCCTTTCCTCCCTTCTTCTGTCGTTCGAGAGTCCGCCGGAAGCGGTAGGACTCAGTTCCGGTCTCGAGGATGTGCGCTCGATCCGTGATTCGGTCCAGCAGCGCCTTGCAGAGGCGCGCGTTAGGAATTACTTGCGTCCACTCGGAGAACGGCAGGTTCGTTGTGAGGACGACGGCCGTTCGCTCTGCGCGTTCAGCAATCACTTGGAAGAGAAACTCGGCGCCGACTTCGGCGAGTGGAACATAGCCAACCTCGTCGATTGCGATCAGATCATACCGGCTCCACCGTGCCATCACGCGCCGCAACTGAAGCTGGTGCTTGGCTTCAACCAGTTCATTTACCAAGGCCGCCGCGGTTGTGAAGCGAACTCGCCGCTTCTGCCGGCATGCGGCAACACATAAACCAGTGAGAAGATGCGTCTTGCCTGTTCCGCAATCACCTATTAGAAGCACCGGCTCCGCGCGTTCTATGTATCCGCCGTTGGCCAGGTCCCGCATCTTCGCGGCCGTGACCTGCGGTGACTGGCTGAAATCGAACTCTTCGATTGTCTTTACTCGCGGTAGTCGTGCTTCCTTGATTCGCCGATCAATCGTGTTCTTTTCGCGCTCTTCCATCTCAACTGTCAGCAGCGCTTCGAGATATGCCAAGTGCGTCGTCTTCTCCCGTACCGCCTGTTCGGCAAGCGTGCCGAACTGGGAGCCGATAGTCGGCATGCGTAGCGTTTTGCAATGCTGTCTGATCGTGGCGTTCTGCAACTCAACCATTGGGGTGCTCATTGAGCGCCGCCGACGCCGAGTAACTGATCATATTCATTCATCACGGGCAACGGCCGTTGATACCGTTCAAGCGAGCCAATATCCATCGCTTCACATACGGGTCGGTTCAGATCGGTTGCTTGCAGCAGATGCTGGACGGCAGCGGTGTCAGTACAGCCGGTTTCAAGTGCAGTCTCAATTGCTTGTCGAAGCCGGTCGCGGCCACACTCTTTCGTCAGCTTTAGCAAGTCGATCATCTGCTTGGTTCCGCTCTGCTTGCCGTGCCGGGTGATCAGCGCCTGCCAAATCTCGTCGAAACTGTCGGGCCATAAACCAGCTCGTCGTTGCTGCTCGAGAGGCCGGGATCCGGCCAGTGCGCCAGGCTTTCGAGAGAGGATGTCGAGGTAATGCTCGAGATCGAGTACCTGCTGTTGACGGCTGTAGCATCGCTCATGGCGTGCAACGCACTGCCCGTCGTGCCAGAGCTCGACCGCGCTGGCGTACACCTTTGCCTGCACCTGTGTACCTGGTTTCAATGGGACAGAGTACGCATTCGTCAGGACTTTCGCACACCCAAGGCTGTTCACGGTTGGAAAGCTCGTGTGCGCCAGATCCATGCCTTCGGCTACCACTGGCAGCAGGTGATCTCGTTCCACAAGCACCGCCGCGCCTACCGTAAGCTCGCGGCCCTCAATTCGCCGTTGCTCATCGCCACGACAGGCGGCGATTAGCTGCCGGTTTAAATCGGCGATGTCCGTCGCCTTTGGGACAGGCACCCAGTGATTTCTGCGAAAGTAGCCGACCTCGCCTTCTACGCCGCCTTTCTCATGGGCCTCGGCCGGTGTACAGAACTCACTTGCAAACCGCCAGTGCGAACGGAACGCAATAAACCTCGCGGTCTCTTCACGTCGGTACCCGCGCAGTATCCTTTTCACCGCCGACGTGAGATTGTCATACCGCAGCTTGCGGAACACGCCGCAAAAGTAGGCAAAGGCCAATTCGTGTGCCTCGAGGAACGCCTGCTGAGTCGAGTGGAGATAGGCGCAATGAAAAGCAGCGCCACTCGCCATGCTCCGCATAGAGAAAACCTGCAGCTTCGTCCGCTCTCCCGCCAGATCTGCGTACGCCTCGTACCAATCCACCTGTGCTTCAACGCCCCACGGGTAACTTTGCGGGACGAATGTCTCATGAACAACAAGCCCGAGCACGGCTTTTCGCTCCTGAACATATTCGCGAACCGTCCGCTCGCTGATCTGGCATTCCGGCATCTCGACACGGATGCGCTCCCAGATGCGATGTGCCGTATGCCGCTGCTTCCGCGGCGCCTTCCGATCAGCCTCCAACACATCATCAATGAAAGCCGCCACTGCGGCTATCTTCCAACGTGGGCGTTCGGTCTTCTTTCGGGGCCTTGGCAACGCGCATTCGATTGCCTCGCGCACCATGCGCCGATGCACTTTTAGCTTGCTGGCGACGCCGGCGATCGTGCCGACGCCAAACTCGTACTCTCTGCGGATCTCCTCGAACATTTCCACCTTTGATCTCCAATCCAACCAGTTCCTCCGCTCGGGCTATCGCCCGGACTCAGAGTACTCGGTCGTTTAGAGGGTGGGCCAGAACAAACCGCCGAACTGGGCCAGTTAAGAATACCGAAATCATCCCGCCTCCAGGCTCATTCTTAGATGAGAATATGCGCGCCTGGCATTGTCTAACGGAGGATGAGCCTGAAGGACGAGCGCGCTTCTAACGCAGAATGAGCCCTGAACTGAGGAAGGCGTGGTAGCCATGCTGGGAATTGATCGTCAGCATGGAAGCATGCGAGCGGACGAGCCTGGAGTAGATCCGGGCCTTTCTGGAGTCCGATTCGAAGGGCAAAGACGCGCCGAGGTTTACAGGTGGGTGACGAAGAC
>DATMXS010000414.1:0-2622 GCA_035561355.1 Bryobacteraceae bacterium | reverse complement strand
GTCAAGCACAGGCTCGATCTCTTCGGAGTTCTGGTCTTGTCTTTCGCTGCGGGCAACTCGGGTGGGATCGCCCGCGATGTGATGATTGGGGCGGTTCCGCCAGCCGCCATAAGCTATTGGCCGTACATCGCGGTCTCACTTGTTGCCGGGCTGATTACGTTCTACTGGTATCGAATTATCAACCGGCTGCGTAGTCCCGTGCTGGTGTTCGATGCCGCAGGATTAGCCCTCTTTGCGGTTTCTGGCGCCAGTAAGGCGCTGGCCTTTCACTCCGGCCCGTTTGCGGCTCTGTTGCTTGGCATGCTCACCGGAATCGGCGGCGGCATGGTGCGCGATGCGCTCCTGAGTGAAATACCCACCGTGTTGCGCACCGAGCTTTATGCGGTTGCAGCCTTCGTTGGCGCGGGTGTGGTGGTAATTGGAAGGATGCTGCATCTGTCGTCTTCCGGGGTGGCCATAGCCGGCGCGGCACTCTGTTTTGGACTCCGGTTTATGGCCATGCAGCGAGGCTGGCAACTTCCGACCGCCCGCTTGCCAAAACAATCGGATGAAGAAACGAGTGCTGATCTCAACCGCACCACAAACTCAATGAGGCACTAGATGAGCGCAACTGTGCTCGTGTGCGGGAGTATATTCGACGGTGCCTCGGACGAGCTTTCTGGACCGGCGGAGATATTAGTCGAGGGCAATCGGATTGCGAGCATTGGGCGATCTGTCAAACGACTGCCAGGAGCGCAGGTAATCGACCTCTCGGATCGGACAGTAGCTCCTGGATTCATTGACACCCATGTCCACCTGACCATGGACGCGGCAAACCTGGTCCAGCAGACGCTCGAATCTTCAGCAAGCAAAGCACTCAAGGGGCTGAGCCTCGCCCGCGAGTACATGAGCTACGGCTTCACGACATTGCGAGACCTCGGCACCGCCGATCCGGAATGGCCGACCGTTGATCTTCGCAATGCGATCAACGCGGGATTCGTGGAAGGACCTCGGCTCGTTGTCGCCGCGCACATTCTCAGTGCTAGCGCAGGGCACGGCGATCTGGGCGGCTTTTACAACCCTCGATGGAATCTACCGGTCTCGTCCATCGCCGACAATGCGGGAAGCATTAAGACCTTGGTGCGGCGCGAACACACCTTCGGCAGTGATTGGATAAAAACCACAAACACCGGCGGTTACTTCAGTCCCGGAGACGATCCGGCGCGCGTGACGTGGTTCGATGACGAGATCGAGGTATTGACATCGATAGCCCACCAGCTCGGCATGCCAGTTGCCGTGCACACGGGGGCCGCCGAAGGCTGTAAGCAGGCGATTCGTTTTGGAGCACGCAGTCTTGAGCATGCCTACCTGATCGATTCCGAGGGGATACAGATGGCGGAACGAGCGGGGTCCTACGTGGTCCCCACAATGCAGATGACTCAAGAGGACTTGCACCAATTGCAAGCCGGCACGCTGCCCTGTCAGGCCGTGTGGAAGTTTCGGCGCGACAACGAAAGAATTCTCGCGGCTCAGAGGCTCCTCGCCGGAAGCCAGGTAAAGATAGCCTACGGAACAGATTGCGGGATGTTCCCGTTCAGCCATGGCATTCTCGAATTCCAGGCGATGGTCAAGGCGGGACTGAGCCCGGTTCGAGCTCTGAAAGCCGCCACGAGCGTGGCCGCTGAACTACTCAGCCTCGATGACCTCGGCGTGCTCGCGCCCGGTAAACTTGCGGATATAGTCGCCATGCGCGGCGACCCGATCGCGGACATTCGAGCTACCGAGAGAGTCGAATTCGTGATGAAAGATGGAATCGTATACCGTGAGCCCGCACGCAGATCTGACACAACAAGAACCCCGAACAAGAAAAAATCGTCGTAGCGATTCTCTGCAATGTTGCCTACCGATTTGTCCGAGAACGCGACCCCTTCTCCCCCGTCGCTGGTGAGGAGGTCCGTCCAACGAGAGCGCATGTTCCCCGCCATATGCTTGACAATCACGGGATGGAATTCATCTCAGGTCTACCACTGCGACGAGTTGCTCGTCTGTTACCTGTTGCATCACCCCTTCCGCCAACTTCTTGTAGTAGCGAAAGAGGGACAACGAATCCTCAAGATACGACGTCGTCAACTTCAATCCCATGCCGTGATGGTATGCGAGGAGCCCTGATTGAGTTGTACGCCATAAAGGAACGTTCCATCACGGTGCGGCTTACGGAACGCCTGGAATGCGTACCCCTTTAAAGAATCGAGTGTTCCGAAAAAGAAGGCCGGCTGGATGTGCAGCCGGCCTCTTCTCCACTTAAGGTGTCATGCTGGGCGCAGCGAAGCATCTGCTCCATAACCATGTCTAGCTGCCGCAAGCCAGCGAGATCAGGGTATGCTGTTCCATCTCATGCGCTTTGGCCGAGCCCGTTGCGGGGCTGGCGGCGGCTGCGCGTTTTATCGAGCGTACCGGACGTCCCGCAGCCAGTCTGCGCAGGCGAGGCAGTACAAAGAAGAGTGCTCCCATGTTGGCCGGCTCTTCCTGTACCCAGATGATTTCGCGCGCATCGCCATATTGCTTGAGCATTGACTTGATCTCGCGCTCCGGGAACGGGTACATCTGGTCGAGGAAGACGATGGCCGTCTCGGTATCCTTGCG
>DATMXS010000413.1:0-3670 GCA_035561355.1 Bryobacteraceae bacterium | reverse complement strand
CCGGGATCCGGTCCTGCCAGTTCACCACCGTGAACAGCATCCCCTGCGTGCCCTCGTTGCCCCGCATCGCGCACTCCGGCTGAAGTCGCGCCACTCTATGGCAGCCCCGGCCGGCGCGCAAGCGAGTTTTTCAGCAGCCTGTTAACGCCTTCAGCTAAGCTGCGAGCCAGAAGGGCGGGAATAACAAAAGACTAGATCGAGATGCCGAGGGGCGCCACGCTTTTGAGGTGCAGAACTCGTCAGCCTCAGCGTTCGTTAGGCAGCCCGGTGGTATAGCCCGGGTACATGGGTAGGTATAGCCCGGGTACATGGGTAACACAGTAGCCCGGGAACATGGGTAACACTCTCCCTAAACTGCATGGCATCTCTCGAGCCCGCGAGATCTGCCGATGCCCTGGTCGGAGAGTACTCCTGTGGAGGAACGCCTCAAGTTCGTCGCGGACGCCCTGAGCGACCGCTACACGATGTCGGAGCTCTGCGCCCGGTACGGGGTGAGCCGGCGAGTCGGGTACAAGTGGCTCAGTCGCTTCCGAGAGGAAGGTCAGCGGGGACTTCTCGACCGCAGTCGCGCGCCCCATCACTGTCCGCACGCGATCCGCCCGGAGATCGAGGCGATGGTCTGCACGCTGCGGCAGGAGCACCCGTTCTGGGGCGCACGGAAGCTCCTCGCCGTGCTCCAACGCCGCCATCCGCGGCGCCAGCACTGGCCCGCCGCCAGCACCGTGGCGGATCTCCTGGCGCGGCGCGGGCTCGTGCTCAAGCGACGTCCGCGCCGGCACGTGGTGCACCCAGGCGTGGTTCCGGCGGTGACCGAAGCGCCCAACGATCTCTGGACGGCGGACTTCAAGGGGCAATTCCGCACCGGCGATGGCCGGTACTGCTATCCACTCACCATCGCGGATCAGCACACTCGATTCCTTTTCACCTGCCACGGGCTGCTCTCGACGGAAACGGCCACCGCGAAGCCCGTCTTCGAACGGGCGTTCCAGGAGTACGGCCTCCCCGCGGCGATCCGTACCGACAATGGCGTTCCCTTCGCCACACAAGCGCTCCATGGCCTTTCGTATCTCAACGTCTGGTGGATGCGGCTTGGTATCCAGCATCAGCGCATTCACCCCGGGTGCCCACAGGAGAACGGTACGCACGAGCGCATGCATCGCACGCTCAAGCGGCAGGCCATCAAACCGGTCCAGGCATCCTGCGCGAAACAACAGCGGCAGTTCGATCATTTCCGCGAGGAGTACAACACCGAGCGTCCCCATGAGGCGCTCGGCCAGACCACCCCCGCCTCGTGCTACGCGGCCTCTCCGCGTGCGTACACCCGACGCCTTCCACCGATTGCGTACCCCGGGCATTATCTCGTGAAGAAGGTGACGACCGGTGGCACCATCCGCTTCCAGCGTCGACTGCTGTACCTCGCCAATTCGCTCGTCGATCAACCCATCGGACTCGAAGAAACCGACGACGGCATCTGGCGGATCTACTTCAACACCGTGCTCATTGGCACCCTCGATGAGCGCGATGGTATCGTGCACGGGTAACCGGGCGACACCCTAGAAAGTGTTACCCATGTTGCTGGACGATTGTGTTACCCATCAACCCGGCTGTTCACGGCGGTATTAGCTCACTTGCGAGCAACGACGTATGCCGCCAATGCTTCGCGCAAAACTGCCAGGGCCTTCCCGAACGCTGTAGTGAACGCGCCGGGATCGAGCGGGTGTAGGCGATAGTGCGCGACATCCTCGTCGTTACGGATGACGTAGAGTGGTTCGACCTTGTCTTTCCAAAACGTCGGCGGAAGGCCAAGCACCCGAAAACGTCGCTGATAGTCGCTGTCCTGTCCCTTCTCTCCGAGAATCACAGACAGGGCCTTAAAGAGTTGCAGAAAAGCGAGTCCTCGCGAAAAGGCCGCTTGCTCCGACAGGACACCCAGGCTCGCCGCGAACTCATTCAACAGAAAAGCGTGCTCCACGTAAACGAGAGCCTTGTCGATCGACGGGTCATCGTCGCGGGCCCAGTTAACGGTACGTTCGAATTGCCCACGCAACTGCGGAATGTTGAACGTGCTCGTCGTTCCGAGCGATAGAACTTTCGGAGGCTGCAGCACAGAGACGTTATGAGACGCGTCCTCTATGAATTGCAGCTCAGCGCTGAATCGCTGGCCAGTCTCAATGGAGAGTCCCCGGCACAACCGATCGACGATTGGCTGTACACGCTCATGCGCTTCTTGCGCCGATGATGCTTGCAGAGCGATGTGGCCAAAGTTGTCGTGCATGACGAGCATGCACTCGTCGTCGCCACACGTAAGGGCTAACGCGTCAGCATCGCGCCGAAACTCTGAAAGCGTTCCATGGCTTGCGACCGCTCCGGCCTTTACGTGGACGAGGGGGCCAGAAATAGTGCGCTCGCCGGCAGGCAGCACAAGCTTGGCGCCATCTGGCAGGCCAAAGGGCGCCGTCGGCGTGAATACATAGTGGACTTCGTAGCGTGGCATATGCGAAGCCTAACGCCGAATACCCCCTCACGATTAGCCGTGAGAGTTCCTGAAAATCTGCACCGCCCCGCTGGCCTGTCGAGGCCAACATTTCTGTTACCCTCACTCTGTGGGCAAGTGGCGGGCAAGTATGCTGCGAGGGCCGCCGGCATATCGCTGCCTGTCGGAGTTCGTGCACGGGGGCGCCGCTGGAAGGGTGCGGCCGAGGCGAAGTCCCGCCGATTGCCCGGCGCCGGCGGGTCCCGTGGGCCGGCCGGTTTGCGGGTGGTCTCAGAGCCGGTCCGCGGGGCTGACCACGCCGAGGGCGCCGCGGCGGATCACGTGGGTGTAGATCATCGTCGTCCGCAGATCCGAGTGGCCGAGGAGCTCCTGGATGGTCCGGATGTCGGTCCCCTGCGCCAGCAGGTGGGTCGCAAACGAATGACGAAAGGCGTGACAGCTCACGCGCTTCGAGATCCCGGCAACCCGGGCGGCCTCGGGGATGGCGCGCTGCAGAACGGTCTCGTGAAGGTGCCACCGGATCGAGGGCGCAACCGGGGACGCATCTGCGGTCGCAACCAGGGGCGCACCCGGCGTCGCATCACCCGGTGATCCGCGCGGCGGTCGCTGTGCGCGACTGGCGGGGAAGACCCACTGCCAGGGCCACGACCGGTTGGCGCCGGGCGACTTGTCGGCGAAGGCGTGCGGCAAGGGAACGACCTCGCGGTGGCGATGACGCTGCCAGTGCCGGCGCACCGCATCGAGCTGCCGGCGGAAGGGCTCGACCGCGGATCCGGGGAGCGGCACGAATCGATCCTTCCCCCCCTTGCCACCCCGCACGGCGAGCTGTCGCCGCTCGAGGTCGATGTCCTTCACGCGCAGGGCGACACACTCGCCCACCCGCAGCCCGCCTCCGTACATGAGCAGGGCGCACAGCAGCGAGGGACCCTCCAGCCGCGCCAGCAGGAGCCGCACCTCGTCTTCCGACAGCACCACGGGAAGCCGCTCCGGCAACGGCACGCTCGCGAGATTCGGGCCCTCGAGGGGCTGCTTCAGGACCTGCCCATAGAGGAACCGGAGGGCATGCCACGCCTGGTTCCGGGTCGAACCGCCGGCGCGGCGATCAGCTTTGCCGGGTCGCTCCACTTTCCGCCCGGGCGCGGCGAAGCCAGCGCGAGCACATCGAGTGAACGATCA
>DATMXS010000412.1:0-46515 GCA_035561355.1 Bryobacteraceae bacterium | reverse complement strand
GCGCGACCTACGGCGGCACCATCGCCTGGATCGGCATACACATGATCGACCTGATGCGGTTTGCCAGCGGCCGGGAGTTCACTGAAGCGTACTCGGTCCAGGGGCACATCGGATTCCCCGATTACGGCGATATGGAAACCGTGACCGCCTCGGTCTTCAGGTTGGATAACGGCGGCGCCGCCACTCTCCGGATGGACTACTACCGTCCGGAAACCGCCCCGACGCACGGCGACGACCGCCTCCGTCTGGCCGGTCCCGGCGGCGTGATTGAGTACCAGGCCTCCACCGGTGTGACTCTCCTCAAGGCCGGTGCAAAGCCCCAGGCCATCACAGACCTCGATCCCCAAGGTTCGGTATTCCTCGACTTCATCGGCTCCGCCTGGCTAGGCAAGCCTGCCCAGCTCACGCCCGCGGACATCTGGCGCGTCAACGAGATCACGTTGCTGGCCAGGGATTCGGCCGAGCAGCGGCGGGTGGTGAAGCTGTAAACCCCGAGCACGTGTTCGGTTGCGACTCGATACAATCCTGGCTGATGTGTTGCGTTTGACGGCAATCCTCGAGCGAGAGGATGACGGTTACGTTGCGTTGTGCCCAGAGTACGACGTCGCCAGCCAAGGCTCGACGGTTGAGGAAGCACGTGCCAACCTCATCGAAGCCCTGACTCTCTTTTTCGAGTGCGCCGATCCTGCCGAAGTGGAGCGGCGTTTCCGGCCGGAAGTCCTCGTCACACAGGTCGAGGTAAAGGTTGCGTAAGCTCCGCCCGCTCTCGGGTGAAGCAGTTTGTCGCATCCTCGAACAACACGGATTCGAGCGGGTCCGTCAGCACGGTAGCCATGTCGTTATGCAGAAGAGAAGCACGCAGGGCAGCACAACTGTCCCCGTTCCGCTCCATAACGAACTCAGACGAGGCACGCTCCACGGCAATATCAGACAATCCGGCGTTGCACGATCGACGTTCGAGTCCGATTAGCAGCATCGTGGAGCGACCTACCGCACCCCGGTCCTCGCTTGGCATGACAGTGGAGGGCTGCATATAGTCGCTAGACTGCGCTCTACGCTCAGACAGGTGCCCGGTACCAGTAATCCCTGATCACCTCCGTAAAGCGCCTATCGCCGTCAGAAACAAACACCGAAAGCGAATCGCCCTCGTCCCCCAACCAATCGACGCCTAATGCATAAGACTCTCCGCGCTGAACAAGGAACACTACCTGAAATCGCTCGGCCCGAAGGATGCCTTCATCGTCGACGCGCCACAGAGTTTGTCCTTGTCCGCGGAACACCCTTGGGTAATCAGCGAAGATCATCCGCTCGCCGTCAATCACGACCACGCTGGCAAGGGCATCCTTGTCGCGACGGGCGAACTCGACGAGAACAATGAGTCGCTCTTCGGGCAGCCGCGCAATCGGCCAGCAGTTGACGAGCTCCCGGCTGCGCGAGGATGCGAGCCGGCGCCGGACAACTGTCTCACATTGGCCGGACGCTTCCGGCCGCTGTGCCGGGAGCACGGCCGCCGATGACAGCAGGAGATCGCTGATGAGAAAGCAACTCGCGCCAGAGTCGATCTTCCCTCTAAGGACCTTATAAACGTCCCCAGCCAACTTGTCGAAGTTATAAGATGTCTCTCTTCCGTTGTGGCCCTCGCGCTCGGCCTGCCGGCTCTCGAACTGCACGGGAAAGCGTGCGCCACCACTGCAGAGCGCTGTGTGGAGCATAGCCGGCTGCATCAATCCGGAAGTAGTGAGCAGGCGCGTGCCACTCTCGTCGGGGAACGCGAAGGTGCCATGCTGGATGGTTGCTTGCGGCAGTTCCTGACCCCGCATCCAGCAAGCACAAAGGATAAGACCGCACGTGGCTGCGAACGCCGAGTTTGTTCGCATCTAGAAGCCGTATCGTATCACCAATGCGCCAGCAGAATTCTGTTAGAAGCGCGCCCAGTGATCGACTACCTTAGTGTGAGGCACAAGTTGGCCGACACGCTTAGCAATGCCAGCCCAGACAATTTGTACGAGGAAGCGGCCACGGTCTACGGCGCGGTCTGGCCGCCCTTCAGCCGCGGCTCGCAACGGCTCCGCATGCCGCCTCTCCCCACCACACCGGCTTTTCGTACAGTAGAGCAATGGACGGAACGACCCGGCGCGGGTTCCTGGCTGGCTGTGCGGCAGTGAGCGCAGGTGCGGTGCGCGCCGAAGAATCACTCGAGCAACGTCTGGCGCCCCCTGCGGCGGAGGGCACGCTCACGGCGGTCATCGATTCGGATACCTACAACGAGATCGATGACCAGTTTGCCGTTGCTTACGCGCTGCGGTCGCACGCGCGGCTTTCGATCGAGGCCGTGTATGCGGCGCCGTTCCACAACGAGCGTTCGAAATCGGCCGGCGACGGAATGCAGAAGAGCTACGAGGAGATCCTTCGCATCCTGGGCCGGCTCGATGTGCCGTCCAAAGGCATGGTCTTCGAGGGTTCAGACCGCTTCATGGCCGGGGCGGGGAAGCCCGTCGCAAGCGCCGCCGCGCGCGACCTCATCGGGAAGGCGCTCAAGCCCCGCAGCAGTCCGTTGTACGTCGTCACGGTCGGCGCGCCCACTAACGTCGCCTCTGCGATCCTTATGGAGCCGAAGATCAAAGACCGCATCGTCGTGGTCTGGCTCGGCGGGCAGCCGTATGACTGGCCAACCGCGCGCGAGTTCAACCTCCAGCAGGATCTTCACGCCTCCCGCGTATTGCACGATTCCGGCGTCGCGCTGGTGAACATCCCGACACAGAACGTTGCCGAGCACCTGCGCACGACGGTGGCTGAAGCGGAGCGGTTCCTGAAGGGAAAGTCGCCGATTGCCGATTATCTGTGTAAGGAGTTCGTCGCGTACGCGAACTGGAAGTCGCCGGACCCCAATGTTGCCTGGTCAAAAGTGATCTGGGACATTTCGGCGGTAGCCTGGTTGATTGAGCCGAAGTGGGTGCCGACCCGGGTTGTGCCCAGTCCGGCGCTAACCGACGATTATAGGTACGGCACCGTGCCCGGCCGTCACCCGGTACGCGTGGCAGTGGATGTGAACCGGGACGCCGTGTTCACGGACATGTTTCGGAAACTCTCGTAACTCGAACCTGCACGCCCGGCGAGTGTACGCGTCAATCGGCATGAAAGCCATGAAAGCTGAGAACTCAAGCTGAAGGCTGAAAGCTCACCATGCTGGCCCTGTTACTTGCTCCGCTCGCGGCTGCCGCGCTGACCATTGGTCAGCCAGCCCCTCCGCTCTCCGTCCGGCAACTGCTGCAAGCGCCTCCAGCCGCCGTCGCGAACTGGCCGGCGCTGCGTGGCAAGGCCGTGGTCCTGGGGTTTTGGGCCACATGGTGCACGCCCTGCGTCGCGCAGATCCCGCGCTGGAACGCCATGGTCGAACGGCACAAGGGCCGGCCGGTGCAGTTCATCGCGATCACGTCAGAGGACCCCGATCTGATCGCCGGCTTTCTCGAGACGCACCCGATGGCCGGCTGGATCGCCCTCGACGCGGAGGAGAGGACGCTCTCGGCCTACGGCATAGAATCGGTGCCTTTCACCGTCCTTGTGGATGCGAAAGGCGTTGTACAGGCGGTTACCAGCCTGGATCATTTGACGGACGCGGACGTGAATACCCTGATCGCCGGCCGTGAGTTGCGCCCACTCCCGCAGCCGAGCCCCGGTTGAACGCCGGCGAGCCAACCGGGCCGTGCGCCCGGCCTGATCCGTCCGCAGGCGAACGCGCGGGTGCCTTACACGGTCTCGTTCCAGTGGTCCGCCGTGCCGGGCGCTTCCGGCTACCACCTGCAAGTTGCTGGAGACCAGGAGTTCGGCCGCCCGCTGCTGGTTGAACGGACCGTGCCGGGACCGGTCGCCGACATCCCCATTACCGTCCTGGGGCCACTCTGGTGGCGTGTGCGCGCCGTGGATGCGCGGGGAGTTCCCGGCCCGTGGTCCGCCGTACGCAGGTTCGAGATTCTGCCGCCGCCGATGGCGGCAGCGGTACGGGCAATCAGCGTGACTCCCGTAGGTGTGCCGGGCGGCGAATCGGTATCAGGGCTGGTAACGCTCGCGGAACCCGCACCGCCGGGCGGAGCGACGGTCCTGCTTTCCGCGAGTGGCCCGGCAACGCTGAAAATGCCGCAGCGCATACTTGTCCCGTCAGGCGCATCAGATGCTTCGTTCACGGTACGGACGGCGCCGGTTGCGTCGGAAACGGCCGTGCGCATTCATGCGGAATCACTGGGAGAGTCGCGCTCCGCCGCGCTCACGATTGCGCCGCCGAGGCCGAGTGCGCGGCTCCTGTCCGTCGCGGTTCACCCGGCGGTGCTGGCGGCCGGCAGCCGGGCCCAAGGCACAGTAGCGCTGGTGAGTCCCGCGCCCTCGCCAGTGACGGTGCGGCTGGCCGCAAGCGATCCCGAACGCATTTCCATCCCGAGGTCCATCACGATTCCGCCGGGCGCCACAACGGCGAGCTTTCCCGTCCAGACCGCGCACGCGAATACGCCCGGCACTGTGAGCATCAACGCGTATCTCGGGGATACGGCGCGGGCAGCCAGCGTGAACCTGGCGGGGGCGGCGAGCACGGATGCGCTGCCGGCCCCGGCACCAATTGCGCCGCTGTCAAACGCGGCGGTTTCGAGCGACTCAGCCGTTGCGTTCGCGTGGTCCGACGTGGTTGGGGCAACGACATACACGTTCGAAGTGGACGACGACGCAGCATTCGGGACGCCGCTGGTGAGGACGGTGGTTGCGCCCACGGTGTCCATAGGCCCGTTGCGCGCAGGAATCGTGTGGTGGCGAGTTCGGGCCAATGATGCGTATGGGGCGCCGGGCCGTTGGTCCACGACGCGCGCGCTACGCGTATTACGTAGTACGCAGACAGGCTACGACGAAACGAGGCCGTGACGCAGCGCGACGGCGGTTAGTTCGGCGGTGCTGCGCACCGCGAGGATTCGCATCACCCGGTATTTGTGAAACTCCACGGTTTTGACGGAGATGCCCAGGAGCGTTGCCATCTCTTTGAGTGTGTGGCCCTCGGCAACCAGTTGAAGCACCTCGCGCTGGCGGCTGCTCAGGAGCGGAGAGTCGCCGTCGGGGCGTGGCCGGCTGCAATCCGGAATTGCCATCTCGCCGCGCAGCACGCGGCGAATTGCGCGCGTGAGGTTGCCGGGAGTGTCGCGCTTGAGGACGAACCCGACAGCGCCGGCGGCCAAGGCATCAGCCACATAGAGCGCATCGCCGTACATCGTCAGGAGGATCACCTTGGCCCAGGGTACTGCCTCCCGCAATTTGCGGGTCGCCTCAATACCGTTCATCAAAGGCATGCAGATATCCGCTACCACGATGTCCGGCTGGAGCGCTGTAGCGGCCTGCAGCAGAGCGCGCCCGTCCTCCACCTTGCCGACCACCTCGAATTCCGGCTCCAGGAGCCGCTCGAGACCGGCAAGGAACATCTGGTGATCATCGGCCAGCAGAATACGAGCCCGTTTCACTTAGCCTCCCTGGCGAGCGGCAGCCACACCTCGATCCGGGTGCCACGGCCCGGCGCGGAGTCCAGGCTAAAGCTGCCTTCCAGAAGGTGCACGCGCTCGCGCATACTGAAAATGCCGAAGCCGGTAGAGGGCCCAGCGATCGCCGGGTCGAAACCGTCGCCCGAATCCGTCACGGTCAGGCGAAGTCCGCCGGCGCAGGACTCGAGCCGCATCCCGCCGTCGCGGGAGCGCGAATGCCGCACCATGTTCTGAAGCGACTCCTGCGCGACCCGGTAGAGGCAGAGAGCGATGGCCGGGTCGAGAAGTTCCGGCAGACCCTCGCACGCAAAGCACACCGCGATCCCCGCTCGCTCCGTGATGCTCGCGCATTCATGCCGCAGCGCTTCCTCGAGCCCCATCTGCTCCAGCCGCACCGGGTGCAACTGGATCGCCAGGCGCCGTACATCGTCCGTAATATCGCCCGCGGTGGCGCGCAACGCCGCAAACCGGCGCCCGAGCCGGGTCGCGGGGCCCGGTTTGCGCTCCACCTCTGCAATATCCAGGATCAGGACTGCCAGCCGCTGATTGATGCCATCGTGGAGTTCGCGTGCGATGCGCCTCCGCTCGGCTTCTTGCGCGGCGATCAGGGCCTCGGTAACGGCACGGAGGCGCTCGCGCTCCTGGCGGGCCTGCTGGTCGAGCCGCGACTGGGTGACATCGAGCCAGTAACCGACCACTTCGATCGGACTGCCGTCTTCGGCGCGGATCATGCTCGCCGAATCGCAGATCCAGTGATAGCTGCCGTCGGTGTGCCGGTACCTGTACTCGTTCATGGCGGAGCCGTCCGTGAGCACCCGCGCCGCGGCGCGGACGACACGTTCCAGGTCCTCCGGGTGAACGCGGCGGGCCCACACTTCGGCATTGCCCATCAGTTCGGAGGCGGAGACTCCGAGCAGACGTTCGGCATTCCCGGTCATCGAGGTGAGCCGGAATGGAAGCGTCGGCGTGCACGTATAGGCAACGCCCGGGGTAGTCTCGAGCAGGCGTCGCAGCTCCGCTTCGACACGCCGACGGAGGGCGATCTCGGCTTCAAGCGCGGCGTTGGCGGCCGCTAGCTCTCGGGTGCGCTGAGCGACGCGCTCCTCGAGTTCAACCGCGGCGCGGCGTTCTACGGAGGCGATTGCGGCATCGTGGATGTGCTCGTGAAACGCAGGCAGGGCGGGAGAGTCAGGGTCGGACAGGGCGGCCATTCGATTCGGCACCAGACGCTTTTGCTCGAGCGGTCAGGCATGTCAGATGCGGATTGTAACCCTAAACGCGAGCTTCGATACGTTAATTTTTTCGGACCCCGAGGTTTGATTTGCGCCGGGCAGTGCCAGTCCTGCAAAGTAAATAGACTGATGCGGAAGAAATGGGGCGCCGAGTTGGCGCTGGTCGGAAACGCTTTCATTTGGGGTTCGACGTTCGTTCTGGTTAAGGAAGCCCTGGACGACGCATCAACGCTGGTGTTCCTGGCGCTTCGATTCTCCCTGGCCAGCTTGGCGCTTGCCTTCGCGTTCCGGCCGCTCCCCTCGAAGTTCGTTGCCGGGAAGCCACTAGTCCTGGGAGGCCTGGCAGCGGGAGTGTTCCTGTTCGCCGGGTACATGTTCCAGACACTCGGGTTGCGGCTGACCACGCCATCGAAATCGGCGTTCATCACGGGCCTGTCGATCGTGATGGTGCCGGTGTTTGCGGCTATCCTCCAGCGAAAGAACCCGCTGTTGTCCGAATGGGTCGGGGTGGGGGTGGCGACTGCGGGAATGGGACTGCTGACCCTCGAGGGTCCCTGGACGAGTTTGAACCGGGGTGACCTGCTGACGCTCGGTTGCGCCGTGGCGTTCGCAATACACATGATTGTGGTGGGGCATTACGCGCCGAAGTTTGGCTTTCAGGCGCTCACGCTGGTGCAGGTGGCGACCTCGGCGGTGCTCTCTGGGGCGCTGCTGTGGTGGGTGGAAACTCCCTTTTTGCGCTGGACGCCAGGGCTTGTGTTCGCTCTCGTTGTCACGGCGCTGCTAGCCACGGCGCTGGCGTTCTCCGTCATGTCCTGGGCTCAGCAATACACCAGCGCGACGCGGACGGCGTTGATTTTCGCTCTGGAGCCGGTGTTCGCGTGGGCCACCTCGTTCGTGCTGGAGGGAGAGCTGCTCTCACGGCAGGCGACCGCCGGGGCGGTGCTGATCCTGGGCGGCATCCTGCTGGTTGAACTGAAACCGTTCGGATTCAGACGGCATCGATAGAGTAGGTGGTGCTCCCGGCAGAATACCTGCTCTTGCCGGGGCGCGGCACACCAGGCTCGGTATTACGAAGTTATAATGAAAGACGGCCCTCCTTGTTCGGAGCTTAACCCATGACATTCTTGAGGAATCTGCGGAAGCAGAAACTGCTGTCGGTGACGCTGCTGGTGTTCACGCTTTCGATCGGCGTAGTGATCGGAACGCTGCTGAACGGATCGGTCAGCGCGCAAAAGACGGAAGGCGTGAAGGACGCCGCCGCTCTCACAATCCCCAACCCGACCTCCCTCGCGACCGCTTTTACCCAACTCGCGAAACAACTTGAGCCTTCGGTGGTGTTCATCACATCGTCGTACGCGCCGCAAGGCCAGGAACAGGCCCGCAGGACGCCGCAACGCCGCCGGACTCCGACGCCCGCGCCGGAGGATGAGGAAGGCGACCAGGGAATGGACTTCTTCCGCCGCTTCTTCGGCCAGGAACCCGGCGGTCCGGATATGGGTCCCATGCCATTCCGGCGGCAATCGTCGGGTTCCGGGTTCGTGGTGGACAAGTCCGGCTACGTCTTGACGAACTTCCATGTGGTGGAAGGCGCCAGCCGCATCCAGATCAAGTTCAATAACGATCCCACGGAGTACAACGCCAAGCTGGTGGGCTCCGATCCCGAAACGGACGTAGCCGTCCTGAAGGTTGATGCCGGCGGGAAGTCGCTCGAGCCGGCGCGAATCGGCAACTCCGACGGTGTTCAGGTGGGCGATTGGGCGGTAGCGATCGGCTCTCCGTTTGGTCTCGAGGCATCGGTCACGGCCGGCATCGTCAGCGCCAAAGGGCGCGAGATCGGCGGCACGGAGCATCAGTTGCAGAAGTTCATTCAGACGGATGCGGCCATCAATCCCGGGAATTCCGGCGGTCCGCTCCTGGATATTCAGGGCCGGGTGATCGGCATCAACACCGCCATTGCGACAGAGAGCGGTGGGTACCAAGGCATAGGCTTCGCATTGCCCATGAATCTGGCCGTGAACGTCTACAACCAGATCATCAAGACCGGCCGCGTGTCCCGCGGTTCGATCGGGATCCAGTTCCAGGCGCAGGACAACCAGGCGCTGCTGAAGGCGTATGGCGTCCAGAACGGCGTCATGGTCACCACGGTCACCGAAGGCGGGCCTGCCGACAAGGCCGGCATCAAGGTCGAGGACATCATCGTGGCCTTCAATGGCCAGCCCGTGAAGGATGGCGACGACCTCGTGAGCCGCGTCTCCGCGACGCCGGTGGGTAATACCGCCACTGTCACGGTCGTGCGCGGCGGCAAGCGCCAGGATTTCAAGGTCCAGATCGGCGAGCGCGCCGAGGTCTTCGCTGGCATGGAACAGTTCCGCCGTTACCGGCGTGAGGAGCCGAACCAGGGCGAGAGCACGACTCAGGCGAAGTTCGGAATCGACATCCGCAACCTCACGCAGGGCGATCGCGACCGGCTGCAATTGACGGAGCCGGGCGGTGTTCTGGTCACCGGTGTCACGCCAGGCTCGTTCGCAGACGACATCGGCATTTTGCCGCGGGACATCATCGTCTCGATCAACCGCCAGCCGGTGAGTTCGACCGATGACGTGGTGAAGGCGCAATCCGGCCTGAAGGCGGGTGACCCGGTCGCTTTCCGCGTGATGCGCAGCGGTGCGGCGGCAGGGGCTCGCGGCGGCGCCCGGACATGGACGTCGTTCTTTGCAGCGGGCACATTGCGCAATGGAGAGTAGGAACGCGGGTATCGCTCTGCGAACCTGTCGTTAACACGGGCGCGCTGGTCCTCACCGGGCTGGCGCGCTTTCTTTTTGCACCCACCTCTGCGTGGTAGCATATTCCGACGGAGAAGCGTTTTGCGGATTTTGGCTGCATGGATTGTGAGTTTGTGCCTGTTGTCGCCGGCCTTCGGGGCGGCGCAGAAGTCGTCCGCCCAGAAGAAGACTTCGGCGAGAAGCTCCGCGTCCCGGACGGCTTCAGGCGCAAAGCAGACGGCCACCGTTAAGAAATCGACTGCCAGGAAGGCGACATCCAGGTCGAGTTCCAGGAAGCGGTCGTCCAGGTCGGCGCGCGCAAAGACAACAACGAAGCGGCAGGGATGGCGGTCCGGGCAAATGCAGCCGGCTCCAGAGCGGTACATGGAGATCCAGCAGGCGCTGATCACGAAAGGCTACATGGAAGGCCCGGCGACGGGCGCTTGGAACGCGGATTGGACCGGTGCGCTGAAGCGGTTCCAGCGCGATCAGAACCTCGACGCGAGCGGCAAGCTTACATCGCTGTCGCTGATGGCCTTGGGGCTCGGTCCGAAGCGTGACGCAGTTGGCATTGAAACGGAAACCGGAGTAGCCGGCCAAACGCCGGCAGAAACGAGTCGAGTACCGCAATGATCATCGGAGTTCCGAAAGAGGTCAAAGACCACGAGACGCGAGTTGGCCTGGTGCCGAGCGGGGTTATGGGAGCACGCGAATCCGGGCACCAGGTGCTGGTACAGGCTGGCGCGGGCCTGGGAAGCTCCATACCGGACGAGGATTACGCCGCGGCCGGTGCGAAGCTGCTGCCATCGGCCGAGCAAGTGTGGCGCGAGGCGGACCTCGTCATCAAAGTTAAGGAGCCGCAGCAAGTCGAATACGGCTACATGCGGCCTGGGCTCGTGCTGTTCACTTACCTGCACCTTGCGCCGCTGCCCGAACTGACGAACCAGCTCGTAGACCGCAAAGTGACCGCGGTGGCATATGAGACGATTCGCGAAAAGGACAACTCGCTGCCGCTGCTGACGCCCATGAGCGAAGTGGCAGGCCGGCTCTCTGTGCAGATCGGCGCTGTGTACCTGGAAGCGCCGAACGGCGGGCGTGGCGTCCTGCTCGGGGGCGTCCCCGGCGTGGCGCCTGGACGCGTGGTGGTGCTGGGCGGCGGCGTTGTCGGAACTCATGCGGCCAAGATGGCACTGGGTCTCGGCGCGGACGTCACGATCATCGATAAGAATCTGAATCGGTTGCGCGAGATCGACGACATTTTCGGCGGCCACGTACGCACCCTGGCGTCCAACGTGTGGACCATCCGTGAGGAGATGAAGCGTGCGGATCTCGTGATCGGTGCGGTGCTGATCCCCGGCGCTTCGGCTCCGAAGATCGTGCGCCGGGATATGCTGCCCGCGATGAAGAACGGCGCTGTGATGGTGGATGTTTCGATCGACCAGGGCGGCTGCTTCGAAACGTCTCGCGCCACCACGCATACTGATCCGACCTACTACGTCGATGGCGTGTTGCACTACTGCGTGACCAACATGCCCGCGGCGGTGCCCCACACCTCTACGCTGGCGCTCACGAACGCGACCTTCCCTTACCTTCTCGAACTCGCGAACAAAGGGGTTGAGGCTGCGTGCGCCGACGGCATCCCGCTTCGAGAAGGCGTAAACACGTATCAAGGCCACGTGACTTACCCGGCCGTAGCGCAATCGCAAGGCCGCACGTGGAAGAACATCGCTGACCTGCTTGCGGTGAAAGCGTAACAAATCGAGAGCTAAACTCGAAGGCTGACCGCCGAAAGCCGGATTTGTGCGACCATAGCGCGTTATGCCGCCTTCCACTCCGGTACTGCCGCCCCGGGTAACGCGCACCTATGTGTACCTGATCTCGATCGTCGCGGCGGTCTCGGAGCTCCTTTTCGGTTTCGATATTGCGGTCATCAACGGCGCTCTCATTTTTCTCCGGCAGCAATTCGCGTTGACGGATTTCCAGACTGAGGTCGCGGCGAGCAGCCTGCTGGTCGGGTGCGTGTTCGGCGCGGCCGGTGCGGGTGCGCTGAGCGACCGCTACGGCCGCCGGCGCGTGCTGATGCTTTCGGCGGTACTGTTCGCGGTATCGGCGCTCGGGGCGGCGCTGCCCAGGAACCTGACCGAGTTCATCGCCGCGCGGTTCATTGGCGGCCTCGCGATCGGCGTCGCGTCCGTGCTTGCACCCATCTACGTGGCGGAGGTAGCGCCCAGGGAGATTCGCGGCCGCCTGGTAGGGCTGAACCAGATGGCGATCGTCACGGGCATCCTGCTGGCATACTCGGTCAACTGGGGACTGTCATTCCTCGGTAGCTCGAGCTGGCGCTGGATGTTCGCCGCGGCCGCTGTCCCAACCGCTGTGTTCTTCGTGGCGCTGTTCTTCGTTCCGGAGAGCCCTCGCTGGCTGATCGAGAAAGGCCGCATGGCCCAGGCGCTCACGGTGCTCGGCCGTGTGGGCGGCACGGAGTACGCGCAGACGGAAGCGGCGCAGATCAAGTCCACCATCGAGGAGGAGTCCGGCACGCTCGCGCAGTTGTTGGAGCCGGGAATGCGGCGTCCGTTAGTCATAGCGGTAAGCCTCGCGATCCTCCAGCAGATCACCGGCATCAATACCGTTCTGTTTTACGGCTCCATCATTTTCCGCGAGCACATGGGGACGGCGAGCGAGAGCGCCGCCATCGGCCTTAACGTGCTGATCGGGATTGTGAACTTCGCCGCGACGATCGTGGCCCTCATGGTGATCGACAAGCTCGGGCGCAAGCCGCTGCTGATGTTCTCCGCCGCCACAATGGGAGCGTGCCAGCTCGCGCTGGGCGCCCTGTTCCTGATCCAGCCGCCGCCTGTATTCGCCATCCTGGCGCTCATGTTCGTATGCGCGGGGTGCTTCGCAGTGGGCCTCGGGCCGGGCGTCTGGGTTGTGCTCGCGGAGATCTTCCCCACCAAGATCCGCGGACGCGCGATGGGCGTGGCAAGCGTCACGCTCTGGGGAGCCTGCGTTGTTTTGACGCTGACGTACCTCACGCTCGTGAGCGCGATTTCCATCACGGGCGCGTTCTGGGTGTACGCGACGATGTGCATCGTGACGCTAGTCTTCGTGTGGAAGGTAACGCCGGAGACGAAGGGCCGCAGTCTCGAAGAGATCGAGAAGATGTGGAAGAAGTGAGGGCCTGTTAGCGCTTTCGGCTCGGCTTACGCAACCCGAGCAGGTGCTCGTTCATATGCCCGATCGAGGCGAAGTGGCCGGCGTACGATGAGCGCGGCAGATCCGGAAGCCGTCCGCGGCGCATGAAATCGCGCGGGCGGAAGAGCTGTGTCTTTGCGATAGCGGCGATGCCCATCGCACGGTATTCGTAGGTCCCCGCCGCCCACGCAACTTCGTGTTCCACCCACAGCTTGAATCCCATACCTCAGGACTCGAGCGACAGGAGTGACGCCGGCGATACCTCGGGCTTGCGCCGCGCGATCCGTTTTTCGAGACGCGTGCACCGGTGCGCGAGTTCCGGAGAATCCTCCAGCGTGCGGGCAGTGCGGATCATTTCGAGCGCCTTCGTATAGTCCTTCTCGCGGTGTTCGTAATGCTTCGCGAGCGCCTCCAGTGCGGCGATCCGGAACGGGTTGCGCGATTCCGTGAGCTCATTCAGGAGGGCCTGCGCGGCCTCCTCGTGTCCCAGTTTCCTTTCGAGGGCGGCGATGTCCCACATCGTGCGGAACAGGAGCGCATCCGGCAGGCCGAGATCCACGGCGCGGCGAAGCAGGGTGGCGGATTGCTCGCGCTCGCCATTAGCGAGCAGCCAGCGGCCGAGGCCCACCAGATCGGCGCCGTGAACGATTTGGGCGCCGCTGGGATCGCGGAACGCGAAGGGCACAATCCCGGTCAGACACGCGGTGGAGAGGATGTCCACGGCGTTGTGGTGAAAGATGGGCACCAGGCGGAACGCCTGCTGCGTCCGCAGGAACTCGAAGTAGACGAAAGGGATCATCTCGCCCGGCAAATCGCCCTCGCGCTCCACGCCGAGCACCTGGTTCTCCAGGTCCATCAGGCGGCAGGATTCCAGCCGCAGCTTCCATAACCGGCGCGCGCCATGCAGCAGGTCAAGGTGCTGAAGGCGTGCGAACGGCGGGCGCATACGGCACATGCGATATCGCGTTTCAAGCAGCGGCAGGTCGAAGGTCTTGCCATTGTAGGTAACCAGCACTTCGAAGGACGCGAGGTGTTCAGCTAACGCCGCGAGTTGGCTGGGCTCCTCGCCGTAATCGCGCATGAAGAACTGGCGGACGTGGAAGCCCTCCGGGGTCACACTGCCCACCCCAATCAGAAACGCATACGTGCCGGAGCCGCCGGCGAGTCCGGTGGTTTCGGTGTCGAGAAAGGCCCAGCGGGACACTGGCTTGGGCACGCACTCGCCGCCCGAAAGCGCCACCAGAAGGTCATCCGGAAGCTGCTGAAGATCAATGACATCCATCGAGCCGTGGCGGCGGTGGCGTTCCCACAGCCGGACAGTCTCGAAATGTCGTCCATGCGCGGTCTCCACCACGTCCCCGGTAAGGACTTCATCCGCCAGGCAGGGCAACTCTGAGGGCGGCGCAGGCGGAGGCGGTGAAGGCTCCGCCGCGTATTTCGCGTTGATGCGGTCGACCTTGCGGCGAAGGAGCGCGAGCTGTTCCTGGAGATCCACGTTCGCCTTTTGTTTGCCAATTATCGCATAAACCCGAAACACGACCGTAGCGGGGGCATCGCAGGGGACGCGGGTTATAATTCATTAGCGCCCGCTATGTCCCCATTCTCCGGCCAAATCGACTTCCGTGATGCGGGCCGCGCGTGCGACAGCCTTGCCCGGGTAACGGCCGGCCTTCGGGATGATTGGCAGTCGCAGATTCATTCATTGCTCGCGGCCTCGCCTGACCCCGACCAGGCGCTGTCGTTCCTGGAGCGGTTCCGGCAGGAGCAGGCTGGCTCATTCGAGCGGACAGCGGCTTCATCGCACGGTCTCGCGCTGCTGGTTGCCGTCTTTTCGAACAGCCGTTTTCTTTCGGAAGCGATCATCAGCCACCCGGATTGGGCGGAGGATCTGCTGCGCCGCGGCGACTTTCGGCGGTATATGCACGCGGACGAGTACCGCGAACAGCTCGAGGCGGAGTTGGCGATTGCCGGTCCGGGGACCCCATCGCCGCTGACGCTTGCGCTGTTCCGGCGGCGCCAGTTGTTGCGGATCGCCGCGCGCGACGTGATGGGCCTATGCTCGCTGCCGGAAGTCACCGAGGACCTCTCGACTGTCGCTGATACGATTCTGGACGTCACGTACCGGCGCATTCGCGCCGAACTCGCGGAACGGCACGGAGAGCCGGACGGCTGCGATTTTGCGATCATTTCGCTCGGCAAACTCGGGGCCCAAGAGCTCAACTACAGTTCCGATATCGACTTGCTCTTCCTCTATACGCACAACGGTGAGACCGCAGGCCCCGCGCCGGTAACGTTCAAGGAGTTCTACCAGAAGGTCGCGAACCAGCTCACCCAGTTGCTTTCCACCTACACAGCGGCGGGCACCGCCTATCGCGTGGATTTGCGACTGAGGCCGGACGGCCGGCTCGGCGAGGTTGCGATTTCGGTCGATGGCGCGAAGACGTATTACCGGGATCGTGCGCGCGACTGGGAACTGCAGATGCTCATCAAAGCGCGCGTCTCAGCGGGCGATCACGAGCTTGGATGCGCGCTGCTCGAATTCGTAGAGCCCCTGATCTATGCCAGCACGCTCGACTTCGGCGTCGTAGAGGCGGCCTCGGAAACGCGGCAGCGCATCAGCGAGAGGCTGGCTGCCCGAAAGCCGTCTCAGGGCTTCAACATCAAGCTCACGCGCGGGGGCATTCGGGATATCGAGTTCCTGGTGCAGTGCCTTCAGCGCCTGCATGGAGGGCGTGACTCCTGGGTCCGGCACGGTGGAACGCTGCTGGCTCTCTCCCGCCTGCACGACAAAGGCTTCCTGTCCCCGCACGAGTATTCGCGGCTCGCTTCGGCATACCAGTTCCTGCGCCACCTCGAGCACCGGCTTCAACTCGAGGACGACCGCCAGACGCATTCTCTTCCGCGCGATCCTGCCGAACTAGCCGTGCTTGCCCGCAAGCTCCCGGGTGCGCACTTCGGCGAAATCGTCACGGCCGAGGGCCTGATGGAGCGCTTGCACGAGCACCTCGCGGATGTCGAGGAAGTCTACGACCGCGTCATCCACGCCCAGCAGCCGATGTACTACACGTTCGCTCCGACTGCTGTCGAACGAGCCGGCGAGCCCCCCGCCGCAGTGGAGACGGAAACGGCCTCCGAGCCACCGAGCAACCTGGTGCGGTTCCTCGATCAGCGCGCGCCGCAACTCGCGGAGGCGCTTTCGCGCGCGAACCTGCACCGCGGGCGGGTCCATTTCGAGCATTTCCTGGAGCATGTGGTGCAGCAGGGTCCGTACCTTGACCTTCTGGACGGCGATCCTGTGCTGGCCCGCCACGTATTCGACATTTTCGAGCACAGTTCATACTTCGCCGAGCAACTCATCCGCGCGCCGGAGTTGCTGGAGGAACTGCGACGCGCCGGCCGGGCGGACCGCCAGAATCTGGCGGGAATCGACGCCATTGAGGACGCCACCACGTTGCGGCGCGAGTTTCGGCGCGAGATGTTCCGCATCCAGGCCGAGAGCATCTGCCTTCAGACACCGATTTTCACCACTCTGGAGCAGACCTCGGACCTGGCGGATGCCGTCATCGCAGCGGCATACCGGACCGCCATCGATCAGGTTGCGGCCTCACGCGGCCCGGCGGCGGCGGACTACAAGCCTGAGGACCAGATGATGGTGGTCACGATGGGACGGCTCGGGATGCGTGAATTCGACCTCGGGTCGGACGCTGACCTGATCTTCGTGCTGCCGGACGGGGATGCGCCGGAACTGCCGTTCTGGACGCGGGTGACAGAGCGCATTATCGCGATCCTCACGTCGTATACGGGCGAGGGGACGCTGTTCTCGGTCGATACGCGGTTGCGGCCGAACGGGAGCGCAGGGCCACTGGTGCAGACCGAGGGCGGCTACCAGAGCTACTTCACAAACCAGGCTGAGGCGTGGGAAGGCATCAGCTACATGAAGTGCAGGGCCGTGACCGGCAATGTGGAGGCGGGAACGCGGTTCCTCAATACGCTCCAGGAGGTGGACTGGAGGCGCTACGGGCAGAGCGGACGCTCCAGGAAGCAACTCGCGCAGATGCGTGCGCGCCTCGAGAAGGAGCAGGGCGGCGATAATCCCTTGAAGGCGGGGCGCGGCGGATACTACGACATCGATTTCTCCCTGATGTATCTGCGGCTGAAGGGCGCCGGCATTTTCTATAAAGTGCTGAACACGCCCGCGCGCATCGACGTGATCGAAAAAATGGGCCATTTAGAACGGCCCGACGCCGATTTTCTACGCGATGCGGCCACGTTCTATCGAGCAGTCGATCACGGGCTGCGCGTGTCGAGCGGCCATGCGGAGGGACGCCTTCCCACCGCTGCCGGGCAGCTCGAGATGTTGGACGCGCTGGTACGGCGCTGGACGCCCGAGTACCTGCACGATCAGACGCTGGACGTTGAACTCGCACAGGTGCAGCAGCGCACGCGCGAGTTCTTCGATCGGTTGTTCAAGGTGTAATGCGCGCATGATCGAGTACCGTACGGGCAAGGACCGTGTGGACCTGGATGCCGTCATCGAATTGTATGAGGCGTCCACGCTCGGCGAGCGGCGGCCCGTTCACGATCGCGCCCGCATGGCTGCGATGCTGGAGCACGCGAACCTCATAGTCACTGCCTGGGAAGGCGATCTGCTGGTCGGCATCTCGCGTTCCTTCTCCGATTTCGCGTACGTCACGTACCTCTCCGACCTCGCAGTGCGCGCCTCGCACCAGCGTCGCGGAATCGGGCGCGAATTGATCCGGCGGACACGGGAGGAGGGCGGGCCGGAGACGTACATCGTGCTTCTGGCGGCGCCGAGAGCAGTGGACTATTATCCGCGCGTCGGATTCAGCGGCCACGACTCCGCATGGATCCTGCGCTCGGAAGACGAACTGCATTGAGGGCGCGTCAGGCGAGGTCGAAGCACACCGGCCAGACCGGGCGTCCGGGGATGCGCCGGCCGGATTGAACTTGCGCGAGGTAATCTTCGAGCGGGCTGGGCGCGAGACCGAAGGCCATGCCGGCCTCCCAGGGTTCGCAGTGCGCTTTGAAGGCGCGCGCAGAGCGGGAATACGGGTGCAGCGGCAGAATGAGTTTGGCCCCTGGGGCGTCCTGGGCAAGCATCCGCGCAATGGCCAGGGCCGCGCGCTCGTCGCGCGCTAAAAAGGCGCGTGGGCTGTGCGGTTCTGCGGTGTGAACCCGCGTGTAGCCGACCACTTCGCCCGCAGCGGTATAGACGCAGGCCTGCACCGCTGGATTCGGGCTCAACCACTCGAGCGGATCCGCCCCTGGATCGATGGCGAAATCGACGGCGGCCTCCTCGCTTCGCCAAAGAGCGCGCAGGGCAGGAAAATCTCCGGAATCGAGAGCGCGGCGGTGGATCGCATAGCCCGCGTGGGGAACTGCCGCCACCTCCGCGAAAGATGAGCCGTACGCGTCGGGGATGTAGCCAAGCCGCGAGTAGTAGCCGGCGTGGCCGAGCAGGAACGAGACGGCGTGCCCCTTTGCACGCGCTACCGTGTGAGCTTCGGTAATCAATGCGCAGCCGATTCCTTGGCGCTGTCGTTCGGGGTCCACGGCGATCGGCGCGAGATTTACAGCACGGACATCCTGATCGAGAAGGCGGATGCTGCACGGCGCGAGCAGGACGTGGCCGGCAATGCGATCATCCGAGATCGCGACGAGCGACAACTCGGGGTCGTATGCGGGCGATTGGCGGCGCAGGGCGACGACGGCGGCCTCGGCGGCGCGGTTGCCAAAGGCGTATGCGTGAAGAGCGGCGATTGCTGGATAGTCAGGCGGTGCTTCCGGCCGGATCAGCATGGAATCCCGACGCCGTGCCTAAGACCCAAAGGCGCCATCCGGCGGCGCGGTTCGCACCGTTGCGCCCGAATGCCCGTTTTGACGCGCATGGTAAAGCGAAGCTACCCGGATCCGCTGACGTACGCGGTGCTCGGGGATGCCCAGGCAAGACGAAAGTACTTCAATGGATTCGCCACCCTTGAACCTCCGAAAAATCTGGAGGGCGAATGGCTCGATGTGATTCCTCATCGTGCTCCGTGAAAGCAGTTCTATGGGCAACGAGCGAAATTAGGCCCAGCCGACTCAGGCAGTATACGCCCAATCGACGGCGGAATTCCAGTCAAGGAAGCGGGTGTCCGCAGGGAGAATAGGGAGGAGTGTGTGGGAGATGGGAGGGGACATGCTGAGCGTGTCCCCTCCGAAATTCACGGTGCTTCAGACTTTCTCGCGGATCTTCTCGTAGTCCTTGAAACGGGTCGCGAAATCGGAGAAGTTCTTGCGGCCCATCAGGCCGTACGTGAAGCGCTTTCCGAGCTCTACGCCTTCCTGGTCGAACGCGTTGATGTTGAGCAACTCGCCCGTGAAAGCAGTCTCAAATTCGAGAAGTTGGAAGAACGCGCCAAGGTGCTCTTCATCCACGCGGTCGAGGGTAAATGTGCAGTTCGGGCGTCCGGTCTCGACGAGGGCCGCAGCGGTGGAGCGCTGCTCGGCGTCCAGCAGCTTCGCCAGCGTCTGCCCGCCGAGGTAGTCAAAGGCCTCGAGCTTAAACCCTGCTTTGGGAATCTTCCCTGTGTCCCGGTGCTTCGCGACGGTCCAGAAGGTGTGGATCTTGTCGTTCGGGCCTTCGATGTAGAGCTGCACCTGGGAGTGCTGATCGGTGGCGCCAAGCGCGGCTACGGGCGTTTGACCGATGTTGACGAATTGGCCATCACGTGTCTTCGCCTTACCGAGCGATTCGGCCCATAGTTGGCGGAACCAGAACGCTGTGCCCCACAGCAGGTTGGAGTAAGGGAAGGCGACCTGAATCGGCTTATCCTTCGCGACGAGTGCCAACCAGTGCACCAGCGCGGCGCGCAGGGCGATGTTGGTCTTGAGGTCGGGCTGCCAGCACTGGTGCGTTATCGCGGCCGCGCCCTTGAATACCTTCCGTATATCGATGCCTGCGAGTGCCGCGGGAACCATGCCGACCGGAGAGAGAACGCTGAAGCGCCCGCCCACATTGCCGGGGATGAAGAACGTGCGGTACTCCTCCCGGGTGGCCAACTCATAGAGATCGCCTTTCCCCTCGCTGGTGACCGCGACGATGCGCTTATAAAACTTGCGTCCGACCTTCTTGCGCATCCACTCGCGAACGATCAGGAACGTGGCGATGGTCTCTGCCGTGGAGCCGGATTTCGCGATCACGACAACCAGCGTCCTCTTTGCGTTCATGGATTCGAGCGCGAGCGCGGTAAACGACGGATCGACGTTGTCGAGAATCACCAGGCGCGGGTTCTTAGTCGAGAAACGGGGCTGAACCGGGTGCGGGCCGTGCAGGGCGCAATCGAGAGCCCAGACGCCGAGGGCGCTGCCGCCGATGCCCACGACGCACACGGTGTCATATGAGCCGCTGACATTGCCGGCGTACGCCAGGATTTCCTTCGCAAGCTGGTTCTGGAAGGGCAGGTGAGGGAAGCCGATGGAACCGTCTTCCACAAGGCTCTTGAAGCCGGCCAGCGCTTCCTTTGCTTTGGGCGCGTGCTGTTTGAGCTCCTGGCGCGTGACGCCGTGTACGTCGCCCACCATTTCAGCCATCAGGTTCGTGTCATCGAATTGGATGCGCATGCGTAAGTCTGTCCTATTCGCCACGATAGCGCGTTACAGCGGCTTGAGTCACTAATCGGAGTGTCACTATCGAAATGTCGCGTGAGGTTACGTTACAGATGCTGAGCTGCCGTTACGGGACCGCTCAGCAGGTCCACTGGGACCTCTCCGGCGGCGAGGGGCGTGCCAGCCGGAACCTGTCCGGTGCGGACGTAAGCGAAGCCGGCTGCGCGGCCCAAGGCGGGAGAGAACACCATTGAGGTGACCTCGCCCGCGTCGTTTCCCCCGACCGTGAGCTTCGTGCCCGCTGGGAGCGCGGAGGGGGCGGCGATGCGCATCAGAAAGCGATGTACGCCGCCGCGCGAGCGCACGCGCTCGACGATCTCCTGCCCCAGGTAGCAGCCCTTCTCGAAGTTCACTGCATGTAGGAGTTGCGTTTCGTGCGCGAGGTGGCGTTCGTTGAAGTCGTCAGGGAACCGCGGCACGCCGTTCTCGATGCGCACGGTACGGGCATCGTCTGAAGTGGCCGGCGATGCGACGATATTCGGTACAGCGCCGGCAGCCGCGATGATACGCCAGCCGGGCTGTCCGGTGGCGGTTTCACGCACCACCGTCGCGGCGTCCCAGGCTGCATGGGCGTAGAGATCGGGTGAGAGGGCAACCGGCGGATCGGCGGCCGGACCTTCCACCGCGATCTCCACGGTGGTGTCCGTCACGTCCTCGAGCGTGACGTCGTCCGCGATGATGTACTTGTCCAGGTGCTCGTAGAGGAACTGACGCGCTTCCGGCTCGGTGGATAGCAGCATGTGGTCGTCGAAGGCGAGCACGATTGAGTCGCAAAGGATACGGCCCTGGGCGTTCAGAAAGAAGGTGTAGCGGCCCGAGCCTGCGGCGAGGTGCTGGATATCGTTGCTTGCCATGGCGTGCAGGAGGCGCACCCGGTCTTCGCCGGTAACGCGAATGCGCCCCCGCGCACTGAGGTCAATCGCGGCAAACGAATCACGCAACGCGCGGTAGCCGGGCGTCATGTCAGAAAATCCTCCTCAGGTAGGCGGATATCAGGATGATCGCGATGCCGGAGATGAAGACACCGGTAGCGCGGCGGAAGAAGTTCTCCGCTGAGGTACCCGACTTCACCATCAGGAAGCCAGCAGCGAATACGTGCGCGGCGAGCAGCATCTTTATACCGAATAACATGTGGTAGAACTTCGTGTGTCCCGGCCGGGCGAAGAGGTTGAAAATCCCCGACCCGACAATTCCCACCACAGCCGCGAACATGAGCGGCTTGAAGCCGGCAGCGAAACGCGAGACAAGCACCTCCGGTTCCGGGGACTGTGCAATTCCCGGCCGCACGATCAACCGCAGGAACGCGGCGCCGCCGATCAGCAGCGCCATGGAGGCGATGTGCATCCACCGCATGAGCACGCTTAGAACTTCCGCCGCAATTTGATCCATACAATGAGAGTATGGCAGTGCGAGGACGGTTTTAGATGATTCACGAGATTCTGCCCGTCGGACTATTGCAGTGCAACTGTTCTGTCTTCGGGGACGAGACGACTCGGGAAGCTCTGGTGATTGATCCGGGCGACGACGTTGAGGCTATCCTCGCGATCGTCAAGCGCCACGGCCTGAGGGTGACGGGAGTAGTAATTACGCACGCCCACATCGATCACATCGGCGGCGCGCACAAGCTGAAAGCCGCCACCGGCGCGCCTGTATACCTGAACCACGCCGATCTGCCGCTCTACGAGAATCTGGAGATGCAGGCCGCCTGGGTGGGCGTGAAGACCCCCGAACGCACGTCCATCGATTCCGACGCGCGCGATGGGGATTGCCTGACCCTCGGTCCCACACAGATGACCGTCCTCCACACCCCAGGCCACTCGCTGGGGAGCATCAGCCTGTGGATTCCGTCGGAGAACAAGGTCGTGGCGGGCGATACCCTGTTTTTCGACTCGATCGGCCGCACGGACCTTCCTGGTGGAGACAGCCTCCAGATTCTGCGCTCAATCGCGGACAAGCTTCTCACGCTGCCCGATGAGGCCGCCGTGATCCCCGGTCACGGACCGGTCACCACGATCGGACGCGAGCGTGAACACAACTACTTCCTGCAGGGACTGTAGGCTAGCGTCTGGGTGGACCGCCGGTGGGCCGGGGAACGTATGCCTTGCGCGAGAAAGTCTCCCGGTAATCCTGCCAGTGCGACACGATCACCAGGATGGCGAACGTCAAGCCACCGAACGCGAGCAGTGTTACAAGAAAGATCAGCGCGTAATGCAGGTGCGGCGGCGCGTATGAAGGTTCGAAGACCCAATCCGAGAACTCCCGGCCGAAGTTCATGCCGAAGAAACCCGTCAGCACCGCGCCCGCGCCAATGACCAGGCTTACGACGGCCAGTCTGTTGACCGCTTCCGTGTTCCGGAATTGGTAGTGAGTGTGCAGGGATGAGTTCATCTTCTCGATCTCCTGCTCCACCTGACCCTTCATCGGGACAACGCGATATTCCTGGCATTGAAGAGCGAAGTGCTCGATCTCCTCATCCTTGTTCGCGAGTTCGTCGAAGTACCAGTAATTCGAAAAGTGCAGGAACTCCGCGCCGAGGTCGTTGGCCAGACGGATGTTGTCGAGCGTGAGCTTGTTGTCTTCCTGGTCGAGAAAGAGCTGCTTTGAAACCAGCGCCACGCGCTCGGCGAACATCAGGAGCGTCGTGCGATAAAACAATGCGACCATCGCCATCAGGTAATAGCGAGTGTCGAACATCCGGTGGATCAGGAAGCCTTCGCGGAGTAGGTGCTCGTCGCAATCGAACGCGCCGATGGTGCCGGTGACATTGCTGTAACTGGTGGCTCCGTAGAGCGTGCCCTGGTGGGCCCAGCGCGTGTACATCTGACGTTTCATTTGATCGCGGGTGAACGCGGGTTCGTATCTGTAATCCGAACCCAGCCGATCCACATAGAGGAAGCGGCTGTACAGTATCCGGTACTCTTCGGAATGAATGTACTCGGGGAGGACGGCGGCGGGGTCGATCGCGAAGTATGAGTAGACGATCATCCGCTCATCGAGAACGGGCTCGTATTCCTGGCGTCCGTAATCGGCGAAATAGAGCAGATCAGTGATCGTCTTCGAGAGCGGAGGGCAAAAGCCCTTCATCTCGCCCTTTTCGAAGTGCTCTTCGACGACGGTTTCGAGCGTACCTCCCTTTTCGACGACGAACGCCATGCGGCAGGGCACGCGGCTTTCACGGATCTGGCGGCCGCTCGAAGGGTAGACTTTGCGGAGCGATTCGTTAATCCAGAGTGCGTCGGAGGCGGAAATATGGAACGCTTCCACGCCGATGGAGAGAATGCCCACGCCGTTCGCGAACAGGAATAGCCGGAGGTCGGTGACCTCGACGCGCGCGCATCGGCCCTTTCGGTCGGCGGCCTCGAGCCATAGCTTGCAGCCGTTGCCGACCGGGATGGAATACGTCCGAATCAGCGCCTCGCTTCCGGTTGCGGTGCTGTCGCCGGTATCGAAGAATTCCCGCCGAACGAAGGGGTGGAAGAACACCATGTCCTGGTAAGCCTGGGACTCGATGTCGAAACGGGAGTAGGCCGAACGCTTCCAGGGTCCGAGAGCGGCTGCGACCTGCGATTCCCCCGAGTGCTCGGCGATCCAATCGTCGAGACCCTCGATCCAGTGTTGCCGGTGAGCCCAGATCTCGGTATGGTCCTGTTGAGCGGCAGCCTTGTCGATTGAAAATGGGAATAGAAAATAGGAGTGCAGGTGAAGGATATCGGGCGCAGTGGAGTCCAAGGCGGCCTACCTCCGGCTCGAAAAGCGGGGCATCCGGCGGAAGCGCGGGACGGGCGCTGTCCGCGCGCAAACGGGCGCGAGCATCGCAAGCGCGATCCAGAACCGGATCTTCATAGCAGCAATTGTACACACCGGGTGCGCGCCGGCGAAACGCATCCAACACAGTTCACGCAGTTGCTTCTCGCCCGGACCAGGGACCCACTGCGCCTCAGCGCTGCCCTGAACATCGCCGAACTCGGTCGGGAATCGAGAAATTCACCTGCTGCCACCTCAAAGTAGCCTATAATGAGCGGTTTCGCGACGAGGGCGTTACGTTCAAGGCTCGCGGCGCCGGGAACATCAATTCAGTGATTTGCCGGACATGCAACACCATGCACTGAACCGAGGCGGGCGCGCGGCCACTGCCGCCGGAGGGGGGCGCATATGACACGGCCCAGTCTCCGGCCCGGGAGCGTCGATCTGCTCGTGATCGGAGGTGGAATCACCGGAGCCGGTATTGCTCGCGACGCAGCGATGCGGGGACTGAACACGGTGCTGGTGGAGCAATCGGATTTCGCTTCCGGCACCAGCAGCCGCTCTTCACGCCTGTTGCACGGCGGATTGCGTTATCTCGCGCAAGGTCACATCCGGCTGGTGATGGAAGCGAGTCATGAGAAGATGCGGCTGAGTAAACTCGCTCCGCATCTGAGTGATCCTCTCCGTTTTTATTTTCCTGTTTGGAGAGGGGATCCCTGGCCCCGCTGGCAGTTGGCGGTCGGTGTACGCGTGTACGACCTGCTCTGCGGGGGGCGCAACCTCGGCGTCTCTGCCGCACATGACGGTGCCGGTATGCTGTCGCGTGTGCCGGGCTTGAGGTCCAGCGGCCTGACAGGCGGTGTCAGCTACTTTGACGCGCTGACGAATGACGCCCGGTTGGTGATCGACACTCTCCGCTCCGCCGAGCGGGCCGGCGCCAGTGTGTTCAATTACGTTCGCCTGTTCTCGGCCGCTCGATCCGGGTCAGGCTGGTCCTGCGTAGTCCGGGATCAGTCCTCGGGTGAGCAGGTGGAGCTACGCGCCGGCGCCGTCGTGAATGCCACGGGGGCGTGGGCTCAGCAGATCCCGCATAGCTCGGTCCGCCTGCGGCTGACTAAAGGCGTCCACCTCGTGATCGATCGCTCGCGGCTCCCGGTGGATGGCGCGGTGGTCCTCTCCGAAGGCAAGCGCATCCTGTTCGTGATCCCGTGGGGCGAGCGTCTGATCCTTGGCACCACGGATACCGATTACAACGGCGATCCTGCCGATGTCCGTACGGATACCCAAGATGTGGACTACGTCCTCCGAGTGGTCAACCGTGCTTTTCCGTCAGCCCGTATCCGCCCGGAGGAACTGATCTCAACATGGGCAGGCGTGCGGCCGCTGATCGCGCCGCGGCACGTACCTGCCGGCACGCCCTCCGATGTCTCCCGCAACCATGAAATCCGCATGCCGGAGCCAGGCTGGTTCGACGTTGCGGGCGGCAAGCTCACCACCTACCGGCTGATGGCCGAGCAGGCAGTGGACCGTGCCGGGAAGTATCTCGGCGCTGCGATGCCGCCCTCGCCTACAACTCGTGTGCCGCTGGCCGAAGGAGATGCAGGCGCGGTCCAATACAGCGGAGTGCTGCCTCCGCCGCTGACGGCTTCTGTTGTAGCGCACTGCTGCAAATACGAGTGGACGCGGTGCCTGGATGATCTGCTGCTCCGGCGGACCTCCTGGCACTATTACCATCCCGCCCATCAGGACGTTGCGGAGCAGGTGTCGCGGTGGATGGCAGGCGAGTTGGGCTGGAGCGAAGAGCAGCGCCAGTCGGAAGTCGATCGGTACCAGCAAGTGGTGGACTGGCCCCCGCGGTAGAGGTGAACACTGGAAGCAATGAGCGGCGTCCGGCGTTGGCGGCGGCCGCAAGCGTATATTAAATGAGAATGATGAACGCCACAGCCATTTTCCTTTTCGCCGGAGTCGGGCTCGCCGGACTTGCTTTCGCGCAGGATCCAGGCCGGTTCGCCAGCAAGCGCGCCAAATCCGAATTCGAACTCACAGCGGACCCCGCCGCCCCTCAGTGGAAGAACGTGCCGGGCGTCATCGCCGATACCACCAATCTCGGCCAGAAGCTGCCCTCCAACCGGACCGAGATACGATCACGCTGGACGCCGGACAACCTGTACCTGCTGTTCATTTGTCCTTACGAGGATCTTTACCTGAAGCCGGACCCGTCTACTACGACCGAAACCAACAAGCTGTGGAACTGGGACGTGGCCGAGGCGTTCATCGGATCTGACTTCGAGAACATTCACCAGTACAAGGAGTTTCAGGTCTCGCCGCAGGGCGAGTGGGTGGATTTGGATATCGACCGAAAGCAGCCCAAGCCGGAAGGGGGCTGGCTGTGGAACTCGGGGTTCGGTACTAAGGCGCGCATCGATAAGAATGCAAAGATCTGGTACGGCGAGATGCGGATCCCGTTCAAGAGCATCGATCCGCGGCCCGCAGTAAAGGGCAACGAGCTTCGTATCGACCTGTTCCGATTCCAGGGTGGGCCTCCCCAGCGCAAGCTGGTGGCCTGGGCGCCTACCGGCAATCCTTCGAATCACACGCCCGAGAAGTTCGGCATCCTGGTGCTCGACTAAGGACAGCGATGCTGGCGGAAAAGCAGCTTAGGATCTCGCACGTTGGACTTCGCGGCGTGGTCGGCTCCGGCATGACTGCGACCCACGTGCTCGATTTCGCCTCGGCGTTCGGAACGTTCGTCACTCCCGGCCCCGTCGTCGTCGGGCGTGATCCACGGGCCAGCGGTCGGATGATCTTCGAGGGGGTCACCTCGGCCCTGATGGCGTGCGGGCGGGATGTAGTGTCGCTTGGGATCGTTTCAACACCCGTAATCCAGCAGACGATCCGGCGGCTGAACGCGGCCGGAGGCATCTCCATCGGCGCGTCCCACAATAGCGCCGAGTGGAATGCGCTAAAGTTCTTCGGCCCGGGGGGCGTCTACCTCTCTACGGCGGAATCGGGCGAGCTGCTCGACATCTACCACCTACGGAAATTCGACTTTGTCGAGTGGGACCGCCTCGGGAAGATCAGGACCGATTCCGGCGCAGTCGATCTCTACCTCGATGAGCTTGCGGGGATCTTCGACCTGGACGCCCTGCGGCGCTTGAAGGTCGTGGTGGATTGCTGTAACGGCACGTCCTCGCTCATTCTGCGCAGGATGAACGAGCGCTTCGGGCTGAACTTCCTGCTGATCAACGCGCAGGTAGAGGGCGTGGCCTTTGCCCACGAGCCGAGCACGACAGCGCAAACGGTCGGACTGCAACTCGCTCCTTTGATGCGGCCACTCGGCGCGGATGCCGGGTTCCTGTTCGATGTGGATTCCGACCGCGTTGCGCTCGCTACGGACGAAGGCGTGCCCGTCTCGGAGGAGATGGTCCTGCCGATGCTGGCGGACTGGCTATTGCCGCGCGGGCCCGGCAAGCTGGTCATCACGAATCTTTCGAGCACCGCTCTTATCGACGAGGTCGTGGCGCAGCACGGAGGGAAGTTGATCCGGGTTCCGGTCGGCAGGCAGGCAGCTATGGACGCTCTGGCGAGCTACCGTCCCGAGCAGATCGCCGTGGCGGGTGAAGGCACGGGAGCGGTGATGATGCCGATGTTCCGGTTTGTGTACGACGGCATCGCATCCATGCTGGCCGTGCTCACGCTGATGCGCGAGCGGGGGAAGAAGCTTTCGGAAATCGTGGCGAGTTATCCGCGCTATTCAATGCTGAAGGGCGAAGTTCCATTGGTGACGCGGCGGATCCCGGTGCTGCTCGCTGAGCTTCGGGAACGGAACTCCTCCGCGCGGCTGAACCTGCTGGATGGCGTCCGCGCCGATTGGGAAGGGCGGTGGTTCCACGTGCGCGTTTCGCAGACGGAGCCCATCGTGCGTGTGATTTGCGAGGCAAAAGGCGAGCCGCCGCAGGCTCTCTTCGATGGCTTGATGGAACACGTTAGGACTTTCGCGTAGCATCATGGCAAGAGAGCACTTACTCAAAATCGGAGTCTCGGGAATCCGCGGCGTTGTCGGCGGGTTCCTCACGCCGCAACTGGCAGCCGAGTTCGCACAGGCATTCGGAACGTACGTAAACTCGGGTCGCGTGGTGATCGGGCGCGATACGCGAGCCAGCGGCGATATGCTTCAGCGCGCCGTCACATGCGGGCTGCTCGCGGCGGGATGCGAGGTGGTGGACGTCGGAATCCTGCCGACACCCACGATCCAGGTGTTTGTTGCAGCGACGCGTGCCCGAGGTGGCATCGCATTGACGGCCTCTCATAACCCGCCCGAGTACAATGCGCTGAAGCTGTTCAACGAAGAGGGCCTATTCTTCAACCATTACGAGCGGAGTGAACTGCTGGACCTGTATCACCAGAGCGACTTCCGGAGTGTCGGCAATGATCGGATCCGGCGCGTCACCCAGGAATACGAGCGCCCTCCGGAACTGCACTTCGAGCGTGTGCTGAGCCATGTGGACCCGGAGCGCATCCGGCGGCGGCGCTTCCGGGTCGCGCTCGATGGGGTGAACGGCGCGGGATCGGTCATGAGCGTACGGTTCCTTCGCGACATTCTCGGAACCGAACTGCACGCGATCGCGGTGGATCCGACCAAGCCGTTTCCGCGCATCGCCGAGCCGCGTCCGGACACCTTGGGCGAGATTGCCGCCCTCGTGCCGCATGAAGGCTGTGATATCGGCTTCGCGCAAGATCCCGACGGCGACCGGCTCGCGGTGGTCGATGAGACGGGGCGCGTGCTGGATAACGACGATGTTCTGGCGCTCGCGGTGGATGCCGCGCTGGAACGGCTCCCGGGCGACGTGGTGGTGAACCTGACGACGTCATCCGTGATCGACGATGTTGCAGCCGCGCATGGAAGGCGCGTATTCCGCACCCCGGTCGGGGAGGCAAACGTTGTCGAGACGATGCAGGCGGTGAATGCTGTAATCGGCGGAGAAGGGGCGAATGGGGGCATCATCTTCCCCGCAGTCCACCTCTGCCGCGACTCCTACACCGGCATGGCTTTCTTGCTCGATCGCATGGCGGCGACGGGACTGAAGTGCTCGGAACTCGCCGCGCGGCTTCCACACTACTGGCGGAAATTCGGCAAGGTGGCGTACGAGCACGGCCGTTTGGGCGCGTTGATGCAGGAGCTCGAGGATGAGTTCCCCGGTGTTGCCTTGGACCGGTCCGACGGCCTCAAACTGATGCTCGATAACGCGTGGATCCATGTCCGGTCATCCAATACCGAGCCGATTCTGCGAATGGCTGTGGAATCGAGATCGGCCGGACGCACGGACACTCTGTTCGGTCGCGTGGTGGAACTGCTGAAGGGCTGAAGCTCTACTTCGCCGGCTTGTGGTCCGGTTGCAGCATGAAGGTTGTGTCGCCGTCACGCTGCTTGTGATACTCGCGACGCAGCAGGTTTTCCTGCTCAGAGCGGTTACGGGTGAGGTCGTGGATCCACTTCTTGCGCTCGCCGTTGTCCTTCTTCAGGTCGGCGTTGCGTTGCTGAAGTTTCCGAATCTCCTGGTTCTTGACGCGCAACGCGGCGTATGTCTGAGGCACTCGAAGGGCGAAGAACAGGCCCGCGAACGCGAGTATTGCGACAAATGCGCCCTTGCGCAGGAAACGGAATCTCGACCCCACATTTCTTTATAAACCTGTTCTACACGGGCTGCCACCGTTTTTGCGAAAATTCACGAAAGTGACGGATAAAATTCTCGCGCTCTCTACGTGCGGCTCAGGCGACGAGGCTGAGCGCGTCGCTCGCGGCCTGGTTGAATCGCGTACAGCCGCGTGCGTCAACATCGTTCCGGGTGTGCGGAGCATCTACCGATGGAAGGGCGTGGTCGAAGATGCGCGCGAGTGGCTGCTGATCATCAAGACGACGCGGGCGCGGTTCGACGACCTCCGCGTCGAGCTTGTCCGCCTACACTCGTATGAAGTACCCGAATGCATCGCACTTCCGGTGCTGGACGGCTTGACGTCTTACCTCGACTGGATCGCCGAGGCGACTACTGGTTCCGCTGACTAGCAGCCGGTTTGAGGCCATCCAATATGGTACGCTGGATGGTGTCGCCCGCATGTTTCCTGACGTACAGCTCGATCCGCACTCCAATGTCCCGCTCTATCGCCAACTCTATGGTTCTATTAGGAGCGCAATTGTAGACGGGATTCTGCGGCACGGCGAACGGATCCCAGCCACTCGGGAATTGGCTGGCCTACTTGGACTGAATCGGACCACCATTTCAGCCGCTTACGACCTCCTGGAAAGCGAGGGGTTTGTTCGCGGGCACGTCGGGCGCGGCAGCTTCGTCGTTGGACTGCCCTCGGCGTCCGCCGCTGACTGGGCGCTGAACTTCCCATCGGCCGATTCGGAGCCTCCATCTCCACCGCCTGCTGGAGCGATCAGCTTCGCCACGGCCCGCCCGTCGGCTGACCTGTTTCCGTTGGACGACTTCCGGCGTAGTTGCGATGAAGCGCTTTCCGGGTCCGGCGCAGCAGACATTCTTCAGCTCGGGTCAGCCTACGGCTACGCACCGCTTCGCGAATACCTTCTTGACGCTGCGCGCCGCGACGGGCTTGCGCGCGACGGTGATGACCTGATCATCACGAACGGGTGCCAGCAGGCGCTGGATTTAGTGCAGCGCGTCCTGATTCATCCAGGCGATCCGGTGCTTGTGGAGGATCCGGTCTATCCGGGGCTCAAAAACTTATTCCTGCGCGCGGGTGCGCGTCTCGTCGGCGTGCCTGTCGGTCCTGATGGCCTCAGTCCGGACGCGCTCGACGCCGCGCCTCGCGCCCGCGTGCTGGTGACGACGCCGACTTTTCAGAATCCGACGGGCGCTACGATCCCGGCCGAGCGGCGTCTCGAGTTGCTCGACGCCGCGCGCAATCGCGGATTGCTCGTGATCGAAAACGACATCTACGGCGATCTTCGTTACGAAGGGGCAGCGGTGCCGCCGCTGAAGGCCAGCGACGAGACACGGCGGGTCGCCTTGCTGCAGAGCTTTTCGAAAATCACGTTCCCAGGATTGCGCGTCGGATGGGTGTTGGGGCCGCGCGCGCTGATCGCCCGCCTTGCGGAAGCCAAGCAGGTTACGGATCTGCACAGCGATCAGCTCTCGCAGGCCGCGTTGCTGCGGTTCGCCGAATCCGGGCGGCTTGCGGCGCATCGTCAGCGCGTGGTCACGGCAGGCGGGCTGCGGCTGAAGGCGGTGCTTGAGGCGTGCGGACGGTGGCTGCCGGCGGGAAGCGAGTTCACGCGTCCCGAAGGTGGAATGAATTTGTGGGTCCGGCTGCCGCGCCCGCTTGACGCAATGGACTTGCTGGCGCGCGCCCATCGCGCGGGCGTCGCATACATCCCGGGCCGCTATTTCGAAGTGTCACGGCATGACCCTGGCGCGCTCCGGCTGAGTTTCGCCGGACTCGCTCCGGCGGAGATTCGCCGCGGGGTGGAGATTTTGGGTTCGATCGCATCGGCGGAGTTGGAGCGCACGCGCACTGAGCGACGCGCCCCGGCCCCGGCACTGGTTTAGGAGAAGGAGTTTTCTGACATGTTTTTGGACGATACGTTTCGCGTAAAGGCCGGCCTGGCCGAGATGCTCAAGGGCGGCGTAATCATGGACGTCACCAACGCCGAGCAGGCGGTGATTGCCGAGAAGGCCGGGGCCGCGGCCGTCATGGCGCTCGAGCGCGTTCCGGCGGATATCCGCAAGGAAGGCGGCGTGGCCCGCATGGCGCCCATCCGCAAGATCCGCGAGATCATGGCAGCCGTCACGATCCCCGTCATGGCCAAGTGCCGAATCGGGCATTTCATGGAGGCGCGCGTTCTCGAGGCGCTGAAGGTGGACTACATCGATGAGAGTGAAGTCCTCACGCCCGCCGATGACGAGCACCACGTCGATAAGCGGAAGTTCACCGTCCCATTCGTCTGCGGCGCGCGCAACTTGGGTGAGGCGCTCCGGCGCATTGCCGAGGGCGCGGCCATGATCCGCACCAAGGGTGAGGCCGGCTCCGGCAACATCGTGGAAGCCGTGCGGCACATGCGGACCATCCAGAAGGAAATGAAGCAGCTCACCGTGCTCGGTCACGAAGAACTGGCTCGGGAGGCGAAGAACCTCCAGGCCCCGCTGGAACTCGTGGAGTACGTCGCTGCGAATGGCAAGCTGCCGGTGCCGAACTTCTCGGCAGGCGGGATCGCGACGCCGGCGGACGCGGCACTCGTCATGCAACTCGGAGCGGAGTCGGTGTTCGTCGGCTCGGGCATCTTCAAGTCAGAGGATCCCGAGAACCGCGCAAAGGCAATCGTGAAGGCGGCAACCTATTTCAATGATCCCGCCAAACTTCTGGAAGCTTGCGAGGACCTGGGTATCGCGATGTTCGGCCTGGACTTGGCCAACATGCCGGAATCAGAGCGGCTGGCCACTCGGGGCTGGTAAATGAAGAGGATTGGCATCCTGGCCCTGCAAGGGGCCTATGAGGCGCACCGGAAGGCGATCCAGCGTGCCGGGGCCATTCCGGTCCCGGTGCGCATGGCGGAAGAGCTCGAAGGCATTGACGCGCTCATTATCCCTGGCGGTGAGAGCACCACGATGCTGAAGATCGCCGGGGATCAAGGTCTCGTGGATCCGCTGCGCCGCTTCGGCCGGGAACACCCGATCTTCGGAACATGCGCAGGCGCAATCATGCTCGCTACCGAGGTGACCAATCCTGCACAGGAATCGCTCGGGCTCGTAGATATATCGGTGGAGCGGAATGCGTACGGCCGGCAGGTGGACAGCCGCGTGGTCCATCTGACGCCGGAGGCCGCGTTGGGTGGCGATGAACTGGAGGCCGTGTTTATCCGCGCGCCCCGCATCACGCGGCTGGGCAACGGCGCGAAGGTTTATCTCCGGTATCAAGGCGATCCCGTCCTCGTAGGCTCTGGCCGCCACATCGTCGCGACATTCCATCCGGAGCTTTCAGATGATGACCGCATCCACAAGCTATTTCTGGATTCCGTGGGCAACGGCAAGTAGGCCCGGTCGTTTCCGGAGGCGACAATGGAAATAGTGCGCCGCTATCGTGTGCTGTTTGTTTGCATCGGGAACGCATGCCGCAGCCAGATGGCTGAAGCGTTCGCGCGGAAACACGCGTCGGACGTGATTGAGCCTTCGAGCTGCGGAATCCGCCCGTGCGAGATGATCGCTCCCTCTACACGCGAATTCATGTTGGAGAAGGGAATCGACCTGGACGGCTGCACTCCCAAGGGCTTCGATACCACCGGCTTCGACTACGATCTGATCGTCAATATGAGCGGCTTCGAGTTGCCGCGTACAGTCCGGGCGCGTATTCTGACGTGGCCGGTAGAGGATCCCTACTGGGTCGGCGACCGCAGGCACAGGGAGATCCGCGACGAATTGGAAAACCGCGTGAAAGTACTCGCCGATGAGCTGAGAAAAAGCCTCATCCGATTTGACACGCCCGATGTTCGCGAAGCACAATAGAATTCAACACATCGTGCGGATGTGGCGGAATTGGCAGACGCGCATGGTTCAGGTCCATGTTCTCGCAAGGGAGTGGAGGTTCAAGTCCTCTCATCCGCACCAACACCCCTCTTTAACCCAAGCTTCCTGAACCAACAACATCTTACGGCTTGCGCGCTTCTCGAAAGGGAAGAGCCGACCGCATGAAGCAGCCGGCTCCTCCTCCTGGCTAGATACCCCCTCCCCCACGGAAGGTCTTTGGCTGTTCGGTCTCCTCCGAATACGGCTGCGTGCCGTAGAATTCGTGGACGCGGCCGCTCCACTGCTGGTCCGCCATGTCCGGCCAATTATCCTTGTCGAAACCCGGCGCATTCTCGAGCCGCTGCTTATCCATATTCAGGATCAAGCACTTTTCGTCCTCATCCACCTTGATCGCGTTCCAGGGCACTGCGAACAGCTTGTTGCCTATCCCGAGCAGGCCGCCGTAGGAAAGCACCACGTACGCGACGCGGCCGCTATGCAGGTCGATCATCAGATCGTGAGCTTTGCCGAGATCCTCGCCTGCCGGATTCCTCACGCGATCTGACGCCAGACTGCTGGCTGACAGCACTCGCCGATACCGGCGCTCCGGATCGGTTTTCCTGATCTTTTCTTCCATAGCATCCCCCTAAGGAGAGAACGGCGTCCGAAGCCGCTCCACCTACCCGATGATTAGCACGCAGCGCCAAGTGGGGGCAACATTGCAGCCTGGCCGAAGCAGCCATCATTCCCGATTCACGATCCTCCCCGTAGAATCTGACCTACCTTCTCCGTCAGCATCGACGGCGTGAACGGCTTCTGGATGAAGTGGACGTTACCTTCCAGGGCGCCGTTGTGTATCACGGCGTGGCTCGTGTAGCCGGACATGAACAACACTTTCATTGCGGGCCGGAGCGGCGCGAGGCGGTCTGAGAGTTCGCGGCCGCTCATCCCGGGCATGATGAGGTCCGTGAGCATCAGTGCGATTTCCGCCGGATGGCGTTCGCAGGCCAGCAGCGCTTCGCCGCCGTTGGCGGCCTCGATGACTTTGTAACCGGCGTGGCTCAGGATGTCCCGCGCAAGTTTCCGCAGTGCGGGTTCGTCTTCCACCAGGAGGACCGTCTCGCAGGCCCGGCACGCGGCCTGCGGCGTGCTTACGACAGGTTTGGCAGCCTCGAAGATCCTGGGGAAGTAGATCCGGAACGTTGTCCCTCGCCCCGGTTCGCTATCGACGGATATGTGTCCATTGCTCTGCTTAACAATCCCGTATACAGTGGACAGGCCCAGCCCGGTGCCCGCGCCGGCGGCTTTTGTTGTGAAGAACGGATCGAAGATACGCGCCAGCGTTGCCTGGTCCATGCCGATGCCTGTGTCCCCGATGGAGAGCTGCACGTATGCGCCGGGAGCAATGGTGGGATGCGCCGCGGTAAATTCCGCGCCAAGCTCCGCACCCGCCGTTTCGATGGTGAGCGTGCCTCCCGCCGGCATGGCGTCCCGTGCATTGATTGCCAGGTTCATGATCACCTGAGCGAGTTGCCCAGGGTCCACCAGCGTCCGCATTTCATCGGCCGCAAGGGCCATCCTGATTTCGATGTCTTCCCCGATCAGACGGCGTAACATCCGTTCCGAATCATGCACCGCCGCGTTGATGTCCACGTTGGCGGGCTGCAGGACTTGCTTGCGGCCGAAGGCGAGCAGTTGGCGGGTGAGCGCCGCCGCGCGCTCCGCCGCACCAGCGATTTCCTTTAACTGCTGTGTTGCGGGATCGAGTTCACCCAGAGATTCGATCAGCAGGTTCGCGTAGCCGGAAATCACGGTGAGGAGGTTATTGAAGTCATGGGCGACGCCGCCCGCCAGCAGACCGATAGCCTCCATCTTCTGCGCCTGCGCAAGCTGTTGCTCCAGGCTGTGGCGTTCGGTGACGTCCATCGCCACCGTGATGACGGCGCGGCTGCCTCCAGAGAGCCGCCCCAACGGCGCAGAGCTGAACGACCACGTCCGCGTCTCGCCGGACTTCGTGCGGATGGGGATCTCCCAGCCCTTTTGCCTGGTTTCGAGTGAGTAAACGTTCTGGACCTTCTCCCGGACCTCCTGGCCGGCGCCTGCGCAGGCTTTACTCACCCACTCCTCCATCGTGGGCAGTTCCTCGGCTGTATATCCGGACAGATCCGACCATGCCTGGTTGATTTGAACGATCCTGCCGTCCTCGGCGTGAATCATGATGGGCATGGGAGCATCCAGAATCGCCCGGCGGAAACGCTCTTCACTCTGCTGGAGCGCGACTTCCATCTCCCGTTTCTCGGTGATGTCCCGCATCGCGACCTGCACGGCCGGACGCCCTTGATAGCTTTGGTTGATCGAAATGACTTCGGCGTGGATCACGGACCCGTCGAGCCGAAACAGCTTCGCTTCGGTGATGGGCACAGATTCGCCTTGTTCGACGGCGACCGTGCGTTCGTGGTAACGCGGGAGGTGATCCGGATGGACGAACTCTGCCGGATCGCGCCCCAGCAGGTCTTCTGCTCTGCTTGCTCCGAACAGCCGGATGGTGGTCGGGTTGACGTAGACGAGCCGACGTTCGCAGTGAACCGCTATGGCAATAGGCGAGCTCTCTACGAGGTTGCGGTAGCGTTCCTCGCTTTCGCGCAGGGCCCGTTCCGCTGCCTTAGCGGCGGTGTTGTCGGCGAGGATCGACACGATGCCTGTGATCTCGTCATCGCGGCCGTGCAGCGGAGCCGCTGAAACGGTGACCTCGATTATCCTCCCGTCCTTTCGTTGCCGTACCGCTTCTACGTTTCGAAGGACATTGCCCTGAAATATGTGCTCAAAGCCTTGTTCGAATTCGGCCACCGCGCCTTGGGGAACGTGGGGACAGGGCTTTCCGATCACTTCAGCCGCGGTCCACCCGAACATCTGTACCGCGGCGGAACTCCAACTCCGGACGATGTGGTCGCGGTCGATCGAGACGATCGCGACGGGTGACGCGTTGATCAGGCCGTTCAATTCGTCTCCCACACGACGCAGCGCCTCCTCGGCGCGCCGGCGCTCCGTGATGTCCTCGATCACGGCGACCCCGCCGGCAATCTCGCCGGAGTGATCCCGCAACGGCGCTGCGGAGTGGGAAATCGTCCTCCTCTTCCCATCGAAGGTTTCGATGTCGATCACCTCATTGATCGACGTCTCACCGCGCCGGATTGCGCGTGCCATCCCCCAATCGTCAGACGTCAGGCGCTTTCCCGTTTCGGGCCACCAGCCGATGTAATTGGCAAACGTTTCGATTCCGGTACTTTCGCCGCCATCCCAGATCGCCCGGCCGGCCGGGTTGACGCACACAATGCGGCCGGCCGCGTCCGCGACCCAGACGCCCACCGGCAGCACATCCAAAACGTTGGCGATGATCTGCTCGTTCAATTGGAGGCGTCCGGACATGTCCGCTAATTGCTCCGAAATCGATGCCTGCTCCGCGTGGTGGCGGGATGCGGCGATTGTGGCGAGCCGCAGTTCCAGTTCGTCCATCACGATCGCGGCCAGGCTCGAAAGCAGGTGCTTCTGCTCGGCGGAGAGGCCCTCGCGGGGAATCTTGTCGATCACGCACAGCGTGCCGAGGTGGTAGCCGTCGGGAGTCGTCACCGGAGCGCCGGCGTAAAATCGGATTCCCGGTTCACCGGTCACGAGCGGGTTATCCCGGAACCGTGGATCCTCGAGCGCGTCTGGAATGACCATCACTCCCTTGGAACAGATGGTGTGGGCGCAAACCGCAAAATCGCGCGGGGTCTCGCGAATATCGAGGCCATAAGCGGACTTGAACCACTGGCGCGCCTCATCGATCAGAGTGATCAATGAGATCGGAACAGAAAACAGGCGCGCTGCCAGCGCGGTGATCCGGTCCAGGGCCGCTTCAGGCGGCGTGTCCAGGATGTAGTGCCGTTTTAGGGCGCTAAGCCTCTCGGCTTCATTGCGAGCAATCGGCGGCCGCATTTCTGCTTCCCTCCCTGTAGGTTAGCCCGGAACGCAGGGTGCTTGCGGCCAAGGACACTCAACCCATCGGTCCGGCAGGGTCCCGAGTGTCGCGTCCGGTGAGGCTCATTGTGGAGAATAGGAACTACATGAACGCCGCCGTCCTCCTGTCAATTGCCGTTGCTGCCACGTTTGCGGCCGAACCTGTGCCGAGCGCCTCCGCATACAGCCGCTCGATCGCCGAATGGCGAAACGCCAGGGAGGCTCCGCTGAAGGCGGATGACGGCTGGCTGACGGTAGTGGGTTTGTTCTGGCTCGACCCGGGCGCGAATGTCGCAGGAGCGTCCAATGCGGCCGCCATCGTTCTGCCCCCTGGCAGCGCTCCGGCGCGAACGGCGACGTTCACGCTCGCTGGTGATCAGGTGCAGTTCAGGGCCGAACCTGGCGTCCGCTTCACCCTAGGGGGCCGTCCAGTTACCGAAACCACCTTGCGGCCGGATACGGGGGGCAACCCCGACGTTCTGACGCTCGGTACGATGCGCCTGATCCTGCTGAAACGCGGGGAGAGATATGCGATTCGCGTGAAGGATAACGCGAGTCCTGCGCGCAGGCGTTTTGCCGGGCTCCGCTGGTACCCGGCCGATCCCACATGGCGCATCACCGCGCGGTTCACGCCGTATCCCGCGCCCCGCAAGATCGCCATCCAGAACGTCACCGGCGCCACCGAGCAGATGGAGAGCCCCGGCTTTGTCGAGTTCACCAGGGAAGGGAAGACATACCGCCTGGAGCCGATCGCTGAAGGCTCGCAACTGTTCTTCGTGTTCCGCGATGCAACCAGCGGCAAGACGACCTATGGGGCCGGACGGTTCCTATACGCCGACGCGCCCAAAGGCGAAACCGTCCTCCTGGATTTCAACAAGTCGGAGAACCCACCGTGCGCGTTCACGCCTTACGCAACCTGTCCCCTGCCACCGCGCCAGAACCGGCTCGCACTGCCCGTTACCGCCGGGGAGATGAAGTATCCGGGAACGGATCATTAGCCGCTCCGGCGCGCCTCAACCCTTGAGGTCGTCGAGCACGCTCCGCGGAATATTGAGCCGCCCGCGCCCGCTTCCGAGCGAAACGCCCGGTTTGGCGTCACCGTGAAAATCCGTGCCTCCAGTGACGCCAAGGCCGAGGCGTCCGGCCATCGCACGGTACTTCGCGATATGCGCGTCCGTGTGGTCGCTGTGCCATGCTTCAATCGCGCGGAGGCCGGCGTCTTTCCAGTCAGCGAGGAGGCGTTCGAAGCCGTCGGGCGCGTGCTCTTCCACTCGAACGGGGTGCGCGAGAGAGGGAACGCCGCCGGCGCCGGTGATTCGGCCCAGCGCGCCCTCGATCGAGGGTTCCTCGCGCTCTACGTACGCCTTCCCCTTCTCGCCCAGATAGCGGGTGAAAGCCTCCTGCATGGTTTTCGCATGGCCCTTTTGAATAAGTACCTTGGCGAAGTGCGGCCGGCCCGTTAGAGCGCCGCCAAGCGATTCCGCGTCATCGAGCGTCACGTTGAGCCCAAGGGATTGCAACCGGACCGCGAGCCGGGCATTGCGGTCGCGCCGGAATCGTTGTGCTTCCGCGAGCCATTCGCGAAATGCCGCCGGTGCTGCGCCATGCAGAAAGTAGGCGAGCACGTGAACGCTCGTGCCCTTCCGGGCGCCGTCAAACCGGAACTTCGTGCTGAGCTCGATGCCGCACACAAGCTCCAGCGACGCGGCGCGCGGCAATCGAACAGCCTCGTCCCAACCCGCGAACGTGTCGTGGTCCGTGATGCCGAGCGCCTCGAGGCCGATGGACTCGGCGGTGCGCACGAGTTGTACCGGTGTGAAGGAACCGTCCGAAGCCGAAGTGTGCGTGTGGAGATCGATTGCCATGAAGGCGATCCGTTGTCGCAAAGCCAACGGATCGCGTCGAGCGGCCGTGACTTCGATCAGACCGACAGCGTAGCATACGGCTGATGGACTTCCTCAGGCGCGCGACCGTTAACCCGCGGCGGCTTGGTGTTTTTCCCGGCGCGTTCAATCCACCGACGCGCGCTCACATCGCGCTTGCGAAGGCGGCGCTCTCGCACGTGGACGAAGTCGTCCTGGTGCTCCCGCGCGCTTTCCCGCACAAAGAATGGGAGGGAGCCGGGTTCGACGATCGAGTGCGAATGCTGGAGCGCTGCGCGCGGGCCGAGCCGCGTTTTTCCATAGCCGCGAGCGAGCGAGGTTTGTTCATCGAGATTGCGCGCGAGTGCCGCGCGGAGTACGGAGCCGTGGATCTTTGGTTCCTGTGTGGAGCGGACGCGGCGGAGCGGATCGTGAACTGGGATTACGGCGAGCCCGGCGCGATCGGTGGCCAGCTGCGCGAGTACGGGCTGCTGGTCGCTCCGCGGCGCTCGGAATGGTCGGCCCCCGCGGCTCTGACGGAGCGCGTCGTCTCGCTCGTGCCTGCCGAGTCGTGCGAAGACATATCCTCCACCGCCGTGCGCAGCCGCGTAAGGGCAGGGAAACCCTGGGAACATCTCGTGCCGGACGAAATCGTCGAAATCGTAAGGGAAGTTTACGGCGCACAGGGCCGGTAGAGGCAGCCACTTCAACCGCATCAGCCAAGGATTAGCCAAACATTCCAATCGTGGCGGGCCCGGCGAGCTTAGTCGTGCCGCAGATTGGTGCTGTCCAGAAAAGCGCGCAACCGGTGGCTCCGGCTCGGGTGGCGCAGCTTGCGGAGCGCCTTCGCCTCAATCTGCCGGATGCGCTCGCGAGTAACCGCGAAGTGCTGGCCCACTTCTTCGAGCGTGTGCTCGCTGCCGTCCATCAGGCCGAAGCGCATTTTGATGATCTTCTCTTCGCGCGGGCTCAGGGTCTTGAGCACCTCGGCGGTCTGTTCGCGAAGGTTCAGGTTGATCACCGCTTCCGACGGCGACACCCCATGTTTGTCGATGATGAAATCGCCGAGATGAGACTCTTCCTCTTCGCCTACCGGCGTCTCGAGCGAGATCGGTTCCTGTGCGATGCGGAGCACCTTGCGAATCTTTGGAACCGGCAGGTCCATCTTCTTCGAGAGCTCGTCCGTTGTGGGCTCGCGTCCGAGTTCCTGCTGTAACCGGCGCTGCATCCGGACGAGCTTGTTGATCGTCTCGATCATGTGCACCGGGATGCGGATTGTCCGCGCCTGATCCGCAATGGCGCGCGTAATCGCCTGCCGCACCCACCACGTCGCGTAGGTCGAGAACTTGTAGCCGCGGCGGTAATTGAATTTGTCCACGGCCTTCATCAGGCCGATATTGCCTTCCTGGATCAGGTCAAGGAACTGCAGGCCGCGGTTCGTGTACCGCTTTGCGATCGAGACCACCAGCCGAAGATTGGCTTCGATGAGCTGCTTCTTCGCCGTACCCGCCTCGAGTTCACCGCGCTCGATCACCTGGAGTGTGCGGCGAAGCTCATTGGCGCTCGCGCCGGCATCCTCCTCGAGCTGCTGAAGGCTGTGGCTGTGCTGGCGCAGCTCTTTGCGCAGGTCACGCTGAAGCGGCTGCCCGGTGTTGGAGGCTTCCTCGATCTTTCGCTGAACGCGGGCGATTTCACGTTCGAGTGGTCTGAATTCGTCCACCGCGTGGCGCACACAATCCACAAGGCGGCACTGCCACGGGGTGCTCCATGCGATCTGCCGGACCAGTTGTGAAATGCGAACCGTGGCGCGCGCGAGCGACCAACGCAAGGATCGGTATTGTTTGGGCTTCAGCGAGCGGGAAACGGCCAGGAGCTTCTGTCGGAACTGCTGCGTCTTCCGGTAGTAGCGGTCAATCTCGTCGATAACCTGCAGGACTTCGTTCTTCTGCGCCTCTATTGCTTCATCGTTCGCCACCAGGTCCGGGAGCACCAACACGTCGCGGATATTTACGGCGCCCCGGGAGAGGTCGTCCGCGAGCGCAAGCACTTCTCTCCAGATCAGCGGAGAGCGCGCGAGGGATTTGCGAACCGCATGCTGCCCCCGCTCGATTCGTTTAGCAAGCTCGATTTCCCCTTCGCGCGTGAGCAGCGGCACCGTGCCCATCTCACGCAGATACATGCGAACGGGATCGTTCGTCTTATCCGCGAATTCCTGAGCAATCTCGAGCTCGCCCAGTTCTTCCGTGTCACTGATCTTATCCAGCTTGGGTTCTTCGAGGATCTCGACGCCGGCCCCGTCGAGGTTGACCAGAAGCTCTTCGAGCTCTGGGCCCGGTGCGATGTCGTCCGGCAGCAGATCGCTGACTTCGTCGTAGAGAACGTAACCTTTCTCTTTGCCCTCGTCAACGAGTTGCTTGAGACGGCCGTACTTGTCTTCGAGCGCCACCTGAACCCCTAATTGACCACCAACCTGTGAATCCTAGGCATTGTACAACAAGCGTCCGACAGCGACAGCAACGCGCCAGGGATTTCTTGTTTCTTGTGCGGCGCCCGTGCAACTTGGCCGGCGATCGCCAAGGCGCACCACCGAGTCCGTAAGGTGGCGTCGGCCCTCGTGCACACACGAATTGCAGAGCTATATTTGCCCCTTGGCAACATCCGCTTCTCTATCGAGCGCATCCAACTCCCGAGCGATGCGCAAAGCTTCTGCCATATTACCAGCACGTTCAGCATCCCTGGCGCGAGCGCGGAGTTCCGAGCGGTGCGCTTCGCGTCCCGAGGCTTCGATTGCGCGCACCGAATCCTCCGCCAGCGTAAGCAGCGCCTCGGGTTCCTGAGCGTCCATGTCGGTAAATACAATCTTGTGCAGCAGGTCGCGATCGGCCTGCTCCAGCCTACCTTCCAGTTCGGCGAAGGAGAACAGCGCGCCTGCGTCCTCCATCGCGTACAACGCTTCGAAAATGCGCCGTGTCGGAAAATCGGCAATCGCGGGGCTGCGGCGCACGGAGGGCAGGAGCTTCCCGCGAGCTTCCGCGCTCGTCACGAACGCGTTGATCAACAGGCTCTCCACGCGCTTTACGGGCGCCGAAATCTGAAGCGATTGATCCCGCCGTTCCGTTGCGGCCTTGCGGAAGTGGTCCAGCACCAGGCCGGCCTCAACGCCCATGTACTGCGCGATATCGCCTGCGATCGTTGCCCGTTCGAGGCGGTCGCTGACGCGCACGATCGAAGGTAGCAGGAACTGAAGCGCCGCGATGCGTCCCTCCGCCGCATGCGTGTCGTACTTGGCGCGCGCGCGATCAGCGAGCCAGTGGAAGTATCCGGGCGCCTTCTCGAGACGTTCCCGGTACGCCTCCGCGCCGTTCTCTTTGACGAACTCATCGGGATCGAGCCCGCCCGCAAGCTGCAGCACCCGGATGCGCATGCCCTCGTCGAGCAGGATCTGTATGGAGCGCTCCGTCGCTTTGACCCCGGCGGGATCGGGATCGAAGTTCACGACGATGTGCTCGGAGTGTCGCCGTAACGCGCGCACCTGCTGCGACACCAGCGCGGTCCCGCACGTCGCCACCACCTCGCTCACGCCCGCCGAATAGACTCCGATCACGTCCATGTAGCCTTCGACGAGCACCGCGCGATCATTCTTGCGGATCGCGCCCTTCGCGCGGTGAAGGCTGTACAGGACGTGGCCTTTGCGGTATATCGGTGTTTCGGAGGAATTGAGATACTTCGGCTCCTGCTCCGCGCCCAGCGCTCGCCCGCCGAACGCGATCACCCGGCCGCTCTCATCCTGGATGGGAAACATCAGGCGGTTGCGAAAACGATCGAACCAGCCGCCGCTGTCGCGTTTGAGCACCAGTCCGGAGGATTCCAGTTGCGTTGCGTCGAACCCCTCGCGCTCCAGCGCGCGCGTGAGCGTCTGCCATCCATCTGCCGCGAGGCCAATCTGAAACTCCTCGACCATTTCGGGAGCCACACCGCGGCGCTTGAGGTAGGCCTGCGCCTCCGCTCCTGCAGGGGAAGCGAGCGCCGAGTGGTAGAGATCGCGCGCGATCTCGTGCATGCGGAACAGCGCGCCACGCAGCTTCGTCTCGGGATCCGAGTACTCCGCGCGCTTCGGCATCGGAATCCCGTACCGTTCCGAGAGAGACTTCATGGCCTCCATAAACGTGAGGCCTTCAACTTCCATTACGAATTTGATGGAGTCGCCGCCCACGCCGCAGCCGAAGCACTTGTAAATTTGGAGGACCGAATGCACGGAGAAGGACGGCGTCTTCTCCGTGTGGAACGGGCACAATCCTACCCACCGCGGCCCCGCCTTCCTCAGGCGGACGTATTGCCCGACCACGTCGACGATATCCACCGACGACTTCAACTGCTCTGCGAAGTTCATTCGAGTCCCATATCCTAGCAGGCGCAGGCTGCGCTGCGAGGCGACTTTCCGGAACGGAGGTAAGATGTAAGTACGTAGGGTTGCAGGCCTGGGACTCATTCGATTCGAGGGGCTATGAGATTTGGCACCGAGAAGTTCGCATCCACAGTCGGCCCGTCTTCGCTCCCGGCGTTTTATGAGTGGAAGACTCCGGGGCAGTCGTTTTCCATCCAACTCAGTTACGAGATCATCGATCGTCTACACGCGGAGATCATGAAAGGGTTCTGGGCGGTGCCGAAACGCGGCGCCGAGGTCGGAGGCGTTCTGCTCGGCAAGGTCGTCGGGACGGCTGCGCTCACGGCCGGCGAAGTGACGGTTTTCATCGACGATTATGAGCTGGTCACGTGCGAGCATCGCCGCGGCCCGTCGTACGTCCTTTCCGAAGGCGACCGCAAGCGCATCGAGAAAGCGCTTCGCCGCACCGGCGGCAACCACCAGGCTGTCGGATATTTCCGCAGCCATACGCGTCCCGGGCTGTATCTGGACGAGGACGATATGGCTGTTATCCGGTCCTACTTCTCGAACCCTAAAGACGTGATCCTTCTGGTCCGCCCGCACGCGACCCGCACCAGTTCAGGCGGGTTCTTCTTCTGGGAAGAGGAGGACATGCGCCGCCACTCAACCTACCGCGAGTTCCCCTTTAGCAAGGCGGAACTGCTGAAGCCGCTCCTGGACGAGCCGGACGCCGAACCCGTCGCCGCGACCCCAGAAGCAACGGCAACCGCGCCACAGCCGGTGCGCGAGAGGGCCGCCGCTCCGGTCCGCGCCGCCGTCCCGATGTTCGCGTTCGGATCCCGGCTGAACTTGAAAAAGGCCGCCGCCGTCGCAGCGGTCGTGCTTGGCGTGGGAGCGATGGAATACCAGATCCTGGGCGTCAGGGGCGGACCCGGTAGTGGTGGCGAAGGCTCCCCGGCGCTCAAGGTGGAGCGGAACGGAAACTACCTCCAGGTGAGTTGGGACCGCAACGCGCCCATCGTTGCGCGCTCCAAGGAGGGCTTGCTGGTGATCTCCGACGGGCAGTTCAGAAAGGAGATCAAGCTGGAGGCCGCGCATCTGCGCGGAGGCACGGTTGCGTATGCTCCGTCAGGCGAGGACGTCAACTTTCGCCTCGAGTTAAAGGATGGACAGCGGAGCGTCTCTGAGTCGCTGAGGGTCGTTACAGCCTCGCCCGCGGACGGCAGGGGCATGCAGCCGGCCGTCTCAGAGCCAGCCATGCCCAGGACCGACGAAGAGGAGGCGCACCCGCAATTCAAGAACGCCGGACAGGTGGCGGCAGCGGACCGGCGTGTACCTGCTGAGAATGCGATTCGGCCAAAACCGGCACGCAAAGCCCGGGTCAGCCGTTTCTTCGACGACGGACTGTAGCCTCCGAAGGATCGGGCAGGTGCGATTCGAAGACGGCTAAACGACGCCCCCTTTGCGTTGTTTCGCCTGCGCAGATGCGGTCACGTGCCGTGGAACGTAGGTACTGTAAGTTCTCACGAGCTCCCCACGTTGTCGGGTATAATCTCCTGTATCGTTTGCGGGGGAAGGAGCAAAAGTTCGGCATGCGACTCGGAGCGGCGGCTGCAGTGGCCAGGACGCCTGATGCGGCCACGCCTGAGAGTCTGTCTTACTTTGTCTGGCAGCCGCCCGCCAAATCCATTTCAGTTCGCATCCTGCCGGAGGTGCTCTTAGAGATCGCACGCCGGTCGGCCGATTCGACCGAAGGCGGCGGCCTGCTCCTTGGCTCGGTGCGGTACGCCGGCTCCTATACGGTCACGGTTGAATCCATTGAGGGTATCGAAGGCCGGTTCTGGCGCGGCTTCTCGCAATCGCATGACAACCCCGAACGCCGCCGGCTGGAATTGGCGCTTGCGCGCTGGCGGCCCGGCGCGGATCGCCCTCTGGCCGCGGTAGGCTATTACCGCACGGAATCCGCCGAGGGCGCGCTGGGCCCGGGCAATGACGATCTCATGCTGATCGCGCGGTACTTCTCCGCTCCGTACAACGCCTTCCTGTTTGTTCGGCCGGCGCAAGACGGCACAGCCGCAAAGGGTGGACTGGTGTGCTGGCAATTTGGCCAGATCCCCGAAACCGCTAACGACGAATTCTCACTCGAAGCTCCTCCAACCGCTCCCGCCACCGGCGAGACGGTCACTCCCGCGCCTCTGGAACCTGCGCTGCCCGAACGGGTGCCTGGCGCTCCGGCCGTCATCACGGTTCGGCGCTTCTGGTTCGTAGCCGCCGTTATTGCCCTGCTCCTCCTAGCCGCAGCCGCAGTCGGGTTCTTTGTAACACGCTGGAGCCCCGTCCAGGGGGCTGGCGCCGTCGCCCGGGCCGTCGTTCCGCGGCTGGCGCTGACAGCGGAACGTAGTGGCACGGACTACCGCGTCACCTGGGATCGCAATGCACCCGCCGTCCTCTTCGCGACCAAGGGGGTCCTGAGCATTGCCGATGGCGGGTCCCGGAGGGTCGTTGACCTCGACCTGGCCCAACTAAAGGGCGGAAGCCTGCTCTACACGCCCGCTTCGGGCGACGTACTCATTCAGCTCGAAGTCATCGGCAAAGGGCCCAATGTTACCGAGTCCGTACGCGTGCTTGCGCCCGGCGAGTT
>DATMXS010000411.1:0-17926 GCA_035561355.1 Bryobacteraceae bacterium | reverse complement strand
CGGAAGGACATGTCCGCCCTCAGGGCGTGGTATGCCTCGGTCACCAGAATTACCTTGCGAACCTGTTTCCGACTGAGGACCTCGGCCGCGTACTTAGCGTCCTCATGAGTGTTTGCCGCACGCCCCTCAATCCAGATCATCGAGGCAGGAACACCGGCCTCGCGTAGAATCCGGCGTGCCAAATCGACGCAGTGGGCTGTGGCGGCAGGCGAAGCGCCACGCCCCACGGATGCGAGTACCGGCACCGGTGTATGACGATAGATCCGGGCCGCATGTTCATACCGGGCCTCTACGTCCCCACCCGAGAGCACAACAATCGCGCCGACATCCTCAGGCACCGCAGCCGTTTCCGGGTGGTACCACCACTCGAGTGTCCCCAACGATAACCATGACACCGGCCGCCAGCAGGCAAGTCCGGCGGCCGCGGCAGCGAACACCAAAATCCTGAGCATAACTTTCTTCTGCATTCGACGCCTCATCCAGGCGGTTCCGATTATCTTGCTGTCGAACTTCGATGACAGCCACCGGATAAGTCGAACAAGCACGATTGTCCGGCAACATCACGCACGTGCCCGTTGAGCAAGAACAACGTATACATGCCCGGCAGTTTGGAGCAGGTTCACGCCACGGTCGGCTAACGATTGCAGGGCGCGATCCAGTCTGAGTCCGAGCGTACGCGGCACCCGCAGTCCACAAAACGCAAACGGGCCAAAGCCCACCTGCCTCGTTTCCAGATTTGCAAAGCCAAGCTCGCACAACTGTGACTCGAACTCCGGTCTGGAATACGCATAGATCTTCGGACCGTGCTGCTGCGGACGGAACAGGCGGCGGACCATCTTTTTGACTGGAGCCAAACGCGGACTGCAAATCGGATTCAACCGGAAGTGAAGTGCCCTGCTGTTATCTGAGCTGATAATTAAGTAGCCCGCCGGCTTGATCACGCGGTTCAGTTCCTGCAACATACGCCGGAGCGAAGCCATCCATTCGGTCACGCCAACTACAAGTACGGCATCAAAAGCACAATCGCGGAAAGCGAGCCTGCCCACGTCCCCGACGCTGAACTCTATGTTTTCGGTCACGCGCAGATGGTCAGCCCGAGAACGGCAAACCTCCAGCATCTCTGGGACGATGTCCATTGCATGGACGTGATAGCCCTTCTCCGCGAGAGCAACCGTGGTCAGTCCGGGTCCGCAACCCACTTCCAGAATTCGCGAGCGCGGTGGCAAGTGCAGCTTGATAATGAGTGACAACGCGACCATGCGGCGGCGCTGGTATATGACCGAGTACACATCACGACGACTGTAAATGTCCTCCCATGTCGGAACAGACGATCGAAACAACTCGGTCACGGCGTCCTGCTGGCGGCGATTGTCGCCAGCCGGTATGCGGCCTACTTTCACGGTACGTCCTCACTAAACTTCCGCGAGGCATACCTCAACGCCTGAGTACGTTCAACGACGACTGCAGTGGGTTGAGCTCGCGACGTCCGAGTTCGTTCCCGGGGACTGTACAGAGCCACCGGGGCGTTTGCACCTGGGACAAGCCGGGATCTCTGATCACGTCTGTGCGGATACTGTAGCCGCGCGCTCGGTCAGGCGCGGTTCCGGAATCATCTGCACCTCATCATTAGTGACTGGGAACACCGCTTCTAGATCGTTCACCCTGGCGAGGATGAAGGTGAGATCGTGACTCTGACCGCTGCGGATCAGATAGTTCGCGCTTCTGCCTCCCAAACAACTCTCCGGCGGCGCTCCGCTCCAGCGCTCGATAATCCGGGTGACCGAAGGATTTTCGGGCTCAAAGCCGGCGCCGATCAGCAATTCGGCTATCCAGGCGCAGCACATCTGATCTTCCTCGCGAAACTCGGACCGGCTTCCGGCGCCGATGACGGCGACTTTGCTGTACCGCGAAGCGAGATGGCGCGCAGTAGCGGCGTAATTCCGGAAGCATGCGAGGAATGCCGGTCCACGGACCGCCGCCAGCGTGATCAGCTTCGTTCCCGATGAGGACAGCATCACTACCGGGCGGTGCCTGTCCGTACGGGCCTCAAGTTCGGCGGGGCTGTTGTTCATGTCAAAGCCGTCCGGCATATCACCGCCCAGTTCGCCCGCGAGAATCGGCTGCTCAAGCGTGGCCGCCTTCCGGAACGCGGCCTCCAGCGACGAAACCGGGTGACACCTTCGGCCGGCCGCCACAGCCGTGATCGCCGTGGTCGTAGCACGGATTACATCGATCGCGACAATTGCGTATTCACGGCTGTATCGAGCGACGCTCTCGGGAAAGCAGTCAATCGAAACGGTTCTTCTCATAGCGGGTCACTCGTTCCAGCGCGCATCGAAACGGTTCGGCGCGGGCGTAGATTCTCTTTCGCGAAAGCGTCGGAGTGCAAGCCTCGCCGGTAGATTTCAACCCGCAGGAGTTCCTCCAGGCGAATGTTGCAGAGGTGCACGTCAGGGCCGAAGTGGTCGAGGAGGGCGAACTGGCTCGGCTTCGTGGGAGCCTCATACAGTGCAATGTCCAGCCCAAAAGCATTAGCGAAGGCGTCGGCGAATGCTGCGTTGAAGGTTCCGGAGTCGTCGAACAGCCCCACTCCCTTTGCGCTTTCGCGTGCCTCAATGACCAGTTGGCGCGCCCCCGCATCCAGCCAGCGCTTCCCCTGGTCGATCAGTCCGGCGACTATCTCCTCAGTGAAGGCTCCCGTGTGCTTCTTTCCGAGTTCGAACTGCACCTCAAGCCCGCGCTCGCGCGCGAGTTGAACCACCGAGGCGGGCTCTACGAGCGATTCAGTGAACCCTTCCCCGCATTCGATACGATTCACACCGATGTCCGCGCACAGATCAAGGTACTCAATCAGACAGCCTTGAACTACGGCGACCTCGTACGGCCCTCCCCCTGTAACGGTGGGAACATTGTGACGTTTGGCCGCTGCGATCTTGCGGCGCGTCGCAGCCTCGTCCGCGACCATCCAGCAAGCCATCGAGATCTTCAGGATGGACATCAGGTGCGAACTCTGCTCGAGGTGTCCTTCGAGCGTGATTGGGTCGTAGCCGGGATCAAAGGGACTTGTGAGCGGAGGCAGCTCACGCACCCCGAGGATCCTTAGGTAATCTCTTGTATGTCTTCTCTCCTCAGTCATCTGATGGGCTCCTTAGCTTTGGTTGACAGCAGCAAAGGCGATGATGGCGGAATGACTGATTGGCGCCCAGACTCGTGCTAAACGGCCGCCGAATGGGACGAAACATACTCCTCGATCGGCTCTAGGCACATAAGAGGCGCACACGGGTAAACGACGACATTTAGCGCGCGCTTATGACCCTGTTCAGTTACGACGGCATCGATGATTTCCGGCCACGAATGGCCCACTCTCATCCCTGAACAGGACAGAGTCTCGGCTCCTTCATGGGGCCGGTAGACCCAGATCGACCGTTTGGCAGCCTGTTTCGCCGGCCTGGCCGCCAGCCTGCGGCGGATCCGTGCGCCACATTTGGCGGCGAACTCACCAGGAGTCATGATCGACACTCGACGGACGATGTGGCTCAGTTTCTCAGTCACAGATGAAGCGGACATGAGTTCATGCCTGCCAAGTCCTTCGGTGCACGGTGTTATTCCGATGCGGCTTGCTTGAGGGGCGCAACGCGCCAAAGGCACGAATCCCTTCATACTCGAGAACGTCAGCGAGAGGTCATTCGGATAGGCGTTTGAGATCACGACATCCGCTGAGGCAGGCTCCGGCGCCGAATATGTTCGCCGCACAAACGAGACTTCGTCGGCGTAGAACATCGAATGGTCTCCCGAGACGGCACGGACAACCTCGCGTTCCGCATCAATGTGCAGGCAGATCGTAGTTCGCAGACCAATCGCCGATGCTATCTCGTCAAGTTCCTGCCGTAACAGGGTCGACGAGGGATCGTTCGACCACCCCACGGGCAGGTGGCCGTAGTGAAGATGCATGATTGAGCGCAGCCCGAGCACACCCAAGGCCAACTTTGAGCCACCCCCGAAGCCGGCCGTGTGGTTCGGGTAGATGCCGCCGATGCCGACTACAAAATCGCTGTCGGCGAGAGCCCAATTGATGTCAATGGGGGTGCCGAACGCGGTCCGGCCCACCCGCTTTAGGCCTCTCAACGCATCATGCGTGATCACCTCACAGGCTCGGGCGAGTTCCGGGCCTATCTTTCTGGCCGCCGCCTCCGTACTCGGAGGGATATGAGTGCCAGTGGCGACCAGGATCCTGACCTGCCGAGGCTCGATACCGGCCGCGCGGAACTGCTCGAACACGGCAGGGAGAACCCGATAGGCTGGAGTTGGCCTATTCAGGTCATCGACGATCACGACCGGACGCCGCTTTCCCCGACACAGGTCCTTGATCGGCGCTTGTCCGATGGGCGCGGCCAGTGCCGCCGAAATTTGGTCATCAGTCAGCGGTGGAGGCGTCCTTGGCCAGACGACATTGACTGACCAGTCCGCGGGAAGCGCCAGCCGGATCAAACGGTCGCCATACCAAGCAGCAGATCGCAGTCGGAGTTCAGGCATGAGGTGTCCTGGGCTTGGAAGCCAGCACAAGATACTGTGCCCCCAGGTGGCGCAACACCGGCGTACCCCTGTCAGAGGAACGTTGAAGCATATCATTAAGCCTTACGCCGAGCGAATCACTGAGTAACGGCTTGCGCAACCACGTAAACGGTCCGAAGCCCAGCGTTTTGCTTTCGACTGTCCGGAGGCCGGCGTGAACAAGACACGAATCAAACCCCCGCGGCGAATGGAAGCGCGCATACGCTACTGGCCTGCGAATGTGGAGACGCCTGAGTGCGCCGCCGGCCATCAATCCCAAGCGCGAAAGCGGATCGAGCAGCAGGTTGATCCGCCAGCGATTATCCGCATTTACGATGACATAGCCGCCGGGTTGAAGGACGCGACTCATCTCTTTCACAGCACCCTCTGCAGACGCAAGCCAGGGTATAACACCGATTGCCAGTACAAGCTGAAAATGACCCGAACGGAAGGGGAGGTGATTGACGTCCGACAGGCTCTGGGTCACGCGGTCGTCCACACGGGCACTCAGGCTCGCTTGCCGCGTGAGAGCGGCCATTGCCCTGGCGCAATCAATCGCGTGAACGCGGTACCCGCGCTGCGCGAGCGCAACAGTCATCAGACCGGCTCCACACCCAACCTCGAGTACCGCGGACCCTCGGGCAATTCCGCACTTGTCTACCAAAGCCAGGACCTCAGAGTGCCGGTATTGGTGTATTACGGAGAATACGTCGCGCCTCCCGTAGATCGCCTTCCACTCAGGAGCGACCTCTTCGAAGAGGCGAGTGATCAGCTTGTCGTGTGTCGTCTGTGTCCCGGACGGCTCATCGCGCCGGCAACTTGATCTCGTTGGCATTGTGAGTGACTCTCGGCTATAACTGCGGCCCCGTCATGTGTCACGGCTGGGCGCCGTTGCCGGGGGCGCATCCTTCGCACCGTGGCTGGCCATCAGGGGACTCGAGGGAACCGTGGCGATGTCACGCGAGGCGCGGCGAAACGGTGTTGGCAGGCATAGCGCTCCAACCCGGCGCACGGCCTCGCGCACATCACTGACTGCGACGGCTAACGCGGGAAGCGGGTCGCGAATGGACACAAATGCGGTCTCCCGAACACCTCGGAACGAGCGGAACCAGTCCGAAAACGTCAGAACCCCGTCATTGGCGTATCGAACGCTTGAAACGAGGTCGCAGTCCTCAACGACCCACCTGCGTCCTTCTGCAACTTGGGCCGGCGGCACCGGTTGTCCTGTGAGGTCAAGGTACATTGCCCTTGCTACGTCCATCCCCGACTCGGAGACGAACAGTCGAAACGAACAGCCGATGCGCGGATTCACATCCAACACCTTATAGGTTCCGTCGCGCGCGTCATAACGATAACCGATGTCAAGAATGCCGCAGTATCCGAGCGCCTTCATAAAAGCCACGGTCGTGTCATACACGGCGCGGTTGGCGCGGCAAACCGCGAGGCAAGCGGAGCCGGTGTAAACCGGGCATTGGCGTATCTTCTGGCCCGTTGCACCGAATAGGCATTCAGAATCCGCGTTGAAGTAGCCATTGAACATCCAGATCGTCGTCTCATCGCCGGGGATGTATTCCTGGAGGATCAGGTTCGCGCCTTCGTATGATGCGATCTCGTCATAACGCGACAGGAGCTCGTCGGCGGTGCGCACAATGTACTTTTTTAGACCAGCACCGGTAGGCTTCATAACGACCGGGAATTCACTTGAATCGCAGAACTGAATAACCTCGGAACGCGACCGCGGCCGGAAAATCGTCGGGGTCGGGATTCCAAGCCGGTTTGCGACCTGGGCCATCGAGTATTTGTCGGCTAACTGACGAGGCACCTCCGGCCTCAGGTTAGGTAATATGTACCATTCGCTCAACGCGCCGGCATTGTCCGCGACAAAAAGAGCGTTTTGGTCCGTAGTCGGAATGAGAACGGACCGCCGGCCGATCTCGGTTGCGATGCGTAGCAATGAGGCGACCAAAGGGCCGCGTGCGGTGCTGCCGATGGGAAACGTGTAGTGCCGGCGGCAGTAGCGCGAAAAGCGCGTGGGGTTACGCGAACTGTCGTCCACAACATAGACGGGTGCGCCCAGGCTACCAACGCTGCGCGCGATTCCGAGCGCTCCGTGATTGCAGGCGCCCAAGATGACAACGGGCGTAGAGTAAGGTGCACCTAGATTTGTGTTTTTCATGTGGGGGGAACCGTTGGATTTCGGCGGTGGTATGGTGGAGCTTCGCAGTATCCGTTCCGCGCCACGGCAGAGAATGGGAATACGTCAGCCGCCGTATTCCCAAGGGGATTCGGTCATTGTGAGTGGATGCACGGCAGAGAACCACTCAGCCTCTAGCACTTCCAGGACCACGACTGCGTGGTCGCCAAGATCATCCAGCGCGCCACGCACGCAGCACTCAACGTACGCTGGCGCGCTCTCGAGCACTGGCAGGGAGGTTTTCCCCAGGTGGAACGGCTCGGAGTTCATAAGCCCAGCATCAACCTTGGTTGGAGTAAAGAACCGCTGCGCAAGTTCGCGCTGGTCACTGCCGAGCACATGGATCACCGCTTTCCCGCTCTCCTTCATACAGCGGAAGACATTGCTTTCCTTCCGAATCGCCGCCATGACCAGTGGCGGCTTGAAGGAGGCCTGCGAGACCCATGACACCGTCGCACCGCCGTACTGATCTCCGCTGCGGGAGGTGATGATGTAAATCCCGTTCGAGAACATCCGAAGGGTCTTCTTTCGAGCTTCAACATCCATATCGCACCCGTGCACGTGGCGTCTCGGTCAGAACGTCTCCCGCCTTCAATACGGATTTTGGATCGCCCCGCCAGCCGTCGACTTCGACCTGACGCACCGACACCCACTCATCGATCGCCGACACCAGAACGCCCGGTTCGTCGCACGCGCGGATCGTTCCAGGAGCAGTCGTTGATGGACGCTCCGTGCGCGCCGCGTCGATGATCGCGATCTGCCGGTGGCATGACATCGTTATCGGATGGCCCCATGGGGAGTCATACGGCGCGTAGTTGCAGGCCCGTATGAAATTGACGATTTCCGATGCTTTGCGGCGCCATGAAAGCCGCCCCTGTTCCGGCGGCTGCCTCCCGAAGTACCGCCGCCTCGAGAGATCCTGCGGCTCACGAGGGATCGCAGCCGGATCCAAGGCCGCCGTCTCGAGCAATTGGAGGATGAGCGGAATGCCACGACTCACACAATTGTGCATTACGCGAAGAGGTGTGTCCGCCTCCTCAATGGTGAAGGTGGATTCGTACGCGATGTCACCGGCATCTATCTTTGGCGCGAGCCAGTGGACGGTAACGCCGAAAGTGGTCTCCCCGTTGTAAATGCCCCAACTCACGGTATTCAGTCCGGCATATTCTGGGAGCGGCCCCGGATGCATATTAAACGCGCCGATTCGAGCGGCCCGAATTACTTCATTACAGATAAGGTGCAGTGAATGAACATTGAGGATGAGGTCCACACCGGCGGCCCGGATTTCCTCCGCGAACTCCTTATCCTGGACCAGCGCGGCCGACCAGACAGGAATCCCGAGCCTGGCCGCGACGGCCGACAACGAAGCGGTTGGGGCCGCTGGGCGCGCCGACGTCATCACCGCAACGACCTCGTGGACGGTGCGGGCAACCGCATTCAGCGTCTGGACGCCGGCCGACTCCTCCCCGACCAGCAGTACGCGTAGAGACCGGGGTTGCCGCGGTTCTGGCATCAGAGTCCAGAGCCGGCAGAAGGCGCAGCGCGCCTCAGCGCCAACAGGTCCGCTATGGCCCCGAGCGATCGGAAAGACTCGATTCCGAGTTCCTGCATCGGAAGCTTAATGCGATAGCGATCCTCGAGAGCCATGATCAGTTGCACAAGAGTCATGGAATCCAGCAGACCTGTCTCAAACAGGTCCGTATCACGCGAATCCACTTCAAAGGACAATCGTTCACGGCACAGATCCCTTAAGGATTCGATAGACGTGCCATTCTCATGAGTCTTCTGCTCCATGGATATATCAGGAGACTGCACAGGACCTCCGAATGCTACGCCGTCGCTGCGGCAGATCGAAATTGCTCCTTTAGGCATCCGCGATCAATTTTCCCGTTGCCGTTCAGAGGCAAGGCGCCAAACGCCAGCCATCGACTCGGCAACATGTAGGGCGGTAGCAACTGCGTGAGTCGATCGCGCAGTTCTAGAGGCGACAGGTCGACACCGGGCGGCGTGACGTACGCGCAGCAAATCGCGTTCCCTTCAAACCCATCGGTCGGAATGGCGACTACCGCACACTCGCGAACTGTGCTGAGGCTGTGGATAGCAGTTTCGATCTCGCCCAACTCAATTCGGTAACCGCGACTCTTGATCTGCGAGTCCGCGCGGCCGAGAATATAAAAGAGCCGGTCTTCGTCTACTCTTGCCAAGTCACCGGTCTTGTACATCCGGCCTCCGCGATCATCGGTAAGGAAGACAGACCGCGTCTTCTCCGGGTCGCGCCAATACCCGGGGCTGAGGCCGACGCCGCGGATATAGAGCTCACCGATCTCGCCGGCCGGAGCCGGGCGGAGATTCTCATCGAGGACAACGAGTTCCTCTCCCTCGCAAGCTGTGCCGATAGGGATATCCGCGGTGTCGCTTTCGGGACAGAATGGCACGGTGTAATAGCTGCTTGCGATCGTCGTCTCAGTGGGCCCGTACAAGTTCGTGAACTGGACGTTGTCCAAACGTTGCATCCAGTGCCTCAGCGTCGGCGTGGGTAACGCCTCGCCGCACCAAAGTACGCGCTTCAGGCTCGGGAAGTCTCCGTGTCGCACCACGTCGAATTGCGCCATGTATTTCAATACGGCCGGAACCGAGAACCACTGCGTCAGATTCCTCTCCCTTATGAAGTCGGCAACCTTGTGCGGGAGCAGGCTTACCTCGGGTGGGACCAAGTGGAGCTCGGCGCCGGCAAGGAAGGTTCCGTAGATATCAAAGGTCGATAGATCGAAATGCAACGGCGGATGACATGAGATACGATCCGTCTCGGCGGTTCCGAAGTACGAAGTGGCCCATGTCAGGAAATGCGTGACGTTGGCATGCGTGATTGCCACGCCCTTCGGGACGCCAGTAGACCCGGAAGTGAACAGCAGGTGAGCCACATCATCCGCTCGGCTCTCACACGCGACTTCGCTCGTGGACGAGTTCATTACATCCGCCCACCTGAACGCAATTTCGAAGCTGCTGTCAGGGGGCTCGCTGCTGTCAAGCCAACCCACCCGGATCGCCCGTCGCTCCGTCCCACTGGCGCAGAGAGCGTTTAACAGCGGAACCGCGCTGCGCGCCGCGAGAATGAAGGCGGGATCGCTGGCGTCCACTATCTTTCTCAGGCGAGCAGCCGGACTGGCGAGGTCCATCGGCACGTACATCGCTCCCGCCTTAAGACTCCCGAGCATCGCTGCAATGGCCCGGGTGGACTTCGGCAGAAGCAAGCCAACGCGATCACCCTTCTTGCAACCCGATGCCTTCAGCAATCGACCGATGGAATTGCCACGGCCGTCGAGTTGCTCATATGTGAGTGTCTCGCCGGATCCCACCAACGCCACCCCGTTCGGGCGCCGCTCCGCCGTTCGTGTGACCGTCTCGTGTATGAGCATCCTATGCAGCCGCCTGCCGTGATGCCTGGGAGAGCGCCCTGGACACGTGTATAAGCTCCTCTTCGCTCTCCGGAACATCCAAGATGATCAATTTGCAACCTGCCGAGACGTACCGCGCGACCTCCAGCGCAACCTGAGCATACGTGCCTACGAGATACGGACAGAACGTCTTATAGTGCTGAAACGGGACAAGCCAGTAGTTGGAGGACGCCGGCGCCGTGTGTTGGGCGAGATCCGAGAGCTGGCGGTGCCAAACGGAGTCGGATACTTTCATGGCCATTTCGTGTAGCATTTGGCCGCCACGATCGGGGGGGAATCGCTGATGAGCAACTTCCCAGGCGATGTCTTCCCGATCCCGAGCGATGATACCGACCCTGATGCCGAAGCCCGATCCGGCTTGGCGGTGGACGTCGCAGCGCTCAGCCGGCTCGGGATAGATCACCGGGATCGCCCCCAGGCTGTGGGCGGCGGCGAGCCCCTCTGCTGAAGAGCCGGACACCGTAATCAGCGGCGAAAACTCCCGCCGCAACACCGGCTTCAAGACAAGCTGCTGGACGCGGTAGAACTCGCCTTCGAAGTTAACGGGTGCGGCGGACGAGAGCAACTTCTGAATGACAGTCGTGTACTCAACCAACCGGTCATATCTGCGGTCATGTGGAGTTTGATCGTCCAGCGCTGCGAGGTCGTTCTTGAATCCTCCAGCCACCATATTCAGGCACAGTCTGCGACCGTGCAGATACGAAAGCGTCGATACAGCCTTCGCAATCGTGTAAGGATGCGCATATACTGGCTGAACCGCTACTAGAGGCATCAGCGCTTTCGTGTTCTCGATGATGATCTGGGACACCAGCCAAGGATCGAGAGCTCCATTGTCTGTGTATACGAGGATTCCCTCACATCCGGCTTCATCGCTCCAACGAGAGACGTCCCTAATCTGCCTCATGTAGCTTTCAGGCTCGGACCCGCGGTAAGGCGGACACGTTGTAAACACACTCAATCCCGCATGCTGCATTTGTACTTCTCCTAACTTAACTGGCTATTACTGTTGCCACCTCTCAGGCAGTGGCGGCCAGATCCCGCCGGCGCTGCGGGAGCGAGCCACCTGCTTCCGTATTGCTACAGGCTCACGTCGCCATCAAACGACGATGGCGCCCAAGCAGTGGCATCGGTCAGAGCTTCAGCCAAGGCGCCGTCGTTTGATTTGTAATAGAACATCCAGGACGGCAAGGTTCTGTGATGTGGCGCTGGGATCGGTGGGAGGCCCGGCGCCTCCAGCCAGCATCCTACGTTCTCAAGTATGTGAGTGCCTTCCATCCGGCACTTCCTGAGCATCCATGCGAGCGCCGGCCTAATAATCCCCTCATAGCCCGTCAGTGCCTGGAAATCGATGATCCGTGCACGCCTCAGCCCGATGGTGGGCTTGTCTTGCCTGTCGACGATCGCGTACGCGACCATTCTCGACCCATCCATCGCAGTAAGGATCCACCCTAGCTGGCCGTCATTGAAATGGCGAAAATGCCACTCGAGAGTGGGCCGGTCGCGCACCGCAAAGAGCAAGTGCTCCTTTCCTGCGGCCAACTCCGCCCAGAAATCGTCGAACCGGCTGTCGAAAGCCGTCCTGAGCTCAAACCCGAAAGGGGGCGCTTGCGCACCGTCTCGAAGCCCGCGGTACTTATCTCTGAGGAAGAGCGCGGCGGCCGCCGGGTACGCCGCTGCGGGGGCAAACGGGATCGACCTGGCCTTCAACGCGATCGCGGCAAAGCCCGGGTAATCCGTAATCCAGAATGCCGACCTGTTCCATATGCCTACCGGCGGTTTTGACCAGTGAAAGACGTTGTCAAAGACCGCCGCAGCGCCTGCGCTCGCTGTTGTAGTCAACGCAAGGTGCACGTCCTGCTGCCTTGAAAGGCGCTCGTGAAGCAGGAGAGAGTAGCCGCGGTATGCGGGATCCACCACCCAACCGCACGCTGCCACAACGTGAATAAGGCGTCGCCTAAAGCGGTACGAGAAGGGAATGTTCGAGATTGAGCCGACAATGTCGTGGTCCTCGTTCTCGAGTACCCACGCGATCGGCGTACGGTGGCCCCATTCCTGGTACGCGGGATTCTCCGTCCAGAGTGCCTGCCATTCCGATCGAGATCGGGGCGCCATTCCATGACGTACCTGCAGGTTCGAGATCTTCTCCCAGTCCTCGAATGACGCTTCTCGGATAGCGGGCGGCCGCCTCCTGGCGCCAGTGACGCGCTGCCGAGTTGACCCGTCGCGACTGGATTGTCTCTGATTGAGAATTTTCATGTTCCTCTCCAGGGAGCCCCCGGCAGGTGAGTCGTTAGGACTGCGGTGCGCTTGCGGCCCGGACTGGCGCTTCCTCGGCCCGTGTCAGTTGGTCCCGGAATCCGATTGGGTGCGAGCGCAGGTATTCGGTTGCGCGACGCCTTCTTGCGAGACTTTCATACACTCGCGTGACCTGCTGTTCCGAAAGGTTCATGACACGAGCGGCCTCGGCGGCATCGACTCCGGTCTCCATGGCGTACCAGAGTAAGTCCATCATCGCGAACGGCAGCCGGAAGAAGAACTCTTCCTGTGTGGTTGGCGCGCTATACGTATCCGTTGTTGGTACGCGCTGGCGAATTTCCTCCGGAATGCCCAGCACATCGGCGAGCTGATACACCTGAGTCTTGAAAAGATGAGCGATGGGCATCACGTCCACACCACCGTCACCATATTTCACGAAGAAGCCGCTGTCGTGCTCGTCTTTGTTTGCCGTCCCGACAACCGCGTAATTGTTCAGTTCAGCGTTGTAATAGAGCATGCTCATGCGAGCACGCTGCTTGAAATTCGATGCCGCCACGATCTGAAGCAACTCGTGGGATGGTAGGCGCTCCGTCAGCGCCTCACCGTCCGGGCGGACAATCGTAAGTGAGAAGACGTCCAACGTGCTCTCGTCAAGGAGGTTCGGCGGGAGCGTGATCTTCGACTTGTAGCCGCGGGCCGCATCATACTCGGGAAATATCCGGCGTATCGCTTCATCCTTGCGACGATAACAGCCGAACGCATGAAGGCACACCGAGATGTCCTCGATCACGCACTGAACGCCATACAGGGCCGCGACATCCCGAGCCAGCCGCTCACTCTCCGGATCGGAGTCTCGCTCCGGCATAAGGATCGCCCTTACACGGCCGGGTCCGAACGACTTTGCACAGAGCGCCAGGACAACGGCGGAGTCTATACCCCCACTGACGCCGACGACCGCACCGTTACGCCGCAGCGTACCGCGCACAGCGTGGGCAAGAAGTGATGTGATCCTATCGCACTCTGCTCGAGCATCTATTTCAAGCGCGTGGGTGCTGAACATTGATTGCCGCCTCCGGTGAACAAATCAGTTTGTTAAGTGGTTGCCGTTGAATACGGGCTGCAGAACTTGATCGCGTCATGTTGCCCCAGCGGCCGCGTGGGACGAAACCCCGAGATGAACTGGCTCCACAGCAGTTGTGTTGAGAGGATTCCCGCGAGAGCCATGTCGTCCGTTTCGCTAAGGCGCCCGCCACTCTGCGCTTTTCGCGCAAGCCTCCCGACTGCTTCGGGATTGAAGAGACCTGAGGAGCGGATCTGGCCGGGGCATAGGACTTCATTCACCCAGTCCGGAGCCGATGCGCCGAAGAAACTGCGGTGTATGGGCGCACGGTACGGGCGCTTCGGGCGCTGCCAGACTTCCTGGGGCAGGATTTCGCGACCGAGTGTCCGCAACAAATACTTATCGTTGGTAAGAGAACGCAACTTCAAGGACGACGGCAGGCGGTTACAAAACTCGATCACCCTATAATCCAAGAACGGCATCCGGGATTCGACAGAGTGCGCCATCCCCATGCGATCACCTTGCGACGAAAGCAAATACTGACTCAGGAAGGTGGTCGCCTCCAAATACTGGGCCTGCTGTAACGCGCCCCAAGTCCCGAAAGATGGCGGCAGTTCCAGTGGATGGCGGCAGCCATTCGTTTCTGAACTAACCGCACGCTGGACGTCGTCCGAAAAGAAACGTCGCGATCTGGCGTTGTTCCGCCACCGGACAAGATGTGAATAGAACGGAGAAGCGGTTTCGTTCAAGTCCGTCATAAAGAAGGCGGACAGCATTGCCCCGCCTGCACCGAGCCGCGGGATATCTGCGTATAGACGCTGGAATAGCGTCGGCCTGAGCCGCGATTCCGGACGCTTTGCACAGAAACGACGGATCGCAGCCTCTTTGAAGATGTCATACCCGGCCAGAACCTCGTCCGCGCCTTCGCCTGTAACCACGACTTTGAAACCCGAATCATGCACTTGTTGCGAAAGGAGAAACATCGGTACGGGCGCAGTGCGCATAATTGGCGCCTCAGTGTGCCAAACCACTTCCGGGAACGCCCGACCAATGTCAGCGTAAGTCGCTTTGACAACGTGATGTTCGGTCCCGAGAAAGCGGGCCATGCGCATTTGAAAAGCGCTCTCGTCGAATTCTGGATCGTCAAACGTGATGGAGAACGTATTGAGCTTGTCTCCGATATGCGTGCGGACCATTGCGGCGAGGACGGAGGAATCCAGGCCACCGCTGAGATACGCCGCGACGGGCACGTCGGACCGTAAGCGCAGGGAGGTCGCGTCCGACAGCAGATCTTTCAGTTCTGCCAGGTACGCAACCTCCGTTGAGTCGCTATTCTCGGAGGTCTCGCTGGCGGGCGGGAATGACCAACCCCAGTATCGTTTGGTGGTGAGGTCGCGTTCGGACAGCCTCAGCAGGTGACCGCTCGGCAACTCGTAGATGTTGCCGAACGCTGTGCGCCCGGGAAGCGGGCTCCAGTATGTGAAGGTCTGGTCCAATGAAATGGGATCGATCTCCGTGCGAACGCCCGAACAGGAAAGAAGCGCTTTCACTTCCGAAGCGAAGGTGAATGCGGGTGCCGCTCTCGTATAGAAAAGCGGGCGAATACCCGTTCGGTCCCGGGCGAGGAACAAACGCTGTTGCCGCATGTCCCAGATCGCAACCGCGAACTGGCCGTTCAACTCCTGAAGGCAGTTCTCACCTGAGTCCTCGTACATATGGAGGAGCACCTCAGTGTCGGTTCGGGTTGCAAATCGATGTCCACGCTGTTCCAAAGTCCTGCGAAGTTCAACGAAATTGAAGATTTCGCCGTTGAACACGATCCAGAGTGTGCCGTCCTCGTTTGAAATGGGCTGACCGCCGGTGCTGAGATCGATGATGCTCAGGCGGGCGCTCCCAAGTGTCGCTGCCGAATCCTGGTAAATCCCGAACTCGTCCGGACCGCGGTGACGAATCGCGGCGAGCATGCGCAACGTATCCTCACGATCGGAAACGCGATCCTGCTCACCAAAGCTCACGATGCCTGCAATACCGCACATTTCCGGAAATCTCCTCGGCTATGACGAAAGCGCCCGGTAATCTTTCTTGCCTGTCGAAGTCAACGGAATCGTAGGTATCGTATCGACGCTGATGAACTTCGGAGGTACGCGAAGTGACCGTGCGACGTGTCCGGAGAGGGACGCCAGGTCGATAATGCCACCTTCCTCGACAAAGATACGGAGACGCTGGCTATCGTCGATGACTGCCGTTCGAATCCGAAACGTCGTCTCCAATTCATTCTCGATATCGGAAAGACTAAAGCGGCGCCCAAATAGCTTCGCGAAGCGATTCAGGCGTCCCACGATGTAGAAGAAGCCCTCGGCGTCGCACTGCACGAGGTCGCCGGTGTGGAGGACCCCATTCATTTCATCGCCGCGCGCGAGGTCGGGAGCCGATTCAGCGTATCCCATCATGACGTTTGGGCCCGAGTAGACCAGTTCACAGGAGTCGAAATCCTCGACAGGCGCCATTTGCATGTGGCCGCCGGGAACTGGAATTCCAATGGACCCGACCTTCTGTCTCAACCGCTCAGGCGGCACATATGCAATTCTGGCGGTAGCTTCTGTCTGCCCATACATAACGAAGAACCGGATACCGGCCGCGGCGGCGCTCTGTTCATATGATGCGATCAAGTCACGCCGCAGGCCGCCGCCCGCCTGTGTCATGGTCCGTAAACTAGGATGAGCGGCTGGATCGAACCGGACGCGGTTGAGCGCGTCATACATATAGGGCACTCCGGCGAAGGACGTTGATCTTGTGCGATCGAAGTCGCTCCAGAACTCCGGGGTAATGAAGGAATGCGGCGTGAGGACCACGGTGCCACCGCAAAGCAGGTGGGAGTTGATCAGCGAAAGCCCATAAGAGTAGTGCATCGGCAGGCCCTGAATTGAGCGTTCGCCGGGTTCAAGTCCCAAGTACGCAATGATCGATCGAGCATTAGACAGAACGTTGCGGAGCGTCAGGCGCACAAGTTTTGGGGTACCGGTGGAACCCGAGGTTGTCAGGAGCAGCGCAAGATCCGCATGGGGCTGCACGCTCTCCTGTGACAGGAGGTGGGAGATCCGGTAGTCCGTGCCCGGGAACGAGTGCTCCGACATGGCTCGTGGGACGGCGTCCACAGCCGGCGGGAGAAGCACGACCTCCGGCCGATAGCTTTGGATGACCCGATAGAGCGAATCACGAGCAGTAGAGTCCAGCAGCAAAACAGGACACCCAGCCTCAAGACACGCCAAATAGAGCACAATCGAATCAGCTGTGTTGGTACACGCGTGTACGATCATGCCCCGCGCTGCATGGCTACGCAGATACTCCGCGGCCTGGGCGACTCGTAAGATCAGCTGACCATACCGAATGACACCTTCGCCTGCGCAATTCGCAATGGCCGGCAGATCTTCGTTGTGTGTTTGAAGAAGCTCGATCACGGAGATCTCGCGATAACTTACCGGCTACTCCATTGTCTGGAGGGCGGAGGCGCCCATAGCGAAGCCGCCTCCACAACCGGCTGCTTGAGCCGCGGCCTGTTTGCGGCGAACGAATGCGGCAAGCCTGTTGACCGAGTCAAAGTGTTCGGGCGTGATCTCGTGCTGCTCGACGCGGATGCCGTACACAGCTTGAATATAGGAGAGCAGATCTACAATTCCAATCGAATCGATAAGTCCTTCGCCCAGTAGAGACGTGTCGTTGTCCCATTCGTCGGCATAATCGACGTAAATCAGATGTTCGGACATGTACGCCTTGATCTGTGTTTCCAGTTCCATTGGCTCCTCAATCGTTGTTGCGCGCCGGACCCCGCCCTCCCGACGATCGCTTGATCAGGTGACGGAGGCGCGCGATTTGATCGTTCATTTCAAGCAGCGTTTGATTGACCGTGCACAGTTCGCTCATCACGGCGGGGTCGCCGGTTGCGGGCTGCGCTCGCATCGTCTGCCATAAGGCGGACCGCACCAGGTCCGAGAGGGTTGGCGCGCCGGATGACGAACAGAAGCGCGATACGGCCTCGTACTCGTCCGGCGATACCCGGACCCGAATCAGCCGCGTCCGTCGGCCTTCGCCAACCATTCTTGTTCTCCCGCGCAGTCCTGCGAGGACAGGCGCTGCAGATTCATTCGCCATCCCATAGCCCCGCTGCGCACTTACGGCACGAAACGCGGCCGCTGGACCGCGCGCCGCACCTTAGTTTGTGCCACCTTGATGACCAGCGTTGGCCAATTCCCTCTCGATGATCTTTTCGAATGCAGAGGCCGGCTGGGCTCCGTTCAGGAAGATGCCGTTGACGAAGAAAGCGGGCGCGCCGGATACTCCCACCTGCATCGCTTCCTGCTGATCCTGGTCGATGCGCGCCTTGAATTTGCCGCTCGCCATGCAGGCATCGAA
>DATMXS010000410.1:0-2026 GCA_035561355.1 Bryobacteraceae bacterium | reverse complement strand
GGACGTGCTGGGAATTCCGGGGACGAACGGCCCCGATCCGCGGGAAAGCGGCATGCCCGCCTTCAACATCTCCGACTATTCGACCCTCGGCAATACGGAAGGATGGAGCCCTCTGTTCCGCAATGACCAGTCTTACACCTTCAATACCAATGCAAGCTGGATGAAGGGCTCTCACGAGATCCGGTTTGGCTTCGACTTTGTCCACCACCTCATGAACCACTGGCAACCGGAGCTCGGTGATGGCCCACGCGGCGCATTCTATTTCGGTTCCGGCATCACGGCCCTGAACCCCGCGGCTCTTGAATCGACTGTCGGGTTCCAGGGAGACACTCCATCGTTTGAGAACGGCTGGAACGGTCTGGCGGCGTTTCTGCTCGGTACGCCCGATTCCACGGCGAAGAGCAGCCAGTTCATCAAGATGAACAGTCTGGAGAACCAGTACGCTCTCTACATTCGCGACCGCTGGCGCGCTACCTCGAGGCTGACCCTAAACCTGGGTTTGCGGTGGGAGCTTTATCCCAACCGGCGCCGCTCCGCCGGAATGGGTATCGAATCGTATGACCCCGCGACCAACGAGGTCTTGATCGGCGGGAAGGGTGGCATCCCCAGGGACAACGGAGTGGGCTACAGCAAGAAGCTCTTTGCGCCTCGCATCGGTTTCGCCTATCAAGTGAAGAACTCCACCGTGATCCGAAGCGGCTACGGCATCACCTACCACTCCCACCCCTGGGGCGCTCAGGCGCTGCGTGGCTGGTTTCCGCTGACAATTGCTTCGAACTTCGCCGGCGTCAACGGCTTCCAGCCGGTCACCACCGGCCCCAATTACGTGGCGGCGGGTGTCCCCAATGAGCCGCTAGGCCCCGACGTCGGTATTCTGGCGATCTGCTGTCCGGATATCAGCAAGGGGAGGATTCAGCTGCCTTCGTCGGACGAGATGGGCTACCCCGTGGCCAACAGGCAGTTGCGCCGGGGTTACATTCAGTCCTGGAACTTCATCATCGAGCACAAGCTGCCGGGCCAGTTGGTAACGTCCGTTGGATACATCGGGACAGCATCCGTGAACGGCTTCGCCTTCCTGGACATCAATGCCTCGCAGATACCCGGTTCCGGTGATGACGGGCGTCCGCTCTTCGCAAAATTCGGACGCACCGCGACAACCCGGGAGTGGGGCGGACTGACGCACAGCAACTACCATTCGCTACAAGCCACGCTCAACCGGCGCGTGGCAGGCGGCCTGTTCCTCAAGGCCGCATACACCTACTCGCACGCCATCGATCAGGCAAGCTACAGTGACTGGACGGAGTTTAGCTGGAACGCACCGAGCGTCTTCTATCGCAACCGTGCCACGGCATCGCACGACATCCCGCACATGCTCCAGCTTGCGTATGTGTACGACCTCCCCTTCGGCGCCGGCAAGAAGTGGGCTATGAGCGGCGCGTCCAGCGCGGTGCTGGGCGGCTGGCAGATCAATGGCATCTTCAGCGCCTACCAGGGACGGCCGTACACAGTTACCGCCTCCGGGTCCACGTTGAACATGCCCGGCAACCTCCAGACCGCAGACCTGGTCAAGTCGACTGTCGAAGAACTGGGCATGGTCGGCGATGATGGCACCTGGTTCGATACCAGTGCATTTGCGCGGCCCACAGGCGTCCGGTTCGGCAATGTGGGCCGGAACACCATGCGTGGACCCGGCGTGGTGAATACCGACTTAAGCCTGTTCCGCACCTTCAAACTGACCGAAAGGATCAATCTGCAATTTCGGGGGGAGGCGTTCAATTTGAGCAATACGCCGCACTTCGGAAACCCGAATGGCAACCGCAATAGCTCGAACTTCGGAAAGATCCTCGCCACGCAGTCTGCCGATGCACTCGGTCGATCCCGGGAGTTGCGCTTCGGCTTACGTCTGGGCTTCTAGTCTTATTTTTGACCACCGGGGGGGCGCCCGCCGCCCCTCCGGCCCGGGAATTATCTGTTCCGGCGAGCCAATTATGACGAAGGTGGAGCGGTCACTATGACGCCTCTGGAC
>DATMXS010000409.1:0-3532 GCA_035561355.1 Bryobacteraceae bacterium | reverse complement strand
CCCCTGCCCAGCTCAAAGAGGCCACCATCGGCATCTCGACCGATGTGTGGAACCGCTATTTCGCCCCCGTCTTCCGCAAGCGCGACGTAGCTCTCCTGGGCATCTACTCCCACATGATCGAGCGCTACCTCTACCTGCCCGACTACCCCATCGGGCACCTGATCGCGCACCAGCTTGAAGAGCACTTCCGCAAGGCCGGAAAGCTTGGCCCCGAAATCGAGCGCGTCTCCCGCCAAGGCCGCCTCGCGCCCGATCTCTGGATGAAAGGCGCCTCCGGCGCACCCGTCGGCCCCGAAGCGCTTCTGGCCGCCACTGAGCGCGCTCTCAGCCAGGTCTCGGCATCGCAGCCGTAACCGTCGCGGGTGCTGACTTATGGCCCATGCCAGCCCATCCGACACTATCGGCGCACCGCCCGCACCGCCCGATCAGGGTGGCTACGGCGGCGGCGATGGAGGAGAGAGCCAATGGGGCGGCTCGCGGCGCGCGTCCTTCACGGGACTGCTCGTCGCCATAGCCGCCACCACGATGGTCTTCGGCGCCCTCAGCAGCGCCTACTTCGTCCGGCGCGACGTCTCGGCCGGCTGGATGGCCGCGCCCCTCCCCGGAATTCTGTGGCTCAACACTGCCGTCCTGCTGGCCTCCAGCGCGTTTCTCGAAATCGCGCTCTACAGCCTGAAAACCGGCCGCCGCACAGCCTTCAACCGTTGGTGGACCGCCGGCGCCGCATGTGGCGTCACCTTCCTCGCGGGACAGGGCGTCGCCTGGCGACAGTTACGCGACGCCGGCCTCTACATCTCCGGCGACCCCGCCGGCGCGTTCTTCTATCTCCTCACCATTGCGCACGCCGTCCACTTACTCGCCGGCATCACCGCCCTGGCCTACATCTGGGTCCGCGCCATCCGCTTCGAACTCGGCCCCGCCCGCCGAACCGGCGCCGAACTCACCGCCATGTTCTGGCACTTCCTCGACGCCCTCTGGCTCTATCTCCTCGCCCTCTTTTCGTTCTGGGGCTAGCAGCCCTTCCTAGATGTGGCGACGTCACACGACCTGAGTAATTCCAACGAGCACCAGGAATAAAGCAGCTGAAGAGATCAAGCCGCCAAGTGCGAATCCGTAGCTGTCGCGATCATATTGCGGGGCATCTGCCTTGTGACTACCGCCATGGAGTAGTTGAATCATTCTGATGACGCAGAATAGCGTCCAGGTGATCTGAAACACAGGAACGGCAAACAGCGTGTACTGAAAGCCGGCCCAAAGTCCAATCAAGACGGCGGCCGCGTATGCCGCGAGCGAAATCAACGTTGCCTTCCAGAAACTCCATCGCATGAGATACAACGTCCTTTCACCGCTTCGACATTGTATCAGCCTGCATATCCGCTTGACGGTAAATGGCGATTCCGGAAGCTTCTATGACAGTCGACGTGATTACGAGCGTTACCTTTTTGTGGTGTGCCTCTCCCTCGGCGCGGACGAGGCCAGCAAGTCCGCAAGTCCCGAAAAACCGGTGTTGCAGAGCGTGCCAAGATCGGCGAACTTTTCGCCCCGATACCACTCAAGGCTTTTACAGATCGGCGCGCTGAGCGGCAACGGGGCTGGAAAACATACGCTACGGCGTCATGCGCGGCCCCATTCTGCTCGATTCGCCGCAGCGTCATTGCGATGTCCTCTACGCTCCGGGTGATCCGACCGATGCAGGAGAACAGGAACCACATAACCAATGCAAGTGGGACAACAAGAGCGATTAGCATGAAAGACTGTCCTAGGGCTGCCATGCCGGCAGCATAACACTGAACATCGGCGTGGGCCAGTAACTCGGCTGAGCGCGTTTTCCAAGTAGGAACGGGGGTCTCGGAAAGTAGCTGCCGGTCCGGCCGCGTAGAAGTTTGTGGCCCCATCGAGGGACGCGTACGCGTATAATTGCCACATCATGAAATACTTGACAGTTGTCCTGATTACGGGCGTCGTCTTTTTGTGGTGCGCCTCTCCCGTTCGCGCGGACGAGGCCAGCAAGTCCGCAAGGGCCGAAGAACTCGTGCAACTGATGCAAGGCGATCAAATGATAAAGATGATGGAGCCGATGATGAAGGGGATGGCGGGGATGGTCAAGCCGGACATGCCTGCTGAGGAACGTGCCAAGATCGGCGAAATGCAACGGAAGCTCATGGCGTTGGTCGCCGACCGTCTTAGTAAAGCCAGACCCGCGCTCGCGAAGGTCTACGCGGACACTTACACGGAAGAAGAAATCGACGGCATCTTGGCATTCTACAAGTCGCCCGTCGGAAAAGCCTTCCTCGAGAAGATGCCGGAGGTGATGCAACGCTCGGCACCCATGATGATGGTGTTGATGGGTGGCCTGCAACCGGAAATAAGAAAGATGATGGAAGAAATGAAGCAGAACTCCAAGTAGTAGACTACCTTACGACAAACGGTCTTCCGGCTTCACCCGGCGTAGACGGCTTCCGCAGGATGTGTGTTCAACCGCGAGCGCATAATGGTGATCGATTGGCGAGAATCATATATCCGACTTTTAGAGAACGGCGTCCGTTCTCGGCGGCATAGGTTGGCTACTAGTTCTGTTTCCCCGGTTTTTCGTAAACTACGATCTGGTTGTCTCAGGTGAATCGATCCGGCTGCTTTATAGGTTCTTCTTGACCGATTCGAGAATACGTCTTCTGACGCGGTCCAGGTCGCCTTCCTCGGCTTGCAGATAGCGCCGTTGGCCGCGGCTGCGGCATTTGTTCCTATCTACCGTGAAGCCGCGGGATCCCCGCAACCGAGATCTGGCTTGTGTCCGCTAAGGGCCATGCCGCAACATCCCTTAAGGCCGGAGCGATCATGAACGGCGGGCTTTTCTGCAGTTGGGCATTGTTGTTCGTAATCTTCGCCGTTACGAAATTCCCTTTACGCAGTTCCTTCACACACGCTATTGCTGGACTGATCGCGGTTGAAGTATCTCTATTGGCGGCGCTGTCCCTGTATAGCGTACGTCGCCACTGGATCGCCTCCGGTTTCGTATTCGGACCGGTGCCTCTCCTGGTGGACGCAATTGAGTTCGCGCCGTGGGCGCTGATGCTCCTGTTTCTCCTGACCATCAGGCGAGAAGGCGGTGCGGTCCGCCCGATCTCGTGGTGACAGACGGGGTTACGGGAAGCAAGCTCGACCGCTTCGCCCTAGCGCTTACCCCGCAGCCGCCATCTGCCGCACCTTCGCCGCGAGCCCGCGCAGCCCGGGCAGCACGTCCCCTATCGCCGCGGGCTGCGAACCCGGCCGGCCCATCGCCAGATACAGCTTCCGGTACCACCGGTAAAGCTGCTCGCAGGCGGCATTCTCCCGCGGCTCCGGCTCGATCACCCGGTATCGCGGGCACAACGCATCCTGCGCCTGCTCGACGGTCTCAAACGCCCCCGCCGCCATGAACGCGAAGATCGCCGACCCCAGGCTCGTCACCTCGTCCTCCGGCACCAGCACCGGCTTGTTCAGCACGTTCGCGTAGACGCGATTCAGCGTCTCGTTCTTCTGCGGAATGCCGCCC
>DATMXS010000408.1:0-47404 GCA_035561355.1 Bryobacteraceae bacterium | reverse complement strand
CGCCTGACCCCACCGAAGCAACCAGCGTGAACAGCAGCACCCGCACATCGAGCGTCGCTTGGTTCAAGCGCGGAATGCCTTCCGGCGCGATCGCCACGAACATACGCAGGAGCAGGCCGGCCAGCAAACATCCCGCCGCTCCTCCAGCCAGGCCGATCAGCAGGCTTTCGATCAGCGCCTGCCGGACCAGCCGTCCGCGACCCGCGCCCAGCGCCATCCGCACCGCGTATTCCCGCTGGCGGGCCACCGTGCGGGCGAGCAGCAGATTGGCCACATTTGCGCACGCGATCGCGAGCACCGCCAGAACGGCGCCGAACAGAATCCAGGAGGCAAGCCGGGCATCCTGGATCTGCCGGTCGCGAAGCGGCCGCACTCGAAGGGTAATGTCTTTCCAGAACTGCGGAGAGACGCCTAGCTTGAGCGCCCGCCGAAAGAACGGTTGCAACGCCGCGGCTGCCTGTTGCGGTGACAACCCGGGCCTCAGACGCCCGACCGTCGACAGCAGGATCGCGCGCCGCCGCGTGCTCTGCTCCTTGCGATCGAGGGCCAGCGGAACCAGCACATCCACGCGTGCGAGCGTCGGCAGTTCGAAATGCGGCGGCAGCACGCCGACAATCGTTGCCGTCTGCCCATCGAGAGGTAATGTCTTGCCGGTCACCCGCGGATCGCCTGCGAACCGGCTGCGCCAGAGCCCATGAGAAATGATGGCGACTCGTGGTCCGTGCGGCCGGTCTTCGTCCGCGGCGAAGTTGCGGCCCAATAGAGGTTGGATTCCGAGGGTTCGCAAGAGAAAGGAGTCCACTTGGGCGCATCGCAGGCGTACCGGGTTCTCGCCCGTATAGTCGCAATCGCTCTCGCCTGACCAGGCGCCCAGCGACACAAATGGCGTCGTGGCTTCGTGCCAGTCCAGGTAGTCGTAGGCCATCGTGAATTCCTGCGGTGCGATGGGTGCGGTCATCCCGAACGAGACCAGCCGGTCATCCTGCGGGTAAGGAAGACTCCGGAACAGAATGCGGTCCACCACGCTGAACACCGCCGTATTCAGCCCGACTCCGAGCGCCACCGCCAGGACCGCAGCCAACGTGAACAGCGGTGCCCGCCGGAGCGCGCGGACGGCAGACCTCACCTCGTGCGCAAGGGTGTCAATGTATCGGCCCAAAGACATACAGATCTCCGAATGACTAGAACCCGGCGCCCATGCGGAAGTTCCAGTGAAGCAGTGACCTCTGCCCTGGGCGGGTAGTCGGCAACCAGCAGGCTCAGTCCGGTGATGTCGGTATCGTGCCTCCACGCCAATGCATTCACGCGCGGGTCAAAAAAACATCTCCTGTGTTCTCAGTTTGATACGTGAAACAGGATCGCGGCCGGCTCGGGAGCGGCTGCTAGCTTCCGGGCATGAGTGTGATTGGGATTGACGTTTCGCATCATCAGGGCTCGGTAGCATGGCGCGGCGTTGCCCGTGCCGGCGTTGGCTTCGCGTTCATCAAAGCGACCGAAGGCGTGCTGACGCGCGACCCACGTTTCGGCGCGAACTGGAACGCGGCGGGCGATGCGGGCTTGCTCCGCGGCGCGTATCACTTCTTCCATCCCGCGAAACCGGTGACTGCGCAGGTGGAGCACTTCTGTTCCGTAACCGGCGAATTCAGTCCAGGGGAACTGCCTCCCGTACTGGATGTCGAGGAGACGATTCCGAAAGACGAGTGGCCCGCGATTCCGCGGCGGCAGCGGCTGGCCCTGACACTGGAGTGGCTTCGCGCCGTGGAGGCGCGGATGGGCGTGCGTCCGATTGTGTACACGCGGAAAAGCTTCGCAGCCGCTATGTTCGGCAGGCCGGGCGCGCTTGCGGCGTACCCGCTCTGGGTTGCGCATTACACTCTGCAACCCGCGCCGGTGTGTCCGGACGGATGGAGGTGGACCTTCTGGCAGTACACGGAATGCGGCAGAGTGCCGGGCGTGTCCGGGAATGTGGACATGAACCGGTTCGCGGGCTCGCCTGCTGAACTGCTCAGCTTGGGCGGAGGCATCGCGCAAGCGGCTTAGGCGGGGCGCTCCGCATGGGAGAACGGGTAAGATAGACGCTTATGGAGACGACGGGCAAACAGAAGATCCACCCGATGTTCCGTGCCCCGTCTTCCCTGCCTGCCCCACCCGCCCGCGAGACGACGCCGCACTAATGACCCTGCTCTGGATCGGCATTGGCAGCGCCTTAGGCGGGATGGCGCGATATTTGTTCCAGGGCGCGGCGCAGCGCTGGCTTGGCGCCGGGTTCCCGTGGGGCACGCTGGGCGTGAACATTGCCGGCAGCGCATTCATCGGCCTCTTCGCCACGCTCACGGCGGCGGACGGGCGCTGGCTGGTTGCCCCCACGGCCCGGCAGTTTGTTATGGTGGGCCTCTGCGGCGGCTTCACGACGTTCTCCTCGTTCAGCCTGGAGACTCTCAACCTGATGCGCGGCGGGCAATGGCTTGCGGCCGGAGCTAACGCGACCGCGTCACTAGTTTGCTGCCTGGGCGCTGTGTGGGCGGGCCACACCGTGGCGGCAATCCTGAACCGATAGGGAGGACTCGTGCAGATTCCTGAAGAAGCCGTTCTGTTGCGGATCTTTCTCGGCGAGAACGATAAGCACGGGCGCCAGCCGTTGTTCGAGGCGATCGTAATGAAAGCGCGGGAGAGCCACATGGCGGGAGCCACGGTGTTACGAGGTCCAATGGGGTTCGGCCGGGCCAGCCGGCTGCACACCGCGAAGATCCTTCGATTATCGGAGGACCTCCCGATAGTGGTGGAAATCGTTGATTCCGAGGCGAAGATCGATGCGTTGCTGACAGAACTGGAACCGATGCTCGGGAGCGGACTCGTCACCTTGGAGCGAGTGCGCGTCATCCGTTATGGAGACGGGAGGCCTCGGATTTGAGTGAGCTAGCGGCTATGCAGCCTTATTCGACACGAGCCGACTCCGGGCGACGGATTGCGTTCGCAGGTATCGTGGCGAGCGGCGCGCTCGCAATCGCAAAGATCCTGATCGGATGGGTGGGCGGCTCGACGTCCGTGATCGCGGACGGAGTGGAATCGGCGGGCGACGTCTTCACTTCGGGGATCGTGCTGTTCGGGCTGATCGTGGCCTCGCGGCCTCCGGACCAGGAGCACCCGTACGGCCACGGCCGGTTCGAGATGCTGACGGGGTTGGGGATTGGAGTGATTCTGGGACTCGTCGGTATCGCCATCAGCGTGCGCTCTCTGGACCGCGTTGGTGCAGTTCACGCTCCGCCGCAGCTATACACCATATGGCCGCTATTCGCATCCATCGCTGTGAAAGCGACGCTGTCGACATTGAAGTTCCGTGTGGGCCGGCGAATCCGGAGCGCGGCGCTGATGGCGGACGCGTGGAACGACAGCGTCGATATCCTCTCCGCCGTGGTGGCGCTGACCGCGGTGGGGCTGACTCTCTACGACCCGGCGCAGTTCCTTGCGGCGGACCACTTCGGGGGCTTCGCGGTGGGCGTGATCGTCTGCTTTACGGCCATTCGCGTGGTACGTGATACCTCGCTACAACTGATGGATACAATGCCCGATCCGGGCCTGATGCAGCAGCTTCGGGAAGCCGCTCTCAGAGTGCCGGGCGTACACGGCGTGGAGAAGTGTTACGCGCGTAAGACCGGGTTCCAGTATCACGTTGACCTGCACCTGGAAGTGGATCCGGATATGACGGTTCGCGAGTCGCATGATCTTGCGCACCTGGTACGGATGCAGATCCTGGCGTCGGCGGATTGGGTGGCGGACGTGCTGGTACACGTAGAGCCGTGGCCGGGGCCGGACAATGGCAATTAGCCTCGCCGCTACGCGCTTTTCATGACGCCGACGATGTCGCGCGCCGCCGCCTCCAGGTCTCTTTGCTCGATTAGTTGTGAGAATATCTCTCCGAGCGAGGGCAGGTGCATGAGGTCGCGGAGGCGCTCGACGGAGTCGTCCGCCATGAGCTTGCCACGATACAGGATGATGACGCGCGCGCACACCTTCTCAACCACTTCGAGCACGTGAGAGATGTAAAGTATCATCTTCCCTTCGCGCGCTAGTTCGGCGAGAACGTGCCGGAACAATTGAGACGAGGTAACGTCGAAACCCGAGAGCGGCTCATCCAGGATCAGCAGGTCCGGGTTGTGCATCAGCGCCGATGCGATGAGAACGCGCTGCTTCATTCCTTTGGAGTACGCCGAGATAGGCGAGTGGCGGTACGTGTGCAGTGAGAAGAGCTCGAGCAGGTCGTTGGCTTTGCGGCTGACTGTCATTTCCGGCATGCGCCGGAGGCGGCCGATCAGTTGCAGATACTCAAGGCCGGTCAGGTAGGAATAGAGTATCGCTTCTTCGGGCACGTAGCCAAGGCGGCGTTTGAATTCAGCGGGGTTCTTCCGAATGTCCTTGCCGTCCAGCAGAACGTGGCCGGTGCTCGGCTCGAGTAAGCCCGTGATCATCTTCACGGTGGTGGACTTACCTGAACCGTTCGGGCCGAGGTAGCCGGTAACCTCGCCCGGGCGCACTGTAAAACTGACACCGTCTACGACGGGCACGTTGCGGAAGTACTTTGTGAGTGCCTGGATCTCGAGCATGTGCGTATCCTTTCAGCGCACGGAAAGATCGAGCGTGCGCACCACAGGGTCGGGGATGTCCTCGTAATCCAGCGCGGGGGCCGCGCCCATCGTCCTGCGCCGCCAGTACACGAGCCCACAGTAAACGGCGGCGGCGGCGATAAAGAAAGCGGCGGCGGCCGGCGGTTCGCGTACGAGTTGCGCTTCAAGCCCCGCCATCAGATCGCTGTAAGTTGTAAATCCAAAGACATAGATGGCTCCGAGGCCGACAAGATTAACTTTTCCGGGCAAGTAAGAGCACGTGAACGGCGCCTTCTTGAAACCGAAAAACATGATCTCGATCAGTAGCACGCAGAGCGTCAGTCCAAACGCTATGTGGAACGCCGCCTCATTCCAGGGAAAGAGTGAGAACTCGACCGGCGCCCAGATGAGGAATAGGGGCCCGATGGCGCACACTGCGATCCACTTGCGCATGGCGGAGAAGCACTCCAATGCGTGGTCCGTATCGCTCAGTTGAAAGGTCCAGTTGGCGCGCAACTCGGACGGGAAATTGAACGCGGCCCGGAGGGCGGAGACGAGCACAAAGGACAGCATCAGCGGCAGCCGCAAAGCTCCACCGGGTCCGGAAGCGAAACTGATTACGACGAGGGCTGCACCGAACCCGGCATAGGCAGCCAGGAACAGGCGGTGTTTGAAGCTGCGCGTGATCGTCTGGGTCATGAAGTGGAACGCGGCGCGCTCCACCGGGCCGCGGAGGAGGGTGCAGTGAAGGAGAGCGGCGATCCAGGTGCGAAGGCGGCCGGGGCCGGAACAAACGGGCTCGGGTGACGCGACTATCTTCCGCGTTGCGCGACGATAGCCAGGAAGATACGTCAGCACGAAGATTGCAGCGGCCCAGCCCAACGCCTGGACTCCCCGGTGCCCGAGGGCAAGGGCCGTGGGGTCGCCAACCGCGGGCCGAATCAGTTCATAAACACCAATGAACCAGAAGCCCGGGAACCACCACAGAAAAGGGTTGTTATGCTTCACCATGTCGTGCATCACATGGCCGGCTATGGGCGTAAGGCAGACCATCATCACAAAGGCGGCGAGCAACACGGTTTGCAGGCACACCGAGACGCGCCGGAAGAGCCCGGCGGGCAGCAGCGTGATCAAAACGCCCTGGACAGCTGCCGCAGCAAGCGCGGTAAACAGGCCCGCCGCAACCACAGCGATGATGTGCGAGGCGAGGATGTTTAGCGCGTCGCCGCCGGCGTCGATGCCCGGCCAGAAGAGCGTGCTGGCGACATTGATATCGATGAGAAAGATGCCCAAAAACAGGCCAAGGGCAGCGGTTTTGGCAACGAAAACGCTGGTCAGCGAGAGAGGCAGCGGTGTGAGGATCTGGTAATCCCGGCGATCCGGGAAGAGCGCGTCCCACTGGAGGACGACGATGAAGCCCATGGCGGCCATTGAAAAGAAAACGAACCACGTGCGCGCCATGATGAGGCTCCAGCCCATAAGGGTGAGGGGCCGCAGCACCAGGACGAAGAATGCTCCCGGCACCATGAGTATCCCGAGGGTCTGGACGATGTTCGCTTCCGGCTCGCCCTGAGGGGAAAGGGCTTCCTTGTCGAAGAAGCGTCCGAAGAAGTGCCGGACTAGGATGCCGTAAAGCCCCGCAACGTCCTTGGCAGCTCCTCGCATGCCCGTATATGACGGTTGTTAGGGATCAATTGTTCCCGCGACAGCGGTTCCGGCTACGATATAAACGCGATGCGCCTCGTCCCTCCCTATATCGAATCGCTGCGCCCTTACGAGCCGGGCCGGAGCCCGGATGAGATCCGGAAGCTGTATTCGCTCGACCACGTGATCAAGCTGGCGTCTAACGAAAACCCGCTGGGAGTGTCGCCGCGCGCGGTAGAGGCGATGCGCGGCGCACTCGCCGGATGCGCAGTGTATCCGAATGGCGGGCTGGACCTGCGCCGGGTTCTCGCGGAGATGTTCGCCCTGAAAGTGGAGAACGTGATTGCCGGCAGCGGTTCCGAAGGCATCATGGCCAACATCATCCGGACCTTGCTGTGCGACGACGATGAGGTACTGACAACCGAGGCGGCGTTCATCGGTTTTCAGGTCCTGGCGAAATCCCGCGGGGTGGCGTACCGGACAGTGCCGTACCGCGACTGGCGGTATGACCTGACGGCGCTCGCGCAGGAGATCAACGAGCACACGAAGATCATCTACCTGGCGAACCCGAACAACCCGACGGGCACCATCTTCACGAAGCGTGAGTTTGAAGAGTTCTACAAGCACGTGCCTGAACGCGTCCTGATCATCCTGGACGAAGCCTACTTCGAGTACGCCAAGGACAACCCGCGCTACCCGGATTCGATGCACTATCGGTACGACAACGTCATTACGCTGCGGACATTTTCGAAGGCCTACGGATTAGCGGGCGCACGGATCGGGTACGGCTTCGCGCACGAGGAACTGATTGCGAACTTGCTGAAAGTGAAGTTGCCATTCGAGCCGAGCGCGGTGGCGCAGGCTGCGGGCATCGGCGCGCTGGGGGACAAAGAGTTTCTGCACCGCTCGCTCGAACTGAATGCCAGGGGAGTTCGGCTTTTGGCAGAGGGTCTGACGGCGCTGGGGCTGGAGCCGGTTCCCACGGAAGCGAACTTTGTAATGGCGCCCCTGGAGTCGGCTGCGGAGGCTCAGCGCGTCAATGAAGAGATGCTGAAGCGCGGAATCATCATACGCCCGCTAGCCGCATTCGGTCTGCCGCACTGCATCCGGATCTCGACCGGAACGGATGAGGATAATGCCGCTTGCCTGGAAGGGTTGCAAGAGGTGATGAGAGATTCCCGGTGAGCTGATTTCTATCCCAAGGGTTTTGTGGTGTTGATGTGCAACGGCGCGGTCCTCGCAAAGGGTACATCTGTCCGTGATAGAAACGGGGTATGCACCTCGAACTGTCAGGCAGGCTCGCGGTAGTCACGGGTGGAGCGAATGGAATCGGGCTTGCGGCGGCACGCGCGCTCGCGGACTGCGGGGCTTGCGTGTGGATCTTCGATCTCGAGCGTGAGCGCCCCAGCGAGCGCTCAGCCGAATTCGGAGGCCGCGGCTGCCCGGTCGACGTAGCCGATCCAGATTCGGTCGCAGCTGCGTTCGAAGTCTCGGGCACGCCCGACATCGTGGTGGCAAATGCAGGTATCGCGACATACCAGGGATTGACCGAAACCACCCGCGAGGCATGGGACCGCACGCTGGCAGTGAACCTGAGCGGCGCGTTTCACACAGTCCGGCTGGCGGCGGAGCGCATGAAGGAAAGGCGTTCGGGCGCTATTGTCGTCACGGCATCCACGAACTCGTTCGACGGCGAGAGCGATCTGACGGCATATAACTCGACGAAGGCCGGCTTGCTCGGGCTGGTGCGCACGGCGGCGAACGAGCTCGGGCCCTACCGCATCCGCGTGAACGCGGTTTGCCCGGGTCTGATTCGCACGCGGCTGACGGAGGCCCATTTCACGAACCCCGAAGTGATCCGGCCGTACCTGCGTCACATACCGCTCGGCCGCGGCGGCACGCCGGAAGACGTCGCAAACGCCATCGCGTTTCTGGCATCCGACCTCGCGGCCTACGTAACTGGCGCGACGCTGTTCGTGGACGGCGGCCAGATGGCCTCGAAGTTCGGCACGTGGAGCGACGAAACCGCCGAGTTCGTGAATGCGGAATGGCGGCTCCGGTGAGGATGTTACGCTAAACGAATGCGTGGACTGCTGATCTTTCTCCTGCCGGTTCTGTTGATGGCCCAGGCGCCTTCAACGCAGCCGAAGCCGGCCTCACCATCAAAGCCCGCGACGGCGCGAAAGCCCGTCGCAGCAAAGCCTGCCCGGAAGCCGCTTGCGGCGAAGCCTGCCCCTGCGGCCAGGCCCGCGGCGCCCGCTCTTACCACTGACCAGGAGAAGACGATCTATGCGGCGGGGCTGTCGCTGTATCGCACACTCGCGCAGCTTGACCCGTCTCCGGCCGAAATCGCGATCGTCCAGCGAGCGCTCGCGGACGCCGCTGCAGGCAAGCCAGCCGTTGAGCTGAATGAGTGGGGACCGAAGATCCAGCCGCTCATCCAGGAGCGGACAGCGCGCGTCGCGGAACGGGAGAAGGCCTCATCCGCCGCCTTTATCGATAAAGCCGCAGCCCAGCCTGGCGCCGAGAAGACGAATTCGGGACTGGTCTATAGGGCGACTACGCCCGGGACCGGGCCCTCTCCCAAGGCCACCGATACCGTGAAAGTCCATTACCGCGGGACACTGGTGAACGGCACCGAGTTCGATAGCTCGTACAAGCGCAACGAGCCTGCGGAGTTCGCGCTCAACGGCGTGATCCCGTGCTGGACGGAAGGCGTCCAGAAGATGAACGTGGGCGGGAAAGCGATGCTGGTGTGCCCGTCGGATCTCGCGTACGGAGACCGCGGCCGGCCGTCGATTCCGGGCGGAGCCGCGCTGATCTTCGAAATCGAACTGTTGGAAATTGTGGCGCCTCCCGCCGCAGCCGCGCCCGCCCCGGCTGCGCCGGCAGAGGCGCCCAAACCCTGACCAGGGCTTAGAGACCGTCTACAACGGCGTCTATGGTTCGCGGGGCGTTTCCTTCGAAGCGATTGTTGACGTAGATAAACGCTGCGATGCCCTGCGACCGCGCGGAATCGATGAGGTCGCGCAGCGCTGCTCGACCCTCCGGGTTGGGGTCGCGGATCTCCTCATAGGGCGAGAAGGCTTGCACGGCATTCTCGTACGGACGCCCGCGCCGGAGCAGAGCGCGGCAAATGGTGAAGTCCGCCGTAAACGCTTCCGGAATGCTAATCTGCTCGCGCAACTCCGGCATGCGGCTCCAGGCGTTGAACACGTGCGCAGCGCCGTGCGCGGTCAGGCAGTGAAAGTAGTCAGGGTGTAGAAACTCGGGGTTGCGGATCTCGACCGAATAGCGATACTGCCGCGGGATGACCGCAAGGAAGCGGTCGAGGTCACGGACGAAATCGCGCACGTCCGCATACGCGAAATGGGGGAATGTCCCGAACTCGAAAATGAGCGTTGAGATGCGCTCGCGGTGTCGGTCGAGCGGGTTGAGGAATGCTTCGGCGAAGAGCGCGGGGTCGAGAAAAGACGTATTCACGAGACCTGCCTGCGGCCCGTACCGGGCATGGCGCGGGAAGACCTTTGCGGTGATCTGCTCGGGCACCTTGAGCGCGAACTGCAAGCCGGGCGCGGCATTCGCGAACAGCCTCCGCCAGTACTCCTCGACCGGGAACTGATAGAAGGAGAAATCGCCGCACACCGTCGGGAAGACCTCGCCGTACTCACGGAGGCACTCGGCTTCGAACACCTTCTGTGAGAACGCGCCACGGGAAAGGTAGCGTTCGCGCGTGTAGATCTGGCCGCACCAGCCCTCGTACTTCCATGAGCTTGTGCCGATGTAAACGCCCTGTTCGCGCAGGCGGGCCAGCTTACGGGCGAGGCGGTCGCGATCAAACGGCGGCCGCGTATCGAACAGCGAGCCCGCTGACATGGCTATCGCCGGAACTCGAACCAGGCGCGATCGACGCGGCCGGCGCCATCGACGATTGCCGTTGCGACGAAGACAGGCTGCTCCGGAGTGCCAAAGCGCAGGTCGAAGCATTCGACGCGCACGCCGTTTTCGTGGTCAGCGGAAGGCGAGAAGCGCCACATCGGGAAGCTCGAGAAACTGAGGAACACGCGGAACGCTTCGGTCCGCTTCGCGGCTTCCATGGCGGCCTGCTCGCGCTCACCGGGAACGGTCTTGAAGAGCACCTCGCCGGCTGCGGGATCGAACTCGCCGAGTACGTTGACGGGGTAGATGCCGTAGAATCGCCCGCCATCGACAACGCCCGTCCACCCAAATGGGTTGGCGATTCTGGGGAACGCCGCGACGCGTACCGGCGCCGCACCTTCATAAAGCCGCGCATCCAGCATCGCGACGGCGCGGCCGTGCAGCACCCAGCGGCCGAACACGAACAGCGTAAGCAGCACGAGCGCCGTGATGGCAGCGCCCCGCCCGGAACTCGCCTTAGCGCCAATTTCGCCGCTCACCAGTTTGGAGAGCGCCGGCGCGACGAACGCGATCAGCAGAATCGCCCAGACCCACAGGTCGGGAAGGCTGACGATGTCAAGCCGCAGCCAGTCGCCCGAGAACGGCAGCAGCAAGCGGATTCCGTACACGTTCCACCAATCAAGCAGCGGGTGGGAGGCCGCGCCGAAGAGCGCGACGAGAAACGCCCAACCCAAATGAATCGGCTTCTTACGGGCAAACAGCCGGACGGCGAACACGCTGAGGGCAGCCATGACCGGAATCGCGATGAGCGCGTGCGTGATGTGCCGGTGATAGTGGAGGTACGTTGTCGCGCCGAAGGGCGCCAGGACGATATCCGCATCGGGCGCGTTCGCGGCGAGCAGCAGGATCGGGGTGGCGTAGGCCGTCAGGCGGTTCAGGCCGGCGCGGCTCAGGGCCAGCCCGGTGAGCGTGTGCGTGAGCGGATCCATTTGTAACCGGTTCAAACAGCGTTCTGAGGCACGAGCAGCGTGAGTGCATCCCGCACGATGGATACACGTGCGGGCAATCGGCCGGCGTACTCGCCGTCAATCTGGACGTAGACGCGTGTGTCCTGCGGGCCGCTGAAGCGAACCTCGCTCGCACGCAGGAAGCAAATCCCCTTTGCGCTTGCGGCCCTATTCGCCATCACGGCGCAAAGGTACCACGCGTAATCGCGCGCAGCCGAGGTGCCCTCGAACAGCACCATCTCAAACTCGTCCTGGAAGAGCGAGGCGCCGCGCGCGACGGTCATCCAGCCGGCATAGTTCCGCACCCGGCTGGCCAGTGCGAAGGAGCAGCGCCGGGTGCTGCCGTTGACCTCGACATCGAATTCGTCCTGCGCGCGAGCCACTTCTTTGAACGCGCTCAGCCAATAGGCAAACTGGCCGATGCGCGCCTTGAGCGGCACGTTCAGGTTGTAAACGATGTGGGCGTCGAATCCCACACCGGCCATGAGCAGGAAGTGGCGGGGCTCGCGATCCGTGGTTTCGAGCAACCCTACCGCCACGCGCCGTGGCTCCAACGCGCCGAGCGAGCGGGCCGCACGCAATGGATCGCAGCCGAGCCGCGTCTCGCGTGCAAGAACGTTCGCGGTTCCGGCGGGGAGTGTGGCGAGCGGCGTGCGGCTTCCGATCATGCCGTTCGCGGTCTCATTGAGGGTGCCGTCGCCACCGAAGGAGATGACTACATCCGCGCCCGACGCCACCGCCTCCCTCGCGATCCGGGCAGCGTCGCCCGCCGCTTTGGTCGGCACAGGCTCGATCCGGTGGCCTGCTTCCGCCAGCACATCCGCAACTCGCTGCACCAAGCCGATGCGGCGCCCGCGCAGCCGACCCGCGCACGGGTTATAGATGAGAATTCCGTTCTTATAATTGTGCAAACTCGACCACTATAATAAAAGCCCGATGCCGAACGAAGCAAAACTCGAAGCCGAGCGCCTGCGCCGGGAAATTGAGCGGCACGAGCACCTTTACTACGTCCTGGACCAGCCGGAGGTCAGCGATGCGGAGTACGATGCGCTCCTGCAGCGGCTCCGGGAGATTGAAGCCGCGCACCCCGAACTGGGTACTCCGGATTCGCCGACCCAGCGAGTAGGCGGCCGGCCGCGTGAAGGCTTTGTTAAAGTCCGGCACAGTTCGCCCATGCTCAGCCTGGACAACGCCCTGAACGAAGGCGAGCTTCGGGATTTCGACCGCCGTGTGCGCCAGGGCCTCGGCGACGAGCCGTACGCATACGTTGCGGAACTCAAGATGGACGGCCTCTCGATGGCAGTCCATTACAGCAACGGCGTGTTCGACCGTGCGCTGACGCGCGGCGATGGAACGGTCGGCGAGGACGTAACCGAGAATGCGCGGACCATCCGTTCCCTGCCCCTTCGCATCAAGACGGATCTGCCGGAACTCGAGATTCGCGGCGAAGTCGTGATGAACCGCGATGCGTTTTTCGCGCTCAACGCCGAGCGGGAACAGGCCGGCGAGCCACAATTCGCGAACCCTCGCAATGCCGCCGCGGGATCGATCCGCGTGCTCGATCCATCGATTACCGCCGCGCGTCGCCTCGCCTATTACCCGTACTTCGCCCTTGTGGACGGGGAGACGCCCTTCGCGCGCCATTCGGAGACGCTGCGGGAGTTGAAGCGCCTCGGCTTCAGGACTCCGGACTGGCGCGAGTGCGTAAGTATCGAAGAAGTGCTGGCCTTCTGCACCCGTTTCGAGGAACAGCGCGAGAAACTGCCGTACGAGATCGACGGCGTGGTGATCAAGCTCGACCGGATCGATCAGTGGAAGCGGCTCGGGCGCACGGCGAAAGCGCCGCGCTGGGCGATCGCATACAAGTACGCCGCATGGCAGGCGGAAACCGAAGTCGAGAATATCGGGGTGCAGGTGGGCCGCACAGGGGCGCTTACGCCGGTGGCGCATTTGCGGGATGTGAAGGTGGGCGGAGTCACGGTTTCCCGCGCCACGCTGCACAATGAGGACGAGATCGCGAGGCTCGGGCTTCAAATCGGAGACTCCGTTCTGATCGAGCGCAGCGGGGACGTGATCCCGAAAGTGGTGCGCGTGACAGCGGAAGGCGCGAACCGGCGACCGTTCACGATGCCCTCACGCTGCCCGGTGTGCGGCGGTCGAGTGGTCCGCGAGGAGGGCGAGGCGGCAACGCGGTGCGTCAACACGGATTGCCCGGCCCAGCTCAAACAGTCTGTCCTGCACTTCGCCTCGCGAGGCGTCATGGACATCGACGGGCTCGGCGACAAGCTGGTGGATCAGCTTGTGGACAAAGGCGTCGTGCGCAGCGTGGCAGACCTGTATGAAAACCTTGATGTGCCGGCTCTAGCAGCGCTGGAGCGGGGTATACCGGCAGCCAACGGGAACGGCGCCTTGCGCAAGGCGGTCCGGGTTGGGGAGAAGAACGCAACGAAAATCATGGAGAACATCGCGGCCACGCGCGACCAGCCGCTGCCGCGCGTGCTCACAGCCCTCGGAATCCGCTTTGTCGGCGGGCGCACGGCCCAATTGCTGGCGGATCACTTCGGCAGCGTGGACCGGATCGCCCAGGCTTCCGTCGAAGAGTTACAGGCGGCCGAGGAAGTGGGCCCCAAGGTCGCGGAGAGCATCGCCGCATTTTTCGCCGAACCCAGGAATCGCGAACTAGTGGAGCGTTTGCGCGCCGCAGGACTCCAGTTCGAGCAGAAGATCGTAAAGAAGGCGGGCGGGCCGCTCACGGGCCTGACTTTCGTGCTCACGGGCACGCTGCCCACGCTGACCCGAGAGGAAGCTACGCGGCGCATCGAAGCGGCCGGCGGCAAGGTGTCGGGATCGGTGAGCAAGAAGACGTCGTTCGTAGTGGCGGGCGAAGAGGCCGGATCGAAGTTGGAGAAGGCTAAATCGCTCGGCGTGCCTGTGTTGGACGAAGCGGGACTGCTCGAGAAGCTCCCGCACTAAAACTGCTTCGCCAGAAGAAGCGGGGATGCCGGTTATTGAAAGCGCTCAGCCACCGTCTCCTGGCCATCCTGCCGGATGATGAGCCGGTCCACCCGGCCGCGCTCGCCGCGCACAAACGTGACCTGCGCGCTCATCGTTTTAAGGAAGAACTTCGTCTCGGATTCGGGGAACAACTCGAGTTTGGCGTAGCCGCTGGCATAACCGCTCGCATCCACGAACAGTCGGTCGCCGTCACGGCTGATCTCCAGCGTAATCCCGGTGGGAAGCTCGTAGCCGCCGGCGTATGCGTCGTAAAGGCGCGGGTCCACCTTGGCGATCGGACGCTCGCGCTCGCGCTGGCGGTTGCGCGCAAAGAGCTCGGCAGCGAATGTGCGTGGGAACAGGGTTGGCAAATCCAGCGCCCGCTTTCCCTTCTTCAACTCAGCGGCGAGATCGATCGTGACCACGTTCTCGAAGTTGTGGAAATGGTAGAGGTACATCACACGGCGTTTGAGGTCGTAGATGTTGGAGTACAGCGTCGGGTTCGTGCCCTCGGCGTGCGTGGCGGCCAGAATGCGGCGGAACAGCGCTACCGAAATGTTCTCGCCCGCCTCGTCGAGCATGCTTGCCGCGATTTTGTACCGCTCGCATGGGATCTCACCGGGCTTGACGCGTGACTGGTGGAAGTTCGTCTGGACTTGATAGCGGCCTTGCTTGCGCAGGATTGCGTTGGGCTCGACGATCACGGAATCGCCGTTCGCATCGGCGAAGAACAGCACGGCGTTTTCGAGAAAGCTCCGGTTGTACTTCTCGAAAAGTGCTATTACCTGCTCGACGGTCGCGCATTCGGCCATCGCCCGGTCCAGCAGGTTACCCCGGAAGACTTCCTTTCCGGCTGAACTGGCAGCCGGAAGCCGCTCTGTCGCAAAACCGTCGAAGAAAACTCCCCGCTCGTTCATTCCGCCTTGGGGCCAAAAGTTATCGAAGCCGACGTACACGCGGCCGTATGTCCCCTGCTCCGCTGGCACGAACCACATCTTCGTGAAGGGTTTGTTGTAATCCTCGTTGTTGCCCGCAAGAACAAGTCCGCGGCCCGAAGCGCAGAAGCCGGTGCAGCATTGGGCGCGGGCGCCCGAGAGAAACAACAGGGCGACGCAAATCATCACCCGCATGCCGGTCATTGTGCCACACATGTAGAGAGACTATCGTGATCAACTACGGCCGCCACGCGCTGCTACACCGACCCGGCGATTCGTTTTATCCACAGCTTTTCCAGAGGCTGTGGATCGTAATCCGTTGATTCCGTGGCGGAAAAAACCTGCGGAAATCGGAGTGCTGCTGAGCGTTTTCTGTTGACGGATTTTAAGCTGCGGTACATGATTGCGTTGGTTCCAAGAGGTTCTGGAACAGCGGAGCCGGGCGGAACGAACCGGGCCTCGAGCGGTGAGGCGTACTGATAAAACGCAATTATTTGCATTCAGAACGCGGAGCAACAGGCACACGGACGTTCGGCCTGGGCAGGCCAAAGATGGCGGCTAGGCCGCGTGAACGTTGATCCCGAGGGATACATCCTGGAGGGGAGTGAAGCGCGGGCGGGCCGTCGCGAGCGGCAGGCCGTAATCCCGGCAACGGGCAGCGAGCGTTGATCCTCCCCTCGCCTTGCGCGGGAGGAGTGGAGTTCGCAGCCGAACGAGCCGGGAACCGTGCCCGTCGCGGCGAGGAAGCAGCCGGAAGCTATGATCGCGCCGGAGGCAGACCCTTAGGTATCGTCCGGGAGCTTAGAAAGCTGCTGGACGCACAGGCCTGAGGCAGCCGGCGGGCGGTTGAGTGGAAGGCTCGTTTCATGCGCCGGCCTGGCTGGTGGGGCGCGTCACAGCGCCGTGCGCGTTGAAGCGCCGTTCGCCAAAAGCGACGGCGTGGAGCGTGTGGCGCGCTGGCGATGCAGTCACTGGTCCCGATCCCGCGAGCCGGGCATGCCGGCGGGCGGGTCGCGCTGACCCTGGGTCGCTTGGAACCACTTTTCTTGCGTTTCTTGTGATCCCGCTCCCGGGGGCTGTCCCGAGAGCACGGAGCCGCGCCGGCGGGAGCGGGTGAACATCGAACTTCCCATCACCGTATCCGCAAAACCCACAGCCGGAACCCGCGCTTCTTGTATCGTGAGATCATGTTCACGCTCGAGGGCAGGGCCGCAATTGTCACCGGAGCCGGCAGGGGTATCGGCCGGGCCATCGCCATCCAACTCGCCGCCGCCGGCGCGTCAGTCCTCGTCAATGATCTGGACGCCGAACCCGCGCAGGAGACCGCTTCCCTGCTCCGCGAGACCGGCCGGCGGGCGCAGGCGCTTGCGGGCGATGTCACCGCGCCCGAGTTCGGCAACCGCCTGGTGGCGGCCGCGCTCGAGTCATTCGGCTCGCTCGACATCATTGTGAACAACGCCGGATTCACGTGGGACAACGTCATTCAGAAGATGACTGATGAGCAGTTTCAGGCGATGCTCGATATACATCTGGTGGCTCCGTTCCGAATCCTGCGCGCGGCGACGCCGTACCTGCGCGACACGGCTCGCAAGGAGACGGCTGAAAATCGCCGCGTGATGCGCAAGGTGGTGAACATCACATCGATCGCAGGCACTGACGGCAACCCCGGCCAGGCCGGCTACTCAGCCGCGAAGGCGGGCATCATCGGCCTGACCAAGACGATGGCAAAGGAGTGGGGCCGCTACAACGTGAACGTGAACTGCGTTGGATTCGGGCTCATCGACACGCGCCTCATACAGCCGCTTACGGGGGCCGGCGCATCCATTGAGATCAGCGGACGCAGCATCCCGGTGGGCGTCCAGCCGCAGGTGCTCGAAACCATCAAACAGCGCTGCCCGCTCGGGCGTCTCGGAACGCCGGAAGAAGCAGCGAACGCCGTGCTGTTCTTCTGCTCGCCGCTCTCGGATTACGTGACCGGTGAAGTGCTGATCTGCGGAGGCGGCCTGCATTTCTGAGCGGGCGCGTCAGCCCTGCGTGATCGCCTGACGGAGCAGCACCTCGAGTTTTGCCTTCTCCTCCGGCGCCAGCTTCCGGCCTTCCAACGTGACGTAGAACACGTCCATCGCCTTATGCGCCTGCGTGTTCACGAGGACCAGCTCCAGACTCGCGCCAGCTGACGATACCGCCGAGGCAAGCGAGTACAGCAGGCCTGGCCGGTCATCCGCCACGATCTCAACGAGCGTCGCGGAGGACGACGCCTCATCGTCGAAGGCTATGGACGGGCGGATGCTCCGTTTGCCGGGCGCCGCCGGCTTCGGGCGGTTCTCGAGCAGCGAGCGCACGTCGGCGCGCTTGAGGACGACGCGCTCGAGCATCACGCGGAGGCGGTCCAGTTCCGGCGGGTTCAGTTCCAGCGTGCGGTGCGGATCGGTGAAGACGAACGTATCGAGAACGACGCCCGCCCGGTTGGAGAAGCCCTCAGCCTTTACGATGTTCAACCCGAACCCCGCCAATGCGCCGGCGATGGAGGCGAGCAGCGCGGGGCGATCCTGAGTAACGACGCGCAGGCGCCAGAAGCCCGCGTCCGGTCGGAGGTCCACTGCGATGCCACGTTCTTCGGCGCGGCGCACAAGGTCCGCATCGGCCTGGATGTCCTCAGCCGAATGCGTCCTCAGGTACCGCTTCGGGAAGCCGGCGGCGAACTCAGCGCCCTCGGTTGGCGACTCGGCAATGCGGTCGCGATTCAATTCCCGAGTCAACTCGGTGTGAAGGGCGACGTAAACGCTCCAGAGCTGTTCCAGACGCCACGGTGTCATCGCACCGGGATGGACGGCGGAGACATCGGCGTACGTCATCAGCGTGAGCAGCTTCAAATGCTCCACCGTTCCCACGCGATCGGCAAGCAACCGGACAGTGGCGGCATCGTCCAGATCGCGGCGGTTCATCGCATCGGACAGTTCCAGGTGTTGCTCAATGAGCTCCCGCACTGTGCGCCGCCCGGCGGCAGGCATTCCGATGCGCTCCGCCGCCGCCGTGGCGAGGCGGGCCGATTCACCGACGTGCTCGCGCCCTGGCGATGCGGCCTTGCCGAGGTCGTGGAAGAGCAGGGCGAACTTCAACAGCGCGAGTTCGCCGGCTTCGGCGAAGAGCGCGGTGAAACGCGCATCCGACTGCGCGCGGGGACGGCCTAGGTTCTCGAGCTCTTCGATGGCGACCAGGGTGTGCTCGTCTACCGTGTAGCGATGATAGAAGTCGCGCACCACGAGGCAATCTGCGGGTTCGAATTCGGGGAAGAGAGCCTCGAGCACGCCCGTCTCGTGCATCCCTCGGAGTGCGATCGACACCCTGCTGCCGGAGAGCATGGCCCTCAGCCGAGGCCACAGCGAGGCGCGCGAAATCGCGAAAAACTGCCGCAGCCTCGGGAGGTATTCCCTGACTCGCCGCTCGGTATCGGATGCGAGCGGCAGGCCGTGCCTCGCCGCGAACTCGAACAGGCTCAGGACCAGCGGTGGCTCGTACTCAATGCGGCTCGGCGATCTGAAGTAGACACGCTCGCGCGACACCAGGAAGTCGGCGTTCGACACGCGCGAGCGCCAGTCGCGAAATTGCGCCAGAAGACCGTTGCCCTGCTCCTCGGCGGCTTCTATGGCGCGCAACGCGGCCCTGCGTATCTCGCGCGCGTGCCCGTAATACGTGCGCATCCAGCCGGCAGCGCTGGTGTGAAAGAGTGCGGCGATTTCCTCTTCGGAAGTGAACGTGAGTGTGTTCATGTCCCTTCCCGCTGAGAGGTGAAGCCAGCAACGCAGGGCGAAAAGGAAGTCACGAGCTGCAAGCGTCTGGGGCGCAGCGGAGGGCGCGCCTGGCTGTTCGGGCCGGCCTGCCCTCAGCTGCTCCAGCCAGCAGACTGTGTGGAAATCGCGCAGACCACCCGGACCCTCCTTGATGTTCGGCTCCAGTTGGAAGATGGCGCCGCCGTGCTTCGCGTGACGCGCGCGCGCCATGCGGCAGAGGTGACGGGCAAGCGCCTGCCGTTCCTGGAAGAGGAACTTCGGCAAACGATTCTTCAATGTCGCGTACAGTCCGCGGTCGCCGGCAAGATAGCGTTCACTCAGCAGTGCGATCGCGAGCTCGATGTTCTGCTCATTCAACTCGCAGCAATCGGGCGGCGTGTGTACGGACTGGCTCACGCGCATTCCGGCGTCCCACAGCGCGCGAGTAAACTCCGCCACGGCATCCCGCTGCGCCCCGGCGAGTTCCTGGATCGCGGTGAGGATCAGCAGATCAACGTCCGAGTGTGGGAACTGCTCACGCCGCCCGAATCCGCCCGTGGCGATGAGCGCCAATCCTTCGGGCGACGCATGCGTCACGTGCTCGTTCCACGCCCGCAGCACGACGGCTTCGCAAGACGCAGTGCGCTCCTCCAGCAGAGCGCGCGCTTCTGCTCCGGCTACCGAGCCGCCCCAGGCAGAGAGGAAGCGTTCGCGCGCCGCTTCGTGCGGTTCGCCCGTAATGCGATTCGCCGCGATACCCAGAGCATCCCCCTACAGCGCCGCTTCGCCGCGATCGTCGTTTCTGATACGGATCGCCTCGGCCACGTCGTAAATAAAAAGCTTGCCGTCGCCGATCTTGCCGGTGCGGGCCGCGCGGACCACGATCCTGACCACCTCGTCGAGCCGGTCGTCGGTCACGACGAGTTCCAGTTTTAACTTGGGCCGAAGATCCACCTGGTACTCCTGGCCGCGATAGATTTCCTTGTGACCTTTCTGACGGCCGTGCCCGCGCACGTCCGTCACAGTCATTCCGTCAATGCCGATCGCCTTCAGCGCTTCCTTCACGTCCTCGAGTTTGAACGGCTGAATAATCGCTTCCACTTTTTTCATGATGCGCTCCGTATACCCGCGCCCCTGTCAGGACTCCAGGTTATACGCCTCCTCGCCGTGCAAACTCAGGTCCAGGCCTTCCGTCTCGTGATCGGGATGCACGCGCAGGCCTACAACAACATCGCAGAGCCGCAGGATCAGGTACGTTCCGATGATGGCGAGCACCCATGCGATGGCCGCTCCAACCGCCTGATTCAAGATCTGCCCTGGATACCCATCCACCCAGCCGAGCGCCGCTGGCCTGCCGCTCGCGTCCTTCAACGCGTCATTCACCGCATTCGTTGCGAAGACTCCGGTGAGCAGCGCGCCTAGCGTCCCTCCCGCGCCGTGTACACCGAAAGCATCGAGCGAATCGTCATACCCGAAAACCTTCTTGACCGCGGTCACCATGAAGTAGCAGACCAGGCCGGCGGCGAAGCCGATCGCCATGGCGGGCAGGGGCCTCACGAATCCGGAGGCAGGGGTGATCGCCACCAGGCCGGCGACGGAGCCCGAGATCGCGCCGAGCACGCTGGGCTTGCCCGTCCGAATCCATTCGGCGAGCAGCCAGCCCATGGTCGCAGCGGCCGCCGCAAAATGCGTTGCCACAAACGCGCTCGTCGCGAGAGCCGAACTGGAGAGCGCGCTGCCGGCGTTGAATCCGAACCAGCCCACCCACAGCAGGCACGCCCCGATGAAACTCAGGACCAGGTTGTGGGGCTTCATCGTCTCAGACGGGTAACCCTTGCGCTTGCCAAGATAGATGGCGCAAACCAGCGCAGACACGCCCGACGTGATGTGTACCACCGTTCCGCCGGCGAAATCGAATGACGGGACTCTGCCGCCCGAAAATGCGTTCAGGAATCCGCCCTTAGCCCACACCATGTGTGCCATCGGGAAGTAAACGATCAGCGACCACAGCACCATGAACATCAGCATCGCGCTGAACTTCATGCGTTCCGCGAACGCTCCCGTGATGAGCGCGGGCGTGATAATGGCGAACATCATCTGGTACATCATGAAGGTCTGGTGGGGGATGGTGGGCGAGTAATCCGGGTTGGGCGCCGCACCTACGCCGTTCAGGAACATGTACCGCAGATCGCCGAAGAACGCGTTGCCATCCCCGAACGCGAGCGTGTATCCCACGATGGCCCACAGAATGGTGACAACGCCCATCATGATGAAACTCTGCATCATGGTAGCGAGCACGTTCTTTTTCCGGACCAACCCGCCGTAAAACAGCGCGAGGCCCGGGCCGGTCATCATCAGCACCAGCGCGGACGCCATGAGCATCCACGCGTTATCGCCCGCCGATTGCGCTGAACGGACCGCCGATTGCATCGCGATCCACCGCGGGTCGCTCTCGTCGAAGGCCATCGCGTGAGCGGATCCGGCCAGCAACAAGGCACACGTACACACAGTGCTCCGAAGTTTCATTTGGTTTCGATCCGGCTCCGCGTACACGGAGGGTCTTGGTCTCACTCTGATGGTGCACCCGAACCGCGCACCGGCAAAGCGCAACGTTTCTATGGCGGCAATCAGTCTTTTTTATGTGAACTGCGGGAGGGTGTTGATTCTAAGTGGGCTGGTCAGGCGCGCCAGATTCGGATCGCCGAATGATACTGTGAATTCGCGGCCGCGCGTCCGCACATCCGGTTCACGCCTGTTGTGCTCAGCGGTCGAGAACGGCCTCGATCAGCCGCGGACCGCGCTCCGCCATTGCCCGTCTGAACGCGTCCACGAACTCGCCGGCCGTCTCGGTCCGCTCGCCTGCTACGCCCTGCGCCTCCGCCACTTTCACCCAGTCCAAGTCGGGCTGGCCGATGTCCATCATGGCAGCCGCGCGAGGACCGATCTCGCCCGCGCCCGTGCGCCGCGTCTCGATCTCCAGGATGCGGTAACGCCGGTTCGCGAAAATGACGGTCACGACATCGAGTCGCTCGCGCGCCATGGTCCAGAGCGCCTGCAGCGTGTACATCGCGCTGCCGTCCGCCTCCAGCGCGACCACCTTGCGATCCGGGCACGCGAGCGCCGCGCCGAGCGCGACGGGCAATCCCTGCCCGATCGCACCGCCGGTGACCGGCAGATGGTGATGACGCACTGCCGCGAGCCAAGGCAGCACGCGCTCGCCGGAGGACACCATCTCGTCCGAGACAATCGCTCCGTCCGGGAGCAGCGCGCCGATGGCACGCCCGATGGCATCCAACGTAAGCGCGCCGTCGCCGGGCAGTAGCGGGCGATCGCAAGTCGCGTGTGGCGCCGCAGGACTCGCTCCGCACTCTTCGGCCAGCGCCGCGAGCGCCGCCGTGCCGTCTTCAGCCGGCGTGGCGAGCGTGTGCATACGGCATGCCTCCGGGGCCAGCGTGCTGCGCCGCCCCGGATACCCGAAGAACGATACGGGCTGCTCCGCCTCGACGAGCACCAGGTCTTCAAGTCCGGCGAGCGCGGCTTCGGCAGGCTCCGGAAAGTAAGGAATGCGCTCGGGGGCGAAGAGACCGCCGCCACGCGTGAGTCGCGCAGCGAAGCGATCCGCGAAGACGCGTGCACCCGTTGCTGCCGCGATCCGTCCCGCAGCTACGAGGCCGCTTTCCAGAAGTGCCCCGCCCGAAAGCAGCAGCCCGGCCCGCGAACCGCGGTTCATAATCATCGCTGCCTGTCGCACGCGACGTGCATCCGGCACTGCGGCGTTTGGGAATGCTGAAACACCCTCCACCGGTTCGCCGCCGTCGCTCCAAGAGAAGTCCGCGGGAACGATGAGCGTCGCCACCTGACCGGGCGGTCCATAAGCCGCGCGTACGGCGGCAGCGGTCATCTCACCCGATTCTTCAGCCCGCGCCAGCGTGTGTATCCAGCATGAGACGCCGCGTGCGAAGGCCGTGATGTCGGCTGTGAGCGGCGCGTTGTACGGCAGGTGCGCCGTGGAGTGCTCGCCTACAATGCTCACCACCGGCGAGCGTGCCTTGCGCGCATTGTGAAAATTCGCCAGCGCGTTCCCGAGTCCCGGGCCCAGATGGGCCAGCGTCGCGGCTGGCCGCCGCAGCATCCGCGCGTAGCCGTCCGCAGCGCCCGAGCACACGCCTTCGAACAGGCACAGCACGCCTCGCATCTCCGGCGCGCGATCGAGGGCCGAGACAAACTGCATCTCCGACGTACCCGGGTTCATCAGGCACAGATCGACGCCGTGGGCGACGAGTGTGCGCAGCAGACATTCAGCACCGGTCATGAGGAGGGGATTTGACAGAAAGTGGAGCCGGCTGCAAAAGGACGCGGCCGGCTCCGTATCGAGTAACTCTCTAGACCTTTTCCGGGACGATATACGGCTTGCGATAGACGCGCGTGAGCAGCGCGTTCGCCTCGGCGTCGCCTGCGAAGCGGCCGGTCGCTTTCGCGATCTTCACCTGACGACCTACGCGATAAGCCGCGTTCGCAAAATGGCAAAAGGCGGCCGCGCGGACGCCGATCTCCACATCCGCGTTGAGCTTCTTGTGATCCCGCGTGCGGATAGCGTCGAAGAAGTTTTGCAGGTGCGGATTTGTACTCCACTCACCGCCTTCCTGCTCCTTCTCATCCATCACCTTCTCGTACTTCTCCGTGTTGCCCGCGCCGGCAGCCAGGCCGGAGGAACCGCTGACAGTGGATGTGCCCTTGTACACCTGGAACCCGCGCTGATCCACCACCAGGAACCCGCTCTCACCGAAGAAGATGTTGCCGGTGTAGTTAGGGCGCATGCCGGAGGCCGGACCGCCCTCGGGCGGAGTGGGCAGGTTGCGCACGTCGAACGTCATGACCGCATTACCGAAATCGAACGTGGTGAGCTGGGTATTCGGCGTCTCTTGATCGTCCTTCCATGCGTACTTGCCGCCCGCCGAAACCACGGAAACGGGCCAATCTGTGCGGTTCAGGCCCCACAGGCAGACGTCCATCTCATGCACGCCCTGGTTGCCGATGTCGCCGTTGCCCGTGTCCCAGAACCAGTGCCAGTTATAGGCAAACTTGTTCTTACTGTACGGCTTCATCTGCGCGGGACCGAGAAAGCGGTCCCAATCGACACCCGCGGGAACCGGCTCGTCCGGCGTGTGTCCGATCGAGAACCGCCGCCGGTAACACAACCCGCGCGCCTGATAAACCGTGCCGATGATCCCCTCGCGCAGCAACTGCATCGCGCGCCGCTTGTGCGCCACGGAGCGGCCCTGTGACCCCACCTGCACCATGCGCTTGTACTTGCGGGCGGCGTCGATGAGCTTCTGGCCTTCGTAGACGTTGTGGCACGCGGGCTTCTCCACATAGACGTCCTTGCCGGCCTGACAGGCCCAGATTGCCGCGAGTGCGTGCCAGTGGTTCGGCGTCGCGATGGAGACCGCGTCCACGTCGCGCGATTCGAACATCGCGCGCATGTCTCCAAACTCCTTCGGATCGTAGTTCTTCAGCTTGCGCACGATTGCGACTCCGCGCTCGCGCGCCGCCTGGTTCACGTCACAAACCGCAGCGATGCGGCACTCCGCGTCAAGTTGCGAATAGAACTGAATGTGATCCCGGCCACGGCCGCCAAGGCCGACAATGCCGAGATTGATGCGATCGTTCGCGCCGAGAATCGGCAACCGCGCAGTAGCGATCGCGGCCGCTGTAACGAACGCGCGGCGGGTGGGGTTCGAAGTCATATTAGAGCGCCTCCGGGCAGAAGGCAATTGTACTGCACTTATCAACGCATCAGGCGCATACGAAAGGCACTCCCGGAACAGCCTACGCCGATTCGATCTGGACCGAAAGCTCTTCCCACTCGGATAGCAGCGCCGTGAGACCGGCGCGGCGCTCATCGACGAGGCTCGCGAGGCGCATGCTCTCGGCTGCATTCGTGAAGTTCGCCAGCCGCGATTCGTAACCGGCGATTTCCGCCTCCACACTCGCGATCTCTTGCTCGATGGCGGTGCAGCGGTCCTTGAGCTGCATCAGGCGCATCGGGTTGATCCGTTTCTGCGGTTTACCATCATCCGGCAGGGACTGTTCCGTCTGCGAGGCAGCCGGACCGGAGGCAGCGCCGTACGGCACGGCCACCTCACCGGAGTGCTCCTTGCGCCAAAGGTAGTCCTCGTAGTTGCCGGGGTAAACCGTCACGGCTTGATCGGCAACTTCAAACACCCGCGTCGCCAGCCGGTCAATGAAGTAACGGTCGTGTGAGACCAGCACCACGGTTCCCGTGTAGCCCTGAAGCGCCTCGAGCAGAATGTCCTTCGCCCGCAAGTCCAGGTGGTTCGTCGGCTCGTCCAAGAGCAGGAAGTTCGACGGCTTCAGGAGCAGGCGAGCCAGCGCGAACCGGTTGCGCTCACCTCCGGAAAGCACGCCGATCTTCTTGAAGACGTCGTCGTCGGAAAACAGGAAACACCCGAGCAGGCCTCGCAGTTCCACGAGCGGCGTCTGCGGCGTCACGCCCGCCAGTTCGTACAGCAACTGAGCGTCGGGATCCATTTCCTTGTACTGGTCCTGCGCAAAGTAATCCGCCTGGACGTTATGCCCCAGCGTGAACTCGCCGCCGGTGACAGGCTCGACGCCGGCCATGATCTTGATGAGCGTGCTCTTCCCTGCCCCGTTGATTCCAACCAGCGCGATACGGTCGCCGCGTTCGATCACGAAACTGGCGTTCTGGAACACCATGCGGGTGCCGTAGCACTTGGTGACGTTCTTGAATTCCGCCACGATCCGTCCGCTGGCCTTCGGCTGCGGAAATCTGAAGTGGATCGCCTTCTCTTCGGGCGGAATCTCGATCCGCTCGATCTTCTCCAGTTCCTTGATGCGGCTCTGGACCTGCTTCGCCTTTGTAGCCTGATACCGGAAGCGGCTGATGAACGCCTCCAGTTGCTTGATGCGCTCCTGCTGATTGCGATGCGACGCTTCGAGCTGCGCCCGGCGCTCCGTCCGTAGCTCGATGTACTTCGAATAATTACCGGTATAGAAGTGGATGGTCTTGTTCCACAACTCGGCAACCTTCTTCACCGTGACGTCCAGGAAGAAGCGGTCGTGCGAAACCAGGATGAAAGCGTAGGGATAGGACTTGAGATAGTCCTCGAGCCAGTTGCGGGCTTCCAGGTCCAGGTGATTCGTCGGCTCGTCGAGAAGCAGGAGGTTCGGCTTCTCGAGCAGCAGCTTGCCGAGTGCGATGCGCATCTGCCAGCCACCGGAGAATTCCTCAGTCCGGCGCGCCCAATCGTCCTTCGAAAAGCCGAGGCCGGTGAGCACTGCGCCCACCTGCGCCTCCAGCGCGTAGCCGTCCCTGTTACTGAACTCGCTATCGAGCCTGTGGAAACGCTCGGAAACCTGGTCGTATTCTTCCGAAGCGGGATCGAGTTCGGCCATCGAACGCGTCAGCGCCTCGAGCTCTTTCTCGATCGCACGAAGATCGCTGAAGACGGAGAGGCACTCGGCAAAGATGCTTTTGCCCGAAAGAGAAAGCCCGTCCTGTGGAAGGTAGCCGGCGGTGAGCCCGCGCGTTGACGTGACCGCGCCGCCGTCCAGGCCATCGAGCCCGGCGAGCACTTTCAGGACCGTCGATTTGCCCGTGCCGTTCGCACCGACAAGACCAACGCGGTCCTGGGGTGTTACCAGCCAGTCGACATTTTCAAACAGGAGACGGGGGCCATACCGTTTGGCGGCCGAGGACAACTGGATCAAACGTCTAGTTTAACAGCCGCGCGAGCCCTTTCGCGCCTTAAAGCATCGGACGAATTCACTGTGTTGTGCTTCGCACCGTTGTCAATTCTGATCTCCCGAGGCTAGAAGAACCGCACCGTGTACGTCACGCGCACACCCCGTCCAGGCTCCGCCGCCAGATTTTTGATGAACGACAAATGGTTCCGGTACAACTGGTCGGCCGCATTGACCAGTGCCACGTTGAAGACGTGAAGCGCGTGCTGCGTCGCATAGTTGTACGAGGCCGCAATATTGAACAGCCCGTAGCCCGCCGTCGGCGTTTCGGTCGGGAACACCTGCGACTGGCGGTTCGTCAGCACCCACTCCGGGCGGAGCCCGAACCCGCCGCGCCGGTAATCCAGGGCGAACCGGGCGCGCGCGGGGGGAATGCGCGGCAGAGGGGTTCGCGTGACGCGCAACTGTGCATCGACGATGTCGAGGCCGGTGTGAAACCAGACGTCAGGAGTCAGGCGGACGTCGGCGTGCAATTCGGCGCCCATGTAGCGGGCGTTGGCCTGTTCGTACCGCGCTTCAATGAGGCCCTTATTGATGTTGCCCGTCGGCGCGAGGTATACGAAGTCACCCATCCGGTAATAGAACAGGTTCAACTCGCCGCGTGCCTTCTGGCCCTGATGGCGGAGCGCCACATCGACGCCGCTCCCGATTTCGCGCGTGAGTAGCGGGTTCCCGATCTCGAATGTCAGGTTCCCTGTGTGCGGTCCGAAGTTATACAGCTCCTCGAGCGCCGGAGCGCGATACGAGCGCGTGTAGTTCGCCGAGGCCGCGCCGCCCCTCCAGAGCGGCACATTCACCGCCGCGGAACCGGAAAGGCCATCGTACGTGCGGTTCGGAGCGCCGTCAGCGGTGTACCCTATGTGCTCGAAGCGCCCTCCGAATTGCAGCCGAAGACGCTCCAGCGTGATCTCCTCCAGGGCGAACGCCGCGGCCCCGCGCTGCGTCACCGGAGGCGATAGCCGCTCGATCCCGATCGCGTCATAGTCGCGCAAATTCCCCGAGAAGCCGAACCGCCCGGAGAGCCTGCCGGTGCGTTTCTGCTCGAACGCCGATCGCGCCGAAAACTGGCGGTTGAAGAACTGCGTACCGATCTCGGCGCCCTCCAGTTCCTTGTGCGTCCAATCCGAATAGTTCGCGCTCGCGTCTAAGTGATCGATCGCGCCGCCTATTCCCTTTCGGCCGTAATTGAACCGCACGTTTTGACGGCGGAACGCAAGGTCGATCTCGCCGGCGTCCTTCTCACCAGCCAGTTCGGCGCCGAACGGAACACCATAGCGGCCGTCCTGCACCCCGTAATTCACGTTGAAGGTGTTGCGCTCCCCATACCGTCCGGCTCCCCCGAAAACGTTTTCCATTCGCGTCGCGGAGTTCACTACGCGCGCCTCCGGACTCGAATAGTCGCCACTGTGCTGCGCACCGCCGTCTGCGGAAAAGAGCCACTTCCGGAAGCCGAATTCGAAGCCCGCGCTCGTTCCGACGGAACTGTTGTTCGATCCTGTGTTCCCGGTCAGGTATCCGCGCAGGCCCTCGTGCGGATGCGCGTGAAGCTGGTGATGGCTGGTAATTACGTTCACCACGCCACCGATCGCATTGCTGCCATAGAGCAGCGTAGCCGGGCCTTTCACAACCTCAATCTCGTCCACCGCGCCGGGATCGATCGGCTCCCCGTGATCGCCCGATTGCGATGACACGGTGCCGGTGCCCATGCCATCCTGAAGCACCAGTACGCGGTCGCCATCGAACCCACGAATCACAGGACGGGTGGTGCCTGGGCCGAAGCTCCGCTTGGACAGTCCGGGCTCGTTCTCGAGGGCGTCGCCGAGAGACGTCGCGGGGCGGGTCGCAAGCTCAAGTGCGCCAACGGACGTCACCGATTGGAATGTCTCGAGCGGCGCCTGCTCGGTACCTGATGCCGTGACCGTAACTTCCCCGTGGACGACAGTGAGCCTCAGCCGGAAGTCGAGGTTCGCGACGCTGCCGGCGCCCACTTTGACGGACTGGCGCTGGTCCGCCATGCCGTGCATGTGGGCGATCACCTCGTAATCGCCTGGCGGCACGCCTTCAAAGACGTACCGGCCGTTATCGTCCGTCTCCACGGCGCGCCGGAGTTGCACGATGGTCACGGTCGCGTGATGAAGCGGCTCGTCGGGCTTTACAAGCCGCACCGTGCCGGTCAGAGTAGCTGTCTGCGGCTGTGCAAACAGCGCTGCCGTCAAGAATAGAAGTCCAGAGATACACTTCGCCTGCATATAATGCGCCTCCACGAGGATGAGAACTGCCTGCGAGTGCGGTTGCGAGGCTATGCGGGCGGGGCGCGGGATTGCAGGCCGGGAGGCGCCGGATTCGGCGGGACTCGCTCGTCCTGCGACCATATGGGAGCTTCGACTACCAGTTCCGGGGCGGATAGGAGGATGGGCCGGGGTTGATCCAGGCCGCTGCTCTGGACCGTGCGGCAGAGCGAACACGAGTGATCAGCCCACTCTAATGCGCAAGCGTGGGCCGCGAAGAACACGGCCAGCAACAGGCCGACCCAGAGAAATAATCGCGAGCGCCCCATCTATGAAGAAATGTTAGCAGACGCGGCAGTCCTATACCGCCGGTCCACGTAATCCTCCAGTATCTGGATGAATTCGCGGACGATTCCGTCGCCTTTCAGAGTTGTAAAAAGGCGTCCATCGACGAACACCGGGGCCTTCGGCTCCTCAGACGTGCCCGGCAGGGAGATGCCGATATCGGCGTGCTTGGATTCCCCCGGACCGTTCACGATGCAGCCCATTACGGCTACGCGCATTTCCTCCACGCCCGTACATGACTCGCGCCACACCGGCATGCGGTCGCGGAGGTGCTGCTGGATCTGGCCCGCCATCTCCTGAAAGAATGTGCTGGTGGTGCGGCCGCATCCGGGGCAAGCCGTGACTTGAGGGCTGAAGCTGCGCAATCCGAGAGACTGCAGGATCTGCTGGGACACGACCACCTCCTCGGTTCGATCCCCGTTGGGCGCCGGGGTCAAGGAGGCTCGAATCGTATCGCCGATCCCTTCCTGAAGCAGCACAGATAGAGCGGCCGTCGTGCCTACGATTCCCTTCGAGCCCAAGCCCGCCTCTGTGAGTCCGAGATGCAGCGGATAATCGCAGCGCGCGGCAAGCGCCCTGTATACCTCGATCAGGTCCTGGACCGCGCTCACTTTGGCGCTCAGGATGATGCGGTCGTGCCCGAGCCCGTACCGTTCGGCCGCCGCGGCCGATTCGAGCGCGCTTTCGACAATCGCCTCCAGCATTACGCCGCGTGCGTCCTTGGGCTCTGGACGGCGGGCATTCTCGTCCATAATGCGTGCCAGAAGTTGCTGGTCGAGCGAGCCCCAGTTGACGCCGATCCGAACGGGGCGGTCGTACTCGATTGCGGCCTCGATCATGGTCCTGTAATTCTCGTCGTGCTTGCGCCCAATGTTCACATTCCCCGGGTTGATGCGATATTTCGCAAGCGCCCGGGCGCACTCCGGGTACCTCTTCAATAGAAGGTGGCCGTTGTAATGAAAGTCGCCGATGATCGGAACGCGGAGACCAGCCTTCTCCAGACCCCGGGCAATTAGCGGAACAGCGCGGGCGGCCTCATCCGTGTTCACAGTGACGCGGACGAGTTCAGAGCCGGCCTCTGCCAAAGCCTTCATCTGGCTCACGGTTCCGGCGATATCGGCCGTATCCGTATTGGTCATGGACTGCACGGCGATCGGCCACGCACTGCCGATCCCCACATCTCCCACAGTCACGGTCGCGGTCGCCCGCCGGGGCTGAGTTGCCATAACTTCATTTTAGGTTCCAGGGGCAGACGGAGGCGACACTCCCAGTCAAGCGCGCGGGCGATTGGGATGAAAAAAATTCAACATTTGGAAATTTATCGGTATTGACGTTTCCGACCGCGGTGTGCAAGGGGCGTAATCGCTGCCATTGCTAAGCCATCCGTGCCTTCTGATTCTCATATTTTTGCTGCGGCGCGTGAATTGCTTAAGGAAGGGCAGACCGGGGCTAACGCCCAACGTTGGGGGAAAAGGAATCGGGATGCACTCTGGATTCGCAACACGCCATCTTTGTGTCTTGACGCTGATCTGCGCCGGCGTAATGGCCGCTGCGCCTCAATTTCAGCAAACAGGCTCACTCGAGGGCGAGGTCAGGCCCTCTGAGCAGGCCTTGGGCCTGACTGTGGAAATATTCGATACCAGCCGACGGATGGTGGTCGATCGTACCGCGACCTCGCTCTCCGGGCAGTTCCTATTCAGGAACCTGCAGTTGGGCGATTACCAAGTACGGGTAACGGACGCTCAGGGCAATGTCGTGAGTCAGGAGTTTGTTCGAGTCTCCGGAAGCATGGACCACGTTTCCCTCCAGTTGCCTGAGAGGCGGACTGACCGCCCTCCGCAGGGCACCGTATCGGTACAACAGCTCGGCAGGATAAAGATACCGAAGGCAGCCAGGAAGGAGTTCGACAAAGGAGTTGCCGCGGCCGGGAAGTCCGATTCCGAGGGTGCAATTAAACACTACCGAAAAGCGCTCGAGATTGCGCCGGATTACATGGAGGCACACACCAATATCGCAGTACGGTTGCTGGAGTCACAACAAACCCAGGAAGCGGTGCAGCACCTCGAGCGGGCAGTTGAACTGGATCCGGGCTCGTCCCTGGCGTTCACGAATCTCGCGGCCGCCTACATGCTTCTCCAGCGCCTGCCCGAGGCTGAACGTGCCGCCCGGCAAGCGGAGCGGCTTGACCCGGCATCGGCCAGGGCGCGATACATGCTAGGACTGGCGCTCGCCAATTTGCGTCAAACCGCCGAAGCACTGCGATACCTGAATACGGTTGTGGATGAAATCCCGCGTGCTCGCCTGGCATTGGCGCAACTGATGGTAGATGCCGACAAGCGTGAGGAGGCCGTCGATCAGTTGCGTAAGTACATAGCATCACGCGATGTCCGCGACCGCGATAAGGCGACGTCCTGGTTGGCAACCCTCGAAGCGCCTCAAGGCGAATCAGCGGGTGCTCCGGGCAACATCCGTGCATCCAATGGGGGGCACTAGCCAGGAGCGTTTCTTATGGACAGCCTGTTGTTCGACGCCGCACGCGAGTGGTCGCAAAAACCGTTTACGCCTGAGGCTCCGTACGACCGCTTTCGCACGGTCACAGCCCACGGAGTGGAAGACGCCGCCCATGGCATGGAAGACGACCGGGATTGGGTCAGACGATGTGACGCCCGCCGGCATTGCCATGCGCTTGAGTAGCTGGTTAGAGTTAATAAAATTCAACGTGCAGAGACTTCAATGTTAATCTGAGGTCATTGTAGGGCGTTCTTCGCGAAGGTCCCTGCCTCCCGGTCGCTCCGACCAAGGTCCTTCTCCTCACCAAGAACGAACCCTGAAGTTAAGGGGGAATTTCATGGACCTGCGCAATCGGACCATACACGCCAGAGTAGTCCTGCTCGGCCTTGAGGAGGGGCTGGCGGCAGAATTGGGGAGCGTTCTGAAAAGCCAGGAACACACGGTCATTGCCGAGCCGTACCACCAGCCTTCCGAGTGTCCGCGGCTGCTCAGGAAAGTCGGTGCCGACATAGTCTTCTGCCCGGCGGAAAGGGGCCGGTATCTCGCGTTGCTTAAAGCACTGGAACGGGACTCGGAGGCGCCGCCGCCGGTCATCGTAGTCAGCCGCACGCCTGAAGTTGCCGACTGGCTGGACGCGATGGAGGCTGGAGCTTCGGATTACTGCACGGCGCCGTTCGAGCCCACGCATATCGCCTGGATCCTGCAGTCCAACGTCAGGCAAGAGCCCGGCACGGTGCTTCACCGAACCGCCGGATGAGGGGAGCCGGCGACACAAGTACCCTTGTTTAGTTACACATAGCGCAACCGTCGGAGGGCTGCGGAGATGACTCCGGGAACAGGAGCCATGTTATACTTGCCTCAGGAGTTCCCCCAGTTTGTTGCGTAACTTTCTGCGTCTCTTTGCGCACGTACAGTTGCTGCCCGTGCTTGAGACCGGTGAGGAGACCCTTATCGGTGGCCAGGCAGTGATGGAAGGTGTCATGATGCGCGCGCCGCACTCGTACTGCGTCGCGGTCCGTAAGGCGAATGGCGAAATCCTGACAGAGGAGCGGCCGCTGCCGCGCATATCTGAACAGTACCCGATTTTCCGGTTCCCGATTCTGCGCGGAGTGGGAACCCTCGGGCAAGCCATGAGCTTAGGGATCAAAGCCCTCCGTTTTTCCGCCAATGCCGCCCTGGATGAGGGCGAGGCGGATAAGGCGAAGAAGGAAATTCCAGGCTGGCTGATGGCCGCAAACATCGCCTTCTCGCTGGGCTTCTTTATCTTCCTGTACAAGTTCGTCCCGCTGTACCTGACGACGGCTCTGCAGAAGTGGGCGCCCGTCATCCAGGGACGCGTGATGTTCAACCTGGTGGACGGAATCATCCGCATCGTCCTGTTCGTCGGATTCCTTCTGCTGATCTCCCGTTGGAAGGACATCCGCCGTGTGTTTGAGTACCACGGCGCCGAGCATCGCACCGTATTCGCGTTTGAATCGGGCGAGCCGCTCACAGTGGAGCGCGCACAACGGTTTTCCACCTGGCATCCTCGCTGCGGAACAAGCTTCCTGATGGTCGTGATGGTGGTCTCGATCATCCTTTACACACTGCTCCCGTTTGAGAGCTTCGCGTTCCGGTTCCTGGGCCGTGTAGCCTTGCTCCCGGTGATTGCGGGTTTGAGCTATGAGGTGATCCGCTTCGCAGCGAAGCGCCGCAACGGCGTCCTCGGAATACTGACGCTGCCCGGACTGTGGCTGCAGCGCATTACAACTCAACCACCCTCCGATGACCAGACTGCCGTTGCCATCTGTGCCCTGGACGGCGCCATGACGCTCGAAAAGTCGCAGGGTGGGGAACTCATCGTAGCCTGACCCCATGGAATATTTGCCGAAACTGGAACAAGCCGAGTCGCGGTATGACAGTCTGAGCCGCGATATGGCGGATCCCGGTCTGATCAATGACCCGGAACGGTACCGCAAGATTGCCAAGTCGCACCGCGACCTCGAGGAGATCGTCTCCAAGTACCGCGAGTGGAAGCAGGTCCGCCACAACCTTGATGACGCGCGCCCTATGCTCGAAGAGGCCGATCCGGAACTGCGACTCATGGCCGAGGAAGAAACCGCGCGACTCGAGCCGGTGCTTGCCCGTATTGAAGATGAACTGAGAGTTCTCCTGCTCCCGAAGGATCCGAACGACGATAAGAACGTCGTGCTCGAGATCCGCGCCGGCACGGGTGGCGACGAGGCCACGCTGTTTGCCGCCGAAGTATTCCGTATGTACAGCCGGTACGCGGAATCGCAGGGCTGGAAAATCGATGTGTCCTCAATGAGCGAGTCCGCCGTTGGCGGCCTCAAGGAATTGATCGCCCTTGTTAACGGCGACAAGGTGTACAGCAAGCTTAAGTACGAGAGCGGCGTACACCGCGTCCAGCGAGTCCCGGTGACGGAGCAGCAAGGCCGCGTCCACACCTCGGCGATTACGGTGGCTGTGCTGCCGGAAGCGGACGAGGTGGAAATCGCGGTGGAGGCCAAGGACATCCGCATCGACACGTTCTGCTCGTCGGGTCCGGGCGGGCAATCCGTCAATACCACGTACTCCGCGGTCCGGATTACGCACCTCCCGACCGGGCTGGTCGTTTCCTGCCAGGACGAAAAATCGCAGATCAAGAACCGCGCAAAGGCCATGCGCGTCCTCCGCTCCCGGCTGTACGAACTCGAACTCGAGAAGCAGCAGAAAGAGATCGGCGCGGAACGCAGGAGCATGGTGGGTTCAGGCGACCGTAGCGAGAAGATCCGGACGTACAACTTCCCGCAGAACCGGTTGACGGACCACCGCATCGGGCTCACGCTGCACCAACTCGACATCATCATGGACGGCAAGCTCGATGCCGTGATCGAAGCATTGACGACGTATTACCAGGCAGAGAAGCTGAAGCACCAGACCGTCACGGTGTGACCATCCATACAGCGCTCCAGCAGGGCCGCCGCCTGCTCGAGGACGGTGGAATCGCCGCTCCGCGGCTGACCGCCGAAGTTCTGCTGGCTCATGCTCTCCAGAGGGAGCGCGTTTACCTTTACAGCCACCCGGAAGAGGAACTTGGCCGAATCGGCTGGATTCACTTTGGACGGTATCTTCACGAGCGACTGCAGGGCAAGCCGACGCAGTACATCACTGGCGTCCAGGAGTTCTACGGGCGTGAGTTCCGCGTGCGGCCTGGCGTCTTCATTCCCCGCCCCGAAACCGAACACCTCATCGAGACCGCCCTCCGGCTTGCTCCGCGCGCCGAGCGCATTCTGGACGCCGCTTGCGGCTCCGGGGCGATTGCCGTAACCTTGAGCCTCGAGATGAAGCAGGCGGTGTGGGCGACGGATCTATCGGATGACGCGCTGGCTGCGACGCGGGAGAACGCCGTACGGCTGGGTGCGGCCGTTCACCTGGTGCGGGCCGATTTCGCGGAGCCGTTCGCCTCGAACTCGCTCGACCTGCTGGTCTCAAATCCGCCCTATATCCCCGAGCATGAGAAAGAAGGTCTGCCCAGAGAAGTGCGTGACTATGAGCCGCATCTCGCGCTGTTTGGCGGAGTGGAAGGACTGGACCCGTACCGCGCCCTGATCGCACAGGCAAGGCGCCTGCTCCGGCCGGGGGGACGCGCTGTGTTCGAGATCGGCTATCAGCAGGCCGAAGCGGTACGATCGCTATTCGAGGGCTGGTGCGATGTCGAGATCGTCGCCGACCTGGCGGGACTGCCCCGGGTGGCCACCGCGCGGATGGGCTAAATGAGCGCGCGGAACGAATCGCGTGTGATCTTCCATGTGGACATGGACGCGTTCTTTGTCTCTGTGGAAGAGCTCTTCGATCCATCACTCAAAGGCAAACCTGTGGTGGTGGGCGGGCAAGCACACGAGCGCGGTGTCGTTTCCGCTGCATCATACGCCGCGCGCAAATTCGGCGTGCATTCGGCGCTGCCGCTGCGCACGGCACACCAGCGCTGCCCTCAGGCAATCTTCGTGGACGCGCACCCCGATCGCTACCGTGAATATTCGGGCAAGGTGTTCGAGGTGTTCGGCCGGTTCACGCCGATGGTAGAGATGGCGTCGATCGATGAGGCATATCTCGACATGACGGGAACGCGCCGTCTGCACGGGCCGCCGCTCCGCGCGGCGCACTCGCTGCATGAGTCGGTGAAAGCGGCGACGGGCCTCAACTGCTCAGTGGGCGTCGCTGCCTCGCGGATGGTGGCGAAGGTGACGTCGGACCAGGCGAAGCCGAATGGCGTACTTTGGGTGCTGCCCGGCGTTGAGGCGCAGTTCCTGGCTCCGCTCGATGTCCGCAAGATCCCCGGCGTCGGTAAGGTGACCGAGGCGAATCTCAATGCGCTCGGTATTCGAAAAGTGGGCGACCTTGCGAGGCTCGAGGATGGCTTCCTGGAGCAGCGCTTCGGAAAGTGGGGATTGGCCCTGGCGGGGAAGGCACGCGGCGAGGACGCGGGCGCCTGGTTCGATGCGGAGGTCGGGGCGGGCGGCGATCCGAAATCGATCAGCCACGAGCACACCTTCGATGTCGATACGGCGGATGCCGGGGCGCTGGAAGCCACGCTGGCGCGGCTTTCCGTCATGGTGGGGCGGCGGTTGCGGGAGCACGGGCTCTATGCGCGCACGGTGCAGCTCAAATTGCGCTACAAGGACTTTACGACGATCACCCGCGCTCAGACGCTGGATCGCGCTACCCAACTCGACACCGAACTGCTCGCTGAATCGCGCGCGCTCTTCCGCAACAATTGGAAGCCCGGCGCGGAGGTGCGGCTGCTGGGCGTGCATGCGGGCTCGCTGGTTGCGGGCGAGGCGCAGCTGAACCTGCTCGATGATGGCAAGTCCGAGCGGTGGTCAAAGGCGCTCGGGGCGGCGGACCGGTTGCGGGATAAGTTCGGCGAGTCGGCCGTCTCGCTTGGCACCGCAATGCGGAGCTCATGGCGCGAGCGCGCTCACGACAACCCTACAGGGTTGCCGGGCAAGAAGCCTAAGCCCTAACGATCCGCAACTGCTCTGAGCGTGTTATCGCCCAGCGGATTCGAATTGCCTGACCTTCTCCAGGCGCCGTTTGTGTCGATCTTCGCCGCTGAAGTTCGCTCCAAGAAACACGGACACGAGTTCCCCCGCGAGCGCTTCGCCGATCACTCGCGCACCGAGAACCAGTACATTCATGTTGTCGTGCTCGACGCCCTGGTGAGCGGAGTACGAATCGTGACACAGGCCCGCCCGGATGCCGCGGAACTTGTTTGCGGCGACACACGCCCCCACGCCGCTGCCGCAGATCAACACTCCCCGTTCCGCCTCGCCGGACTTCACCGCTTCCGCAACGGCCGCGGCGAAATCCGGATAATCCGAAGGCGCCGCATTGAACGCCCCCAGATCGAGGGGCTCGTGACCCGCTTGTGCCATATACGCCTGAACGCGCTCTTTGAGCAGGAAACCAGCATGATCGGCTGCAATCGCCACGCGCATGAGCCCATTATCTGCATTTATTGGGCTCAGCCGTGCGTTCCGGTAAAATGGTTCGACTATGAACCAGGGCATTGAGAACATTCGCAAGAGGGGAAGCCGCATCATCGCTGAGGGCTCGCATATGCTGCCGGCCGCGGCTCTGATGAAGGCTGAGGGACTGATTCGCTCGACGCGCGACCTTCAACGGCCGTTCGTGACCATCATCAACTCCTTCACTACACAGATCCCCGGGCACGCGCACCTTGACCGCGTCGGCGCGCAGCTTCGCGAAGAGCTCGAATCGCTCGGGTTCAACGTCTGGTACACCAACATCGGCGGCGCGATCTGCGACGGTATCGCAATGGGTCACTTCGGGATGAAGTACTCCCTGCCCTCGCGCGAGTTGATCTCGGACCAGGTGGAAACGATCATCGGCGCACACCCCTGCGATGCCTGGATCGGCATCGGCAACTGCGACAAGATCGTCCCCGCGATGCTGAACGCGATGGTCCGGATCAACATCCCGGCCGTGTACGTAAGCGGCGGCCCGATGCTTGCCGGCCAGGGCGGTTCCGACCTCATCAGCGTGTTCGAGGGCGTCGGCAAACACGCCGCGGGCAAGATGTCCACGGACGAACTCACCGATCTCGCCGAGAAAGCCTGCCCGAGTTGTGGAAGCTGCTCCGGCATGTTCACAGCGAATTCGATGAATTGCCTCGCCGAGGTGATCGGCCTCGCGCTCCCGGGCAACGGCACCATCCCAGCCGCCCGGCGCACTGACGGCCGTATTGAACTGAACCCGGACCGCATCGCCCTGGTCCGCCGCGCCGCGCATGTCCTCAAGGACTGCCTCGAAAAGAACGTCTGCCCGCTCGACATTGTGAACGAGCAGGCGCTTGTGAACGCCTTCGTTCTCGATATGGCTATGGGCGGCTCCACGAACACGATTCTTCACACGCTCGCGCTGGCGCATTCGGCCGAAATTCCATTCAGCCTCTCGCGGTTGAACGAAATCTCCGCTGTCACGCCGAACATTTGCAAAGTCTCGCCCAGCCGGCCTGAGGTTCACATTGAGGACGTGCATCACCGCGGCGGGATCCCCGCCATTCTCAAGGAAGTCGATCGAAACGCGCGCACCGGGCTGAAGCTCGATTCGCCCACTGTTACGGGACGCCTGATCGACAGCGTCGCCTGCGCACCCGATGCGGACGGCGACGTGATCCGGCCGGTCGAAAAGGCCTTTTCGCAGACGGGCGGCCTCGCGGTTCTCTTCGGCAATCTCGCGCCGAACGGCGCGGTCGTCAAGGTGGCGGGCGTGGCTCCGGACATGATGGAGTTTACAGGCCCGGCGCGCGTCTACGAGACACAGGAAGCCGCGCTTGTGGGCATACTCGCGGGCGAAGTGAAGGATGGCGACGTGGTCGTGATCCGCTACGAAGGCCCGCGCGGCGGTCCCGGCATGCAGGAGATGCTCTCCCCCACCGCGGCCCTCGTCGGCGCAGGCACCAAGGCCGCGCTGATCACCGATGGACGCTTCTCCGGAGGCACGCGCGGCCTCTGCATCGGCCATGTTTCGCCGGAAGCCGCGGCAGGCGGCCCGATTGCGGCAGTCAGGAAAGGCGACCGCATCTACATTAACGCCAAGACCTGCGAGATCGAGTTACTCGTGCCCGAAGAGGAGATCCGCGAGAGACTCGCCGCCGTCCCGCCCTTCGAACCGAAGGTAAAGCGCGGCTGGCTGGCGCGCTACGCCGCTTTCGTCACCAGCGCGGATACAGGCGCGGTGATGAGCGTCTAAATCGGTCGCCGAAGTAATCACGAAGAATCGGATAGCAGATCAGAACAGCGGCGCGGATGCGGCTCCCGGCATCCGCGCCGTAGATCGGGCTAGTTGATCATCCGCAGCCGCACGGGCGCGCCGCTCTCTTCAAGTTCGCGGTTCAACCGCCGTACGCGCTCTTCCATGCGCGCTACGTTCCCGGGCGTAGCCTCGAGTTCCAGCCGGATTATGACCGGCTGAGCGGCTGTATCCGGCAGTCTCCGCTCAGGGCGCGCTTGCGGTTTGTTGCGGTTCCGCCCTGGCACACGCGCGTTGCGCGCCCGCGTTGGGATCTGGTCGAAGCCCGAGTCGTCGGATTCGTACAAGAATGTCGCCACGTACTTTTCCAGGTTCGCCACGATACCTCCTCAATCCGTTAAACCGTCTGTTGCTGCCCTACCCGTTGCAGCGGTTCGGACAACGCCAGAAGCCTTGCTTGAGCAACCCGTCCGGCTCCAGCCCGGGCGACCAGACCGTTTGACACGTGTTGCATTGAAGCATCAGCGCATAGCGGTTGAGTTTCGTGACACCCAACCGCGCCAGTTGTTCCTTCGAGAGCAGGCGCGCCTCTTCAGATGCCCGCACCTGTGTTTCTCTCTGTAGCATTCTCGTTGCACCTCCAGAGAAATCTCTTCGACACCGGTGAAGCATTCTAAAGCCCAGAGTCGACGCCTGATTTATCAACAGGTTGCGGCGGAGATTGAGCGGGCCGGTGCCTGAAGAGGGGCGGCGCTGTGCGTTTTGAGGCGACAGGCGAAAGCGGCCAGTCGGCGGGCGTATCTGCGCCGCGGCTGGCCGTGTGCCGCGGCAGCACGTCGGAGCCTGACCGGTTTGTATCAGGGCTCGGCTTTAGCCGTGCCGACGATTCGACAAAGACATTGGGCTTCAGCCCCTGACGATTTGTCAGGTGAGGAAGCAGCGGCTAAGCCGAACCTTTCGGGCGTCCGGATCGGCACGGCTGAACCCGATGCCCTGCTACAAGGCATAAACTGCGAACAGCCGGCGAGGCCGCGCCCGCGCCACTCTGGGAAGTCTTGGTGCGGCGAGGCTACTTGCGTGCCTTCGCCGCGCGTGCGCCGCCGCTAGGCTTCCACTTCCTCCTCTGTCCCCTTGCGCGCAATCCCGTGCTTTTCCATGCGATAGATCAACGCTTTCCGGCTGATATCCAGGTACTTGGCCGCGTGTGTCTGGTTCCAGTTCATCTTCTCCAGCGCGCGCACGATAAGTTCCTTCTCGACCCCTTCCAGGCTGATGCCCTTCGCCGGCAGGTCGAGTTCCAGAACGTCCACCGCAGGCCGGTGCCGCCGCATTGAATCCGGAAGATCGGCCAAAGTAATCTCGTCCCCGCGCGAGAGCACCACCAGCCGCTCGATCACGTTCTCCAGTTCGCGCACGTTGCCGGGCCAGCGATAGTCCTGGAAATAGGGCATGAGTCCGGCGGGCAGCACCAGTTCGGGACGCCCCTGCTTTTCCTTGCCCCGCACAAAGAAGTGCTGCACCAGGTCCGGGATGTCCTCGGCGCGCTCGCGGAGCGGCGGAAGATCCAGGGGTATCACCGCAAGCCGGTAGTAAAGGTCTTCGCGAAATGTTCCGTCCTCCACCATCGCCTTCAGATCGCGGTGCGTTGCAGCGATGAACCGCACGTCGACCTTGGTCGGCGAGGCCGCGCCCACTTTCTCGAGCTCACCTTGCTGCACCAGGCGCAGCACCTTCACCTGCAGTTCAGGCGGCATCTCGCCGATCTCGTCCATGAACAGCGTTCCCCTGTCGGCGAGTTCGATTTTGCCGACTTTGTTGGCGACTGCGCCCGTGAACGAGCCCTTGACGTGCCCGAACAGCTCCGATTCGAGCAAATCCCTTGGGATCGCTCCGCAATTCAAAGTTACAAACGCGCGCTCCCGCCGCGGGCTGTTGAAGTGGATCGCCCGAGCCAGCAACTCCTTGCCCGTACCGGTTTCGCCGTGAATCAGAATGGTCGAACTGCTGCGGGCCGCGCGCGCCGCCGTATCGAGCACCGTAAGTAGCGCCTCGGAGTGCCCAATGATGTTCTCAAACCCGTACTTGCGGTCCAGGCTAGCGCGTAGCGTGTGGACTTCCTCAATGAGCCTGTAATGCTCGAGTGCCCTGCTCACCACGAGTCCGAGTTCGTCATAGTCGATCGGCTTCGTCAGGTAATCGTACGCGCCCGCGCGCATTGCCTCCACAGCGCTCTGGATGGTTCCGAATGCGGTGACGATGATCACCGGGATCTCCGGGTGGCCGCTGCGGATCCGTTCCAGGAGTTCAACCCCGGACACCCCTGGCATCTTCAGGTCCGTCAGCACGAGCGCGGGCGGATCCTGCTCGATCGCCTCCAGAGCCTGCGTCGCGTCGGTCGCGGTGTCCACGGCATAGCCCATCTCATCAAGCTGCGTTTGCACCACCCAGCGCAGGTTTTCGTCGTCGTCTACTACCAAAATCCGGATTCGCTTCATTGCTCTTCACTTTTCGCCGGCAGCACGACAGAAAATGTCATGCCCTTGTCGTCATTGCGCTGGGCCAGCAGACTGCCGCCCATCCGCCGTACGATCTGGTGCGCCACGGAGAGGCCCAGTCCCGTCCCGTTCTCTTTGGTCGTAAAGAATGGGTCGAAGAGACGGTCGATGTCGGAGGGCGCGACGCCGGATCCCTGGTCGATGATCCGTATCCAAACCTTCTTGCCGGCGGACTCCGCGGCAATCGTCACCGATTCACCATCCGGACTCGCCTCGATCGCGTTGATCACAAGGTTCAGCAGCACCTGTTCGAGTTGTTCGGCATCACACTCCACGCGCGGCAGACCGGGTGAGATACGCATGTTGACCTGGTTCGTACGCGCCCGATTAGCATGGGCCGCAAGGGCTGCGACATTCTCAAGCACGGGATGCAATTCAACCAGTTGCAGCCGGGGCGCTCGCGGGCGCGCGAAGTTGAGGAAACTCGTCAATAATCCGTTCAGGCGCTCGGCTTCTTTGGTGATGATCTCCACGCACCGGGCGCCCTTGGCGCCAAGTTTCTCGCTCCGCTGCAGAATTGAAGCGGCTCCCGAGATACTGGCCAGCGGGTTCCGGATCTCGTGCGCGAGGCCGGCCGACAACTGTCCGATGGCAGAGAGGCGCTCGGCCCGCTTCATGCCTTCGAAATTCTCCTGAAGCTTGCCGTAAACCGCGCTCAACTGCTCGGCGACCTTTTGGAACTGCTGCTTCTGACGCCGTTCCCGGTCTGCGATTACACCGGTTACGACAGCCACGCAAATGAGCGTCACGGCTTCCACGGCCCGGTCGAGCACCGATTCCGAGGTGGCGGGCGCGAACACCACCGGCGCCATTAAAACCAGCGAAGAGAGTCCCGCTACCGCCAGGCCGCTTCGCCATCCGCCGAACAGGCACGCGAGCACGACCGGAAAGTAGTACAAGCGCACTACGATCCGGTGCCATGAAACGGTATCGGGCGCCGCCCACTCCACAGCGGCAATCGCCACCACGGATGCCGAGACCAGTATGCGCCTGCTCACCTGCCTCACCGCTTCGACCATCAGCCTACAACTACGACGCACGAAGTGCGCGCTGCGGCCGAAATCCGGCAGGGAGCCGTTCACGCCTACTGCTCGTTAACCCCGGCTGCTTCGGGCTGATACAGAACCTCGAGCACCTTAAAACGCCGCATGCCCCTCGGGACCTGCCACTTGATGGTGTCTCCGACCCTGTACCCGAGTAGCGCCGTGCCGATGGGGGCGAGAATCGAGATTGCGTTCTCCGGGCGTCCCTGCGTCGGGTAAACCAGCCGGTACACCTTCTCCTCTTTAGTGTCGAGGTCCATCAGGCGTACTTCGGAATTCATCGTGATGACGTCTTTCGGAACTTTTCCGTCCGGGACAACGTCCGCACGGTCCAATTCCTCTTCCAGCCGCGCCAAGTATTCCGCGTCCTGACCGCCTCCCATGCGTCCCTCGACCAGTGCGCGAAGTCTGGCCTGATCCGCGGCGGTAATGATGAGTCTATCCCTCATAACTTTCTCCTACGGGATTTTGGATGGATTGGTCCCGCATGGGTATAGAGCAATCAGCCTGCCAACACACCACATCTATCACATAGGGACATTTCCGGAGTTGGACTGGGTAAGCATTGCCCTAAAACGCACACCGCTGGCCTCTTTGAGACAGAATCACTGCCGGCCTGGTATGACTCCGAGATCCTGGAGGGCGTTCAAGACGAATTGCACGGCGATTGCCACCAGCACCAGACCCATTAGGCGCATGAGGACGCGGATTCCGATTTCGCCGAGTAAACCACGCATCCTGTTCGCGCCCGCCAGGATGTAGTACGACGCGAGTGCCGTAACGGCAATCGCCGCATAGATCGGAATTACCTGCCACCACGCGCGCGATTGCGCCATCAGCACCATCACCGTGGATATTGCGCCGGGTCCCGCCAGCATCGGAATGCCGAGCGGCGCGATGCCGACCTCCTCCTTCTGGCTGCCCTCTGCGCGGTCTTCCGAGGATTCCTGCGTCTCCGACCGGCGTGCCTGGAGCATGTCCATTGCCACCAGTAGGAGCAGCAGCCCGCCAGCGATCTGGAACGCCGGCTGGGTGATACTGAATACCCTGAAGATCAGCGATCCGGCCAGGGCGAACCCACTCAGGACCAGGAAGCACGTCCACGCAGCCTGACGCGCCATGCGGACACGCTTATCTTCGTTGGCGTCCGCCGTCATCACCATGAACGCCGGGATCGTGGCAAACGGATCGACGATAAAGAAGATCGACGTGAACGCCACTGTCGAGAACTCGAGAATCTGCCGGATCGGGAAGTCCATGCGCGATAGGGGCGCGGCCGTGAGACGGCGCTCAACAAGCAGTCTAGCGTCTCACGCGGTTCCGCCGCCGGCGCAGCGTCCTCAATCCGCGTACAACGCGATCACGCGCTCAATAGCGCGCCGGCACACGGCGCAGAAGTCCACCGGGTCTCTCGTGAACATGATGCAATCCACCTGCGGGCGGTAATAGCCTTTTGATTCGTACAGCGCGCCTTCGAACGCGCCCACTTCGCCCGAGTGCGCCGATGTGCCGAGCAGCTTCGTTTCGATCTCGGCCTCACGCTTGAAGTGGGCCTCCATGTCGGCCTCCGGCAGGCCCTTCGCCCGGATCTCCCGCCTCCGCGCCTGGTATTCCTTCTGGTGCGACTCGAAGTCCTCCTTCGGCCACGGCGTGGGCAGCGGTGTGCCGGGCGCGATGAGGTCAGCCCACTTCGCCGCCATCGGATCCGCCGTAGCGTTCATCTCCCACGGCTCCACCCGTTCGCTGGTGCTCTCATATGCCACGTCCGAGGTATAGTACTCGTCGGCGAGCCCGGCGAAGTGATGCCCGAACTCGTGCACCCAGACATAGTGCGCCCAGCCGTTATCGGCGGCAACCGTGGCGTACAGATTGTGAATGCCGCCTCCCCCGTACTTGCGCTCGTTCACGATGATGCCGAGGAACTCGTAGGGCGCCGCCGACGCAATCTCGCGGATGCGCTTGTTGTCGAACGCCAGCACATAGCGCTCGCTCCCGAACGCGTCGTAAGTGGCGCGCACAGGCGAACGCCGCCACACTTTATCGCTCGGCCGGGAAACGCCGCTCTGTTCCGCCGGCGTGTCGATCGCCCAGATGTTGAACGCCTTCCGGAGCTCCTTGAACGGGCTCTTGCTGAACAGCAGGTCCGCCAGGCGCCGGGCGTCCTTATGCCACTTCTCCATCTCCGCAGCCGTGTAACCGTCGCCCAGCAGGACCACATCCACCTTGTCCTGCGGATCGCCGTTCTTCTCCACCGCCCAGACCTTCGCGTTCGGCTGTGCCGAACGGTCGACCTCCGGGCTCGCCGGGTCTACCACCACACTCCAGATCTCGCGCAATGCGTTCCGCTTGTCGCGCTTCTTCAGGACAACCTGCACAGGCGCGGCGGGCATCGGAAACCGCAGCGATTCGCTGAATGTGCGCTTCTGCTCCTTCGCTTCCGGCGTCAACTCCCACTCGCCGTAGATGCTTGCGAACCCGCGCGAGTAGACGGCGCGGTTGGTCTTGCGGTCGATCACCTCGAAGTAATACTTGCCCAGGTTGGTGTCGTCGATGGCGCGGTCGAGCCGCCCGGCCCAAGGTCCTTCGACTACAAGGGCGTCGAGCGAAAAGACCTCGGATGCGGCATCGCCCGTGTGGAAGTAATCGAGCCGAAGCGTGCGCGGGGGTTCAGCGGCGAATGCGGCTGCGCAGACCAGGACTGCAGCGAAGCGGAACATACACTGGATTGTCGCAGGGTCCAAAGCCGCGCGGGATCGGCAGGCGTTCGCGCCAGTCTACTTCTTCTCGAACTTCAAGGAAGCCGAGTTGATGCAGTAGCGCAACCCCGTTGGTTGGGGCCCGTCCGGGAAAATGTGGCCCAGATGCGAACCGCAGCGGGAGCAGCGCACCTCGGTGCGCGTCATCCCATGGCCTCGGTCCTCGTGGGTCTCGACATGTTCCTCCGACGCAGGCGCCCAGAAACTCGGCCAGCCGCTGCCGGAGTCGAATTTGGTCTGCGAATCGAACAGTTCCTGACCGCAGGCTGCGCAGAGGAACCGGCCCTCTTCGTGCAAATCCCAGTATTTGCCGGTGAACGGCGCCTCAGTCCCCTGCTCGCGGCAAATGTGAAACGCATCAGGACCCAGCCGTTTGCGCCATTCTTCATCCGTCAGGTTGATCTTCTCTGGCATATTTGTCCCCACCTTATTCGATGCATCGCAGCGGAAAATGATCGCCTTGGTATCAGGTCGCCTTTCTCCGAGGCCTCTCGGATGCATCGCAACTCAACATGATCGCCTTGTATCAGGTAGCCACTGTGTCGCCGCTGGCCGACGCCTCTCGGATGCATCGCAACTCAACATGATCGCCTTGTATCAGGGCATGGCTTTAGCCGTGCCGATCGATTCAGATCAAAAAAGTCGGGCTTCAGCCCCTGCGACGGCCCGTTGAGTTTTGAATGTTCCTTTCGCGACTGAAGTCGCCGTGAGTTCTGCCTTGCGCCGCTGACCGGCCGGGCTCGCCGCCCGGCTGAACCGGCTTGGGAGCCGGTTCGCGGACACGGGTGTCCACCCCACACAATTATTTGCGTCCCCCCGCCCATCCGTGCCGTAAATAGCCAGTGAGGGCCGATGCGGACAGCAACCCAGGCGGCGACAGCGATTCCCCCGGATCGGGGCGATTTCGCCGCGCTCATACGGCAACATCAGGCGATGGTGTTTAGCGTCGGCTGGAACTTTCTTCGGGATAGGGCCACGGCCGAGGAACTCGCGCAGGAGGTCTTCCTGCAGCTTTATCAGTCACTGCCGGATCTGCAGTCGCCGGAGCACGTGACCTTTTGGTTGCGCCGCACGGCGGTACACCGCGCCATCGACATGATGCGGAAACGCAAGCTGCGGCCCCAGTTGGGGCTCGAAGATGCGCCTGAACCTTCGGTGCCGCCCGAAACAGGTGACCCGCTGCTGAAGCGCATGCTGGGCAAATTGGTCGCTTCCCTGCCCGAAAAGCCTCGGGCGGTGGTAATCCTCCGCTATCAGGAGGACATGGACCCGGCCGACATCGCCGATACCCTCGGCATGCCGGTTCGAACGGTGAAGAGCCATCTCTCGCGCTCGCTCGCGATGCTGCGGGAGAAGCTCGGACGGAGTACGAATCGCGCGGCGGCCCGCCTTGGGGCGGAACTGCCGGGCGCTGATGGAGAAGAACACATATGAGCCGCCTTGAAGACGAACTGCGTCAGGCTATGCGCCGACAGGATCCCGGAGAGGATTTCACCCGGCGCGTACTGGCTGCCCTGGAGCGCGCCCCCGAGTCGAAGCCCGGATGGCGTGAACGTCTTACGGCGGCGTTCCGGTTGCCGTCGCTGCGCCTGGCAATGGCAGGCGCGCTTGCGGTGCTGGTGGTTGTGGGCGGTGCGGAATACCGCGAGATGCGGACCCGCGCCGAGGGCGAGGCCGCGAAACAACAGCTTCTGGTCGCGATGCGCATCGCCGGAGCGAAGGTGCACACGACGCAGATGAGAGTCTTGGAAATCACAGAACAATGAAACGCACAATGATCTGCCTGGCCCTGACGCTCGGGACGGCGTTGGCGCAGGACATCAAGTTCCCCCCGGCATTCGAGAAGCTTGCCGAGAAGGCGTCCGAGGTCGTGGACGTGACCCTCGACGGCCAGATGCTCCAGATGGCCTCACGCTTCCTCTCGAACAAAGAACCGGAGGAGGCGAAGGTGAAGGACATGGTCGGGAAGCTCAAGGGCATCTACGTCCGCGCCTTCGAGTTCGACAAGGAAGGCGAGTACACGCAAGCCGACCTCGACGCCGTCCGAAACCAATTGAAAGGCCCGGGCTGGCAGCGTATGGTGAGCGTGCGCAG
>DATMXS010000407.1:0-12878 GCA_035561355.1 Bryobacteraceae bacterium | reverse complement strand
CCCCGGCCAGCAGAGTTCCCCGACATCGGTTCGATTGACAGACGGCCAGACAGGTAAGCGCTGGGTGCGGAAGGTAAGCAATGGCAGACAGCACAGGTTTTGTAGACAGAATGCGGCAGTGGCCGATCAGTCTGAAGGACTACGTCCAGGAGCTTCAGACGGAGATGCGGCGGGTCACCTGGCCGAGCCGGAAGCAGGTGCAGGCCACCACTGTAGTGGTGATCTTCACCGTTTTCGCGTTCGCGTTTTACTTCGCCGTAGTGGATACATTGTTCAGCAACACGATCGGCAAGCTGTTTGAGTTCACGTCAAAGTAGTCAGGGCGGTGCCCCATGCAAGAGGACCAAAACGTCAACCTGAGCGCGGGTGAAGGCGAGCCGGAAGAACCGCTCGAGTCAGCCGCTGTGGATGAGGCCCCGGGCGAGACCTCCGAGTCTGGCGCGGCCCCCGAATCCGAACTCGCCGGTGCCGATGCTCCTGCCGGCGCCGATGCTGCGGAACCGGTTGGCGAAGCCTCGAATAAGCAGTGGTACATCATCCACACCTATTCGGGATTCGAGCAGAAAGTCGCCGAATCGCTCCAGAGCCGGGCTCAGGCCTTCGGCTTCGCGGACAAGATCGGGCAGGTCCTGATCCCTACCGAGGAAGTGGTGGATGTCCGCGGCGGCAAGAAGGTCACCAGCAAGCGGTTGATGTATCCAGGCTACGTCCTGGTCGAGATGGAGATGAATGACGACCTGTGGCACGCCGTGAAATCCACGCCGCGCGTCACGGGTTTCGTTGGCGGCGGGAACACGCCCGTGCCGCTTTCGGCGACGGAGGTCAACGACATCCTGTACCGCCAAGCGACATCGGCGGAGCGCCCGCGGCCCAGGCAGACCTTCGAAAAAGGCGAGACGGTCCGGATCAACGACGGCCCGTTCGCAAGTTTCTCCGGCAGGGTGGACGAGGTCAATCCGGAGCGCAATACGGTCCGTGTTCTGGTCACGATTTTCGGCCGGTCCACGCCGGTTGAGTTGGAATTCGGGCAGGTGGAAAAGGTTGCGTAGCCTGTAGCTGGCTGGCCCGGCGCGTGGATTGTTTGTCACGGGCCGCGGCGGCAAGCGACAGCGAGGTTTTCGATGGCAAAGAAACTAACGGCTCAAGTCAAGCTTCAAATCCCGGCCGGGAAGGCCACCCCGGCACCGCCGGTGGGCACTGCGCTCGGTCCGCAGGGCGTCAATATCATGGAGTTCTGCAAGGCGTTCAACGCCAAGACATCGGCCAAGGATCAGGAAGGTCTGATCATTCCGGTGGTAATCTCCATCTTCTCCGATCGCTCGTTCACGTTCATCACGAAGACCCCGCCGGTGCCGGTGCTGATTAAGCGCGCGGTCAGCCTGGCGAAGGGTTCGGCCGAGCCGAACAAGACCAAGGTCGGGCAGATCACTACGAAGCAGGTTGAGGAAATCGCGAAGATCAAGATGCCCGATCTGAACTGCTTCTCGGTCGAGGCGGCGATGAACTCGGTAAAAGGGACGGCCCGGTCCATGGGAGTGGACGTTATCTGAAAAGGCCGGTCCGCAGCAGGTGAGCGCGTTCGACCGCATCGATGGGTCGGCTGCGGTGCCTGCCGGACGGCAGAAATCGTGCTACACTGAGAAGTTAAACTAACCTAACTCAGTGGGAGGGCGCGGCAACTCGGTTGCGTCCGCTTGCACCAATGAGGGAATATGGCTCGCACTAGAGGAAAACAGTACCGTTCCGCCGTCCAGCAGATCGACAGCAAAGCGTACTCGCTGGAAGAGGCGGTTCCCCTCGCCAAGAAAATCAAGTTTGCCAAGTTCGACGAGACGGTCGAGGTGCACATGCGTCTCGGCGTGGACCCGAAGCATGCCGACCAGATGGTCCGCGGCACGGTCGTCCTCCCGAACGGGCTCGGCAAATCCAAGCGCGTGCTGGTAATCGCCGGCGGGGATAAGATCCGGGAGGCCGAAGAGGCCGGAGCGGATATCACCGGCGGCGAGGATATGGTCGCGAAGATCCAGGGCGGTTGGATGGACTTCGACGCCGTCATCGCCACACCGGACATGATGCGGTCGGTCGGTAAACTCGGCAAGGTGCTCGGCCCGCGCGGCCTGATGCCGAACCCGAAGACCGGAACCGTCACCGTGGACGTCGGCAAAGCCGTTCGAGAAGTAAAGGCCGGCAAGGTCGAGTTCCGCGTCGATAAAACGGGCATTATTCACGCCCCTGTCGGCAAACTCAGCTTCGATACTGTGAAGCTCGTCGAGAATGCCCAGAGCCTTATTCAGGCGGTGGTGAAAGCCAAGCCTGCGGTGGCGAAGGGCAAGTACGTGAAGAGCGTGACGCTCTGCTCGACGATGGGTCCCGGTCTCGAACTTGACGTGACGCCGTACAACGCAAGGGCGGTGTAGCGCCCGCACGGAGATCGCATGAAGAACAGATCGGATAAGCACAGAGATGTCCAGTCCTTGCGCGCCGAGCTCGGGAACGCGTACAACGTGTTCGTCACGAGCTTCGAAAAACTGACCGTTGCTCAGGATTTCGAGTTGCGCAAGGCTGTCCGCGGCGCGGGCGGGAATTACAAAGTAATCAAGAACAACCTTGCCGAGAAGGCTGCCGAAGGCACCCAGGCAGAGGCCCTGCTGAAGGGTCTCAAGGGCATGTCCTCGCTGGTATACACCACGCAGGATCCGGTGGCTCTGGCGAAGGCGCTGACCGCCTACGCGAAGGCGGTGCCGACGTTTAGGTTCAAGGCCGGCATGGTCGAGGGTCGCGTCGTGGACGTGGCCGCTATCACGGAACTGGCGAACATGCCGTCGCGTGAGGAGGTCCTGGCCAGACTGTTGTACATGATCAACTCCTCGGCGCAGCGCATGGTCACGGCGATCAACGGCGTCGGCCGCAATATTGCGGTCGTGCTGGATCAGGCCGGCAAGGAAAACAAGTTTCAGTCCTAGCCGCCTGCTGCGGTTTGGCCTGATGGATATTTTGGCAGACGGTGGGTTGCGGGTTCTTCCCCCCGGCAGCCCACGACCCACAACCACTTAGCAAGGAGTTTTGAAGGAAATGGCGGATATTAACGCGATTGCGGAACAGATTCAGGGCCTGACGCTGCTTGAGGCGTCCCAGCTCGTGAAGTTGCTCGAAGAACGGCTTGGCGTTTCAGCTGCAGCTGCTGCGGTTGCGGTTGCCCCGGCGGGAGCTGGCGCTGCTGCTGCTCCGGTTGCTGAAGAGCAGACCGAGTTCAGTGTCGTGCTCACTGCGGCGGGCGCGAACAAAATCAACGTTATCAAAGCCGTTCGCGAAGTCACCAGCCTCGGCCTGAAGGAAGCGAAGGACCTGGTTGACGGCGCTCCGAAGCCCGTCAAGGAAGGCGTTTCGAAGGAAGAAGCCGAGACGATTAAGAAGAAGTTCGTCGACGTCGGCGCCAGCATCGAAATTAAATAGTTTTCGCACGATCATCGCCCCGGCGGCCTGCCGCCGGGGCCCCCCCCAGACACCCTGCTGGCGTCCCTGCATCGCCCGGCCTCAGCGCCTCTATTTCTTCGTTCGCGTCGGCCGTTGGCCTCCTTTCGGATAGTTCTGACTGGCGCTTCCCGGGGAATTGCGATAAGCTTTGATCAAACACGATGTGGCTTGGGCCCTTGGGGGCTCTCCTTGCATTTGACTGGCCACTCATCTCTTTGGTAGACTTCTATCTGGGCATATTCCGCTTACCCAGTGTTCACGAACCTCGCATCCCGTCTTTACGCCTGTCGTCCGTCCTACTCCGGGGTGCGTCTAAACGCTTTAGTTCCTTGCCCGTATCCAAAGATCTACCTCGTTTCAGCGATCCACTTTCGGCCGGCGTGCGTGACGAGCGCGCGGCCCAGCGGTATGACGACGGTTTCATAGCGTTGTTCGGCTGCCTTTCGGCCATCAGGAGTTAGAAACAGAATGCAAAACCCGGCAAACGGCGCCAATCGGGAAAGGGTTGACTTTTCCCGAATCAAAACATCGATTCCGATCCCCAACCTTATTGAAGTTCAGAGGAACTCATACGAACGGTTCCTCCAGATGGACCTCCTCCCCAGCGAGCGCGATGACCTGGGGCTTCAGAGCGTCTTCAATTCGGTTTTTCCGATTTCGGATTTCCGCGGCTTAAGCCAGCTTGAGTTTGTTGACTACTCCATCGGCAACTGGGAGTGCAAGTGCGGCAACCTCAAGGGCTTGCACCATCTCCGCTCCACCTGCCGGAACCCGAGCTGCGGCGCCACCATCCAGACCGATCCCTATCACGCCGGCAATGTTCTTTGCGAGCGTTGCGGCACCTTCAACAAGAACATCGTCACTTTCTGCAACCGTTGCGGCGATCCCGTCGGTTTGCAGCTCAAGTACGATGTGCCCGAGTGCGAAGAGCGCGGCATGACCTATGCGGCCCCGCTCAAAGTCACCATCCGGCTCACCGTCTTCGACAAGGACGCCGAAACCAATCAGAAGTCCGTTCGCGACATCAAGGAACAGGAAGTCTTCTTCGGTGAAATCCCGCTGATGACGGAGAACGGCACGTTCATCATCAACGGCACCGAGCGCGTCATCGTCAGTCAGCTCCACCGCTCCCCGGGCGTGTTCTTCGAACGCGTCGCCACGCAGGGTTACTATCTCGGCAAGATCATTCCGTACCGTGGGAGCTGGGTCGAATTTGAGTACGACACCAAGAACCTGCTCTACGTTCGCATCGACCGCAAGCGGAAGTTCTACGGAACCGTTTTTCTTCGCGCGCTCGGCATCAAGACCGACGAGCAGATCCTGCGCACCTTTTACCAGGTGGACAAGATCACCATCAAGGACAAGAAGCTCCTCTGGAACCTGCCGCCGGTCGTGAAGGACAAGGATTACAAGACCAGCCTCCAGGGCCTCAAGCTTTCGCACGCCATTCTAAACAAGGCAGGCGAGACCGTTGTTCCGCAGGGACGCAAGATCACCGGCACTGTCCTGCGCGACATTCAGAAACACAAGATCGAGCAGATCGAGGTCGCCGCTAACGATATCGAGGGCGCGTATGTTGCCGCCGACGTCGTGGATATGAGCACCGGCGAAGTGCTTGCGGAGAGCAATCAGGAGCTGACGCCCGTTACCATCGGCAAGATCCTCGAAGCGGAAATTCCCAGTATCGAGGTGTTCTTCCCGGAGCGCGACGACGCCGGTCCGGTCATCTCCATCACGCTGAGGAAGGATCCGGTCAAAACTCAGAACGAGGCGCTGCTTGAGATCTACCGCAAGCTGCGCCCCGGCGATCCGCCAACTCTGGACACAGCAACCCAGCTCTTCCAGGGCATGTTCTTCGATCAGCGCAAGTACGACTTCTCGCGCGTAGGGCGCATGAAGTTCAATATCAAGATTCACGAGCGCGCCGATGCGACACCGCTCGACAACCGCACCCTGAGCTCCGACGATTTCTTCGACGTTATCCGTTACCTGCTCAAGCTCCGCCGTGTCGCTACGCTTTCCGTTGACGACATTGACCACCTCGGCAACCGCCGCGTCCGCGCCGTCGGTGAACTGCTCGAGAACCAGTTCCGCATCGGCCTCGTACGCATGGAGCGCGCCATCAAGGAGAAGATGAGCGTCTACCAGGAAATGTCAACGGCGATGCCGCATGACCTGGTGAACGCCAAGCCGGTGATGGCGGCGATCCGCGAGTTCTTCGGTTCCAGCCAGCTCTCCCAGTTCATGGACCAGACGAACCCGCTCTCGGAGATCACGCATAAGCGGCGCCTGTCGGCTCTTGGGCCAGGTGGTCTGTCTCGCGAGCGCGCCGGATTCGAAGTCCGCGACGTCCACCCCACGCACTACGGCCGTATTTGTCCGATCGAAACGCCCGAAGGTCCGAACATCGGACTGATCTCATCACTGAGCTGTTTTGCCCGCATCAACGAGTACGGCTTTATTGAGAGCCCGTACCGCCGTGTAACCGACGGGCACGTCGTGGATGATGTCAGGATTACGAATCCTGGCGACACGCGCCTCAAGGTCGGTGATATCGTTCTTCGCGCCGACGCGATGAAGGAGCATCAAGCCGCCATTGCCAAGGGCAAGCAGGGAATTGAGTTCGAAGCGCACAGTGACTACCTCTCCGCATGGGAAGAGGACAAGTACACAGTCGCCCAGGCCAATATTGAACTCGACGAAGCCGGGCGCATCGTGAAGGACCTCGTTAATGCCCGGGAAGCCGGCGATTTCGTGCTCAAGCACCGGGATGAAATCGAGTACATGGACGTGAGCCCGAAACAGCTTGTGTCCGTGGCCGCGTCGCTCATTCCGTTCCTTGAAAACGACGACGCAAACCGCGCCCTGATGGGCTCGAACATGCAGCGTCAGGCGGTTCCGCTACTCCGCGCCGAGGCGCCGTTCGTCGGTACGGGCATGGAGGCGGTGACGGCTCGCGATTCGGGCGCCGTACGGCTCTGCAAGCGCGCCGGTGTAATCGAGTCGGTGGATTCCGAGCGCATCATTGTCCGCGTCGAAGGCAATGTCCATGAAGGGCAGCTTTCCCGCGAGGTGGGCGCCGACATCTATCAGCTCACAAAATTCAAGCGCTCCAACCAGAACACCTGCATCACGCAGAAGCCCATCGTGCAGCAGGGCCAGAGGGTAAAGAAAGGCGACGTCCTCGCCGACGGACCCTGCACCGAGCAGGGCGAGCTGGCGCTCGGCCGCAACGTCCTGGTGGCGTTCATGCCGTGGCGCGGGTACAACTTCGAGGACGCAATCGTGGTCAGCGAACGCCTGGTGAAGGACGACTACTACACGTCGATCCACATCGAGGAGTTCGAGATCGAGGCTCGCGACACGAAGCTCGGTCCAGAGGAGATCACGCGCGACATCCCGAACATCGCCGAAGCGTTCCTCCGCAATCTCGACGAGAGCGGCATTATTCGCATCGGCGCCACGGTGAAGCCGGGCGACATCCTGGTGGGCAAGGTCACGCCGAAGGGCGAGACGCAACTCACGCCGGAAGAGAAGCTCCTCCGCGCAATCTTCGGCGAAAAGGCCGGGGACGTGAAGGATGCCTCGCTCTACTGCCCGCCGGGCATCGAAGGCACGGTGGTGGACTGCAAGGTGTTCTCCCGCAAGGGCGCCGAACTCGATGAGCGCTCCAAGCAGATCCTGGAGATCGCGGAAGAGAAACTCCGCCGTAACCTGGAAGACGAGAAGCGGATTCTCGGCGACGAGCGCTCCAAGCGCCTGGAGCACCTGCTCAAGGGCAAGGAACTTCTCGCCGACCTGCACGACGAAAAGACCAACAAACGCCTGCTCGCCAAGAGCACGGAACTGACCCGCGAGGCAATTGAGAAGCTCCGGGCGCGCGACCTGAAGCGAATGAAGCTGAAGGACAAGGATCCGCGCATCAATGAGCTGATCGACGAAGTCGAAGAGATGACTTCGCGGCAGATTGCGGTCCTCGAGAAGATCACCGAAGAGAAGGTAGCCAAGCTCCGCAAGGGCGACGAGTTGCCTCCGGGTGTGATCAAGCTCGTGAAGTGCTATATCGCCATGAAGCGCAAGCTGTCGGTCGGCGACAAGATGGCCGGCCGTCACGGCAACAAGGGCGTCATCGCGCGCATCGTCCCGGACGAGGATATGCCGTACCTCGAGGATGGCACACCCGTTGAGATCGTTCTCAACCCGCTCGGCGTGCCTTCCCGAATGAACGTCGGCCAGATTCTCGAAACCCACCTTGGGTGGGCCGGAGCGAAGCTGGGGCGGCACTATGCTACTCCGGTGTTCGACGGTGCGACCGAGCGCGATATCAAGAAGCAACTCGCCGAAGCCGGGTTGCCGGAATCCGGCAAGGTTCGGGTTCACGACGGAATGACGGGGCAGATGTTCGAGCAGCCGGTTACGGTCGGCTACATCTACATGCTGAAGCTTTCCCATCTTGTCGATGACAAGATCCACGCCCGCTCCATCGGCCCGTACTCGCTGATTACGCAGCAGCCACTGGGCGGCAAAGCGCAGTTCGGCGGACAGCGTTTCGGCGAAATGGAGGTCTGGGCGCTCGAAGCCTACGGCGCGGCGTACATCCTCCAGGAACTGCTGACGGCGAAATCTGACGACGTCTACGGACGCGCCAAAATCTACGAAGCGATCGTGAAGGGCGAGGCCGCCGCCGAACCGGGCGTGCCCGAGTCCTTCAACGTGCTGATTCGCGAGCTTCAGTCCCTCTGTCTCGATGTGGAACTCATGAAGAAGCCGCAAGAGCTGATGGAAGACACGGCGATCGCTGCTGACTAGTTACTGGCATGCGGTCCGCGGCATATGGCCTTTTTAACGCCATGAGCCGCGGACCGCGAGCAAAAGTTTTATAAGGAGAATTGCCTTGTATCGTTCCTCTCCGTACGATCGAGCCAATCTGATTGCGGACTTCGATTCCATCCGAATCTCGCTCGCCTCACCCGAGAAGATCCGCAGTTGGTCTCATGGGGAAGTTACCAAGCCGGAGACGATCAATTACCGGACGTTCAAACCGGAGCGCGACGGACTGTTCTGCGCGCGGATCTTCGGCCCAATCGCTGACTGGGAGTGCCTGTGCGGCAAGTACAAGCGCATGAAGCACCGCGGCGTGATCTGCGACAAGTGCGGTGTTGAAGTCACCCTGTCGCGAGTCCGCCGTGAGCGCCTCGGCCACATCGAGCTCGCGAGCCCCTGCTCGCACGTGTGGTTCTTCAAGGGCTTGCCCAGCCGCATCGGCTACCTGCTTGACATCACGCTCCGCGAACTGGAGCGAGTGCTGTATTTCGAAGCTTACGTTATCGTCGATCCTGGCGAGGTTCCGAACCTCGGAGTCGCCGAAGTGGTCAGCGACGAGCGCAAGCGGCAACTCGAGGCCGAGTATCCCGGCAAATTCGTCGCCATGATGGGCGCCGAAGGCATCAAGGAACTGCTCAGGAAGGTTGACGTCGAAGCCCTCTCGCTCGAAATCCGCGAGAAGATGAAGACCGAGGTTTCCCAGCAGAAGAAGCTCAAGTTCGCCAAGCGCCTGCGCGTGGCCGAGAGCTTCCGCAAGTCCGGTAATAAGCCCGAGTGGATGATTCTCGACGTGATTCCGGTTATTCCGCCGGAGTTGCGGCCTCTCGTTCCGCTCGATGGCGGCCGGTTCGCCACATCCGACCTCAACGACCTCTATCGCCGCGTTATCAACCGCAACAACCGCCTTAAGAAGTTGATGGAGTTGCATGCGCCGGACGTCATCGTCCGCAACGAAAAGCGCATGCTCCAGGAAGCCGTGGATGCGCTGTTCGATAACGGCCGGCGCGGACGCGTGCTGCGCGGCGCCAACAACCGCCCGCTCAAGTCCCTCTCGGACAACCTGAAGGGCAAGCAGGGGCGGTTCCGCCAGAACCTGCTCGGCAAGCGTGTGGATTACTCGGGCCGCTCTGTGATCGTCGTTGGTCCTGAGCTGAAGCTCAACCAGTGCGGTCTGCCGAAGAAGATGGCGCTCGAGTTGTTCAAGCCGTTCATCTATCACCGGCTCGAGCAGCGCGGCCACTGCACCACCATCAAACAGGCCAAGGAACTCGTCGAGCAGCAGGACCCCGTCGTTTGGGACATCCTCGAAGAGGTCATCAAGGACCACCCCATCCTGCTCAACCGCGCTCCCACGCTGCACCGTCTCGGTATCCAGGCGTTTGAGCCCGTGCTTGTGGAAGGCAAGGCGATCAAAATCCACCCGCTGGTCTGCACGGCGTTCAACGCGGATTTCGACGGCGATCAGATGGCCGTTCATATTCCGCTCTCGCCGGAAGCCCAGATCGAAGCCTCGACGCTCATGCTCGCGTCGAACAATATCCTGTCGCCCGCGCACGGCGCGCCGATCGCGGTTCCTACGCAGGATATGGTGCTCGGCCTGTATTACCTTACGAAGGCCCGGCCGAAGACCAAGGGCGAGGGCCGCACGTTCGCGTCCTCCGAAGATGTACTGATCGCGCTCGAGATGGGCGAGGTCGAAACGCTTTCGCCGATCAAGCTGCGCTACACCGGCCGCGTGATCGATCTCGAGAAGGCGTTCGACAGCCAGAACCTGCTTCACACGGAGCCCATCGAGTATGTCAAGCAGTACATGGAGACCACCGTCGGCCGCGTCATCTTCAACGATGTGCTGCCGGATGAGATGCCGTTCATCAACGGCCTGCTCAAGAAGAAGGGTCTCTCGCAGCTCGTGCAGTATTGCTACCTGCGCTTCGGTCTCAAAACTACTGTCGTGATGCTCGACAAGGTGAAGGAACTCGGGTTCTATTACGCGACCCGGGCCGGCATCTCCATCGGCATCGATGACATGGTGGTTCCCGCGCAGAAGGCGGAACTGGTGAAAAACGCCGAGCAGGACGTCATCGGCGTGCAGAACCAGTACATCGAAGGCGCCATCACCAACGGCGAGCGCCTCAACAAGATCATCGAGATCTGGTCCAAGGTCACCGAGCGCGTCTCCGAGGAGATGTTCAAGGTGATGGAGGAGGACGACCGCACCGGCCGTTACCTCAACCCGATTTACATCATGGCGGACTCAGGCGCCCGCGGTTCGAAACAGCAGATCCGCCAGCTCTCCGGTATGCGCGGCCTGATGGCGCGGCCCTCGGGCGACATCATTGAGACGCCTATCACGGCGAACTTCCGTGAGGGCCTCAACGTGTTGCAGTACTTCATCTCGACGCACGGCGCCCGCAAGGGTCTGGCCGACACGGCCCTTAAGACGGCGGACTCAGGCTACCTCACGCGGCGACTGGTGGACGTCGCCCAGGACGTGATCGTGACCGAGGATGATTGCGGCACCACCAACGGCATCCACGCCGAGTCGATCGTCGAATCGGGCGAGATCATCGAGAGCCTTCGCGACCGTATCGTCGGCCGCGTGGCGCTCGAAGACCTCTACGATTACGAGGGCAACCTGATCTCCCGCATGAACCAGGAGATCAACGAGGAGCTCGCGGCGCACATTCAGGCGTCCGGTATCGAGCGCGTGAAGATTCGTTCGGTCCTGACCTGCGAGTCCAAGCGCGGCATCTGCCAGCTCTGCTACGGCCGCAATCTCGCAACCGGCCGGATGGTCGAGCGCGGAGAAGCGGTCGGTGTCATCGCGGCGCAGTCCATCGGTGAGCCGGGCACGCAGCTCACCATGCGTACGTTCCACATCGGTGGCGCGGCCCGCGCGGTCAGTGAGCAATCCACCCAGGACGCCAAGTCGCAGGGTTTCGCCAAGTTCATCAACATCCAGACGGTCCGCAACAAGGTGGGCGATCTGGTGGCGATGAACCGCAACGGCATCCTCGCGGTGCTCGATGACAAGGGGCGCGAGAAGGAGCGCTACCAGGTCGTTTACGGCGCGAAGATTCGCGTCGCTGACGGCGACAAGGTCGGGGCGAACCAGATCCTGCTCGAATGGGATCCGTATACCTTCTCGATTCTGACCGAGGTCAGCGGCACCATCCACTTCAAGGACATGATCGACGGTCTTACCCTGCGCGAGCAGATGGACGAGATCACCGGCATGTCTCACTGGGTGGTCACCGAATCGCCGGATGAGAAGCGGATGCCGGCGGTAATCGTCCGGCCCATCGGCGGCGGGCGTGCTGATGAAAAGCGCTACCTCATGCCCACCCATTCTCACCTCACAGTGAAGGATGGCGAAGAGGTTCACGCGGGCGACGTTCTGGCGAAGATCCCGCGTGCAACGACCAAGACCAAGGACATCACAGGCGGTCTACCGCGCGTAGTCGAGCTGTTTGAAGCGCGCAAGCCGCGTGAAACGGCGATCATCGCCGAGATCAACGGAACGGTGAAGTACGGCGAGGTCGTGAAGGGCCAGCGCAAGGTGATCATCCGCGGTGAGGATGGCGCCGAGCGCGAGTACCTGATTCCGCGCGGTGTTCACATCAACGTGCAGGAAGGCGAGAAGATCCGGGCGGGCGATCCGCTGATGGACGGCCCGCGCAACCCGCACGACATTCTGGATGTCCTCGGCGAGTCCGAGCTTCAGAAGTATCTCGTCAATGAGGTCCAGGAAGTCTATCGTCTTCAGGGCGTGAACATCAACGACAAGCATTTGGAGACGATCGTCCGCCAGATGCTCCGTTGGGTTCGCATTGAGGACATCGGCGATACCGAGTTCCTCCCCGAAGAGGTGGTCGATAAGTTCAGGTTCCGGGAAGAGAACGATCGGGTGCTCAACTCCGATGGGCATCCCGCGGCTGGCAAGCCGGTGCTGCTTGGCATCACCAAGGCATCGCTGTCTACCGATTCGTTCATCTCGGCGGCCTCCTTCCAGGAGACAACGCGCGTGCTCACCGAAGCCGCCATCAACGGCAAGGTGGATTACCTGCGCGGCCTGAAGGAAAACGTCATCATGGGCCGTCTGATTCCCGCCGGCACCGGCATGGAGTATTACCGCCGGGTGAAGATCGCAGGCGAGGAGTTGGAAGAGGAGATGGTTGCAGAAGCCGAAGCGCCGCTCGCCGACGATCTCGGCGGGTACGCGGAGGATACGCGCCTCACATACTCCGGCGGTCTTGCCGAAGCCGCACCCGAAGACTTGGGCGGCTTCGATGCCGAGTAAGTAGCAGCGAGTTCATTATTCACGGGCGCCGGGACACAGAAGGTTCCGGCGCCCGTTTTGTTTGTGGAGACCTCGTTGTTTTTTCCCGGCCCTTCAGTTCCTCAAGTCCCGCGGCCGACAGGATCTTCCGTCTGAATACCTGCCTTCGTCCAATCGTCTCGACTGCCGGCTCCTCCCATCGGCTTGGCCATCATCCGGATCGTAAAGTGCACCTCTGCGGCATTTGATCGCTGAACTATCCCTCGCTTGCAGGCAGGTCTCGGATTCCCGGCGCTTTTCC
>DATMXS010000406.1:0-5237 GCA_035561355.1 Bryobacteraceae bacterium | reverse complement strand
CGAGAACATCGCCCGCCACGTCGATTGCCAGGCGGTCACCGAGCGTGTTTCGCAACTGCCGGGCGTACGGTGCGCCGTCGATTACAAGTACATGTGCTCGGACCCGGGCCAGTCGCTGATCCGGGAGAAGATCGCGGCGGAAAAGCTCACCGGCGTGGTGGTCGCGTCCTGCTCCCCGCACATGCACCTGCGCACGTTCCGGAAGGCTGCGCAAACGGCCGGGCTGAACCCGTACCTCGTGGAGATGGCGAACATCCGCGAGCATTGCTCGTGGGTGCACCATGACCGCAAGCAGTCGACCGATAAAGCCGTCAGCCTCATCCGCATGGCGGTGGAGAAGGTCCGGCGCAATCACGAACTCGCGCCGATCAAGGTGCCGGTGACGAAGCGGGCGCTGGTGATCGGCGGAGGCGTCGCCGGCATACAGGCCGCGCTCGACATCGCCGATGCGGGATACGAAGTGGTGCTCGTGGAACGCGATCCTTCCATCGGTGGCAAGATGGCCGGGCTTTCGGAGACGTTCCCCACCCTCGATTGCTCGCAGTGCATTCTGACGCCGCGCATGGTGGAGGCCGGTCAGCACCCGAATATCAAGCTGTATACGTATTCCGAGCTTGAAGGCATCGAAGGCTATATCGGCAACTTCAAGGCCACCATCCGCCGCAAAGCGCGCTACGTGGATACGACCAAGTGCACCGGCTGCGGCGAGTGCATGAACGTGTGCCCGTGGAAGAAGAACCCGAGCGAGTTTGATTATGCGATGGGCACGCGCACTGCGGTCTACATCCCCTTTCCGCAAGCCGTTCCGGCCCGCGCTGTCATCGATAAATCAGATTGCGTCAGGCTCACGAAGGGCAAGGGCTGCGGGATCTGCGCCAAAAAGTGTGCGCCCGGGGCAATCGACTTTGACGACCAGGATCAATTGGTTGTCGAAGAGGTCGGCGCGGTCGTGGTTGCCACAGGCTACAAGCTCTACAGCATAGGCAAAGAGCAGGAGAGCGCCAAGCTGCGCGGCTACGGCGAGTACGGCTACGGGAAGTACAAGGACGTCATCGATTCGCTCCAGTTCGAGCGGTTGATCTCGGCGTCGGGTCCGACCTCGGGGCAGTTGCGGCGGCCATCCGACGGCGCCGAGCCGAAGACTGTGGTGTTTCTGAGCTGCGTCGGTTCGCGCGATAACGCCAAGGGCGTCTCCTACTGCTCGAAGATCTGCTGCATGTACACCGCCAAGCACACGATGCTTTACAAGCACAAAGTGCACGACGGCGACGCGCACGTCTTCTACATGGATATCCGTTCCGGCGGAAAGGGCTACGACGAGTTCGTTCGCCGCGCCATCGAGCAGGACGGAGCGAAATATCACCGCGGCAGGGTTTCGAAGATCACCGAAGAGAACGGTAAGCTGATCGTCCGTGGCGCGGATACGCTCGCGGGCGTCCCGGTCACCATCGAGGCGGACCTGGTCGTACTCGCTTCGGCGATGCTGCCGGCGGATGGCGTAGAGCAACTGGCGCAGAAGCTGAACGTGGGATATGACGGCTACGGTTTCCTGCTGGAGTCGCATCCGAAGCTCCGGCCCGTCGAGACGAACGCGGCGGGTGTGTTCATCTGCGGAGCGTGCCAGGGACCGAAGGACATACCGGAGTCCGTCGCGCAGGCGTCGGCGGCAGCGGGCAAGGTACAGGTGATGTTCCACAACGATCAGATGACGCGCGATCCGGAGGTCGCACGCATCGACGAACAGAACTGCGCGGCGTGCTTCGCCTGCGTTCGAACCTGCCCTTACCATGCGATCGAGAAAGCGGAGTTGAAGACGCCGAGAGGAGTATTCGTGAAGCGCACGGCGCGCGTGAACCCGGGTCTCTGCATGGGCTGCGGCACATGCGTAGCGGTCTGCCCGTCAAAATCGGCGGACCTCGAAGGATTCACAGAGCAGCAAATCTACTCCATGGTGGAGAGTCTGGTATGAGCACACCCGAACGTCCGGCCGAAGCCGCGGCTTTTGAGCCGAAGATCGTCGCGTTCGTGTGCAACTGGTGTACGTACCTCGGAGCCGATCTTGCCGGCACGAACCGGCTCGAGTACCCGGCCAACGTGCGCATCGTCCGGCTGCCCTGCACGGGGCGCATCGATTTCAATCTGATTATCAAAGCGTTCGAGATGGGCGCCGATTCCGTACTCGTCTCCGGCTGCCATCCTGGGGACTGCCATTACACGGCCGGCAATTACCACGCTCGCCGCCGCTGGATGCTGTTCCGCTCCCTGCTCGAGGAACTCGGAATCGAGATAAGCCGCATTCACTTCACCTGGATCTCGGCCGCGGAAGGAAAGAAGTGGCAGCAGGCAATCACGGAGATTACGGAGCAAACCCGCCGGCTTGGACCATACAGAGCGTACCGGGAGATCTGCGAGGCGGAGGTATGATCGGCCAACTGCGCGAATCGTCCCGCCGGCTGCTTGCGGACGGTACGGTGAAAGTCGTCATCGCGTACGGCGAGCGCGGGCCGGTGTTCGTGACGAGCCCGGATGATGTCGAACGGCTGAGTTGGCACGAGCGCTGTTTCCACAACCTCACGGTGTACCTGAAGCGCAAAGAAGTCCGCGCGTTGGGGAAGCCCGCGATTGTGGTGAAGGGCTGCGATGAGCGTGCTCTGGTCGTGCTCGAAAAGGAATCGCAAGTCCAGCGCAAGGACATCTACGTCATCGGCGTACCGTGCCAGGGGCTCGGGCTGCCCAAGTGCAAAGCCTGCCTGGTGCACAATCCGCGTTTCGCCGACGAGGTGATCGGAGAGCCGGTGGAACAGCCTGCGCCTCAGTTCGGGCCTCCGCCGTCAACGGCTGGTATCGAATTCTGGAAGGAAGAGCTTTCACGCTGCATCAAGTGCTACGCCTGCCGGCAGGTCTGCCCGCTCTGCTATTGCGAGCGCTGCATTGTCGATAAGAACCGGCCCCAGGTCATTGATAGTTCGGCAACTCTCAAGGGCAACTTCGCGTGGCACATCACGCGGGCATTCCACCTCGCGGGGCGCTGCGTCGGGTGCGGCGAGTGTGTGCGAGCCTGTCCGGTCGGCATCGACCTCAGCCGCCTGAATCGCGCGCTCGGAATGGCGACGAAGCAGCACTTCAATTACCTCCCCGGCATGGACCCGAATGCGGACCCGGTGATCGGCTGTTACTCGCTCCAGGACAAGGAGGACTTTATTCGATGAGCGAGGTGATCACCCGCGACGGTATCCTCCAACTCGTGGACGAGTGGATCGCGGCGGGAAAGCGCGTCGCAGGGCCCTCACAGGCCGCGCCGCGCGCGATTCTGTACAAGCGGCTCGCCTCATCGGGCGCGCTCCTGCTCGACGGCTTCCTGCGTCCGCGGAATTCCATCAAAGAGTTCTTCTTCCCGCGGCACGAAAAGCTGTACACATACCGGCGCGAAGGCAAGCAAATAGGACTCGAGGGCGTGGAGGTGGACGATCGCCCGCAGTTGATCGTCGCCGCCCGCCCGTGCGACGCGGCCGCTCTGCCGATCCTCGATCACGTTTTCAATTGGGACTATAAGGACGAGTTCTACAACCGGCGCCGTGCGAACGCGACGGTGGTGACGCTGGCCTGCGCGGCGCACGACGAGAGTTGCTTCTGCACGTCGGTCGGCCTCGGTCCGGCTGATGCGAAGGGCTCCGACGCGATGCTGATCGCAACTGGTGATGGCGCGTTCCATGTCCGCTGCTTCACGGACAAGGGCCGCGCGCTCTTCGAAGGGAAGACGCAGCCGGCGTCCGTCGAACCGGCTGTCCCCCCGGCTCCGGAGCCGAAGTTCGATCTCCCGCGCATCACGCAATTCGTAGCAACCGGGTTTGAAAACCCTCTGTGGCAGAGCGCTGCCCTGAGCTGCGTCGGCTGCGGCGCGTGCGCGTATACGTGCCCGACGTGCCATTGCTTCGATATTGCCGATGAAGGCAACGCGGCCGGCGGTGCGCGCGTGAAGAATTGGGATTCCTGCCAGTTCCCGTTTTTCACCCTCCATGCGTCCGGCCACAACCCGCGTGCCAATCAGGGCCAGCGGCAGCGCCAGCGCATCTATCACAAATTCCACATTTACCCTCAGAAATTTGGCGAGGTGCTGTGTACCGGCTGCGGCAACTGCACGCGGAATTGCCCGGTCGATCTCGGCGTCCTCGGCGTGCTCACCCAGGTGGACCATGCATAACATCTATCAGCCCGAGCTCATGGAGGTGCTGCAGGTCAGACGCCAGACGCCCGACGTCAAGAGCGTGCGCGTGCGCTTTCGCGACCCCGCGCGCCAGCAGGACTTCAATTTCCGCGTGGGCCAGTTCGGCATCTTCTCCGCTTTCGGGTACGGCGAATCGACGTTCAACATCTGCTCCAGTTCGAACTGGAAGGATTACCTCGAATTCTGCTTCCGCCGCACCGGCCGCGTGACCGAAGCGCTCTGGGACGTCGAGGAGGGCGATACCATCGGGTTCCGCGGGCCGTACGGCAACAGTTACCCGATGGAGCAGTGGGAAGGTAAGAACCTGATCTTCGCCGGCGGCGGCATCGCCATGCCTCCCATCCGATGCGCAGTGTGGTACGCGCTCGAGAACCGCGATAAGTACGGCGACATCACGATCGTTTACGGCGCGCGCACTGTTGCCGATCTGACGTTCGCCGGCGAGCTCGATGAATGGGCCCGGCACGACCGGGTGCGTGTGGTGCGCTGCGTCGATCCGGGCGGCGAGACGCCGGACTGGACGGGCGAGATTGGCTTCGTACCGGCAGTGCTCGAACGTGCGCAGGTCCCGCCGGCGAGTTCAGTAGCCCTCGTGATCGGCCCGCCCGTGATGATCAAGTTCACGCTGCCGGTGCTCGACCGCATGGGCCTCAACGCAACGGACATCTATACCAGCCTTGAGAACCGCATGAAGTGCGGGGTAGGGAAGTGCGGCCGCTGCAACACGGGCCCGGTGTACGTCTGCAAAGAAGGCCCGGTATTTTCAATGGAGCAGTTGAATAGTCTCCCGAACGACTTCTAAAGGTGCTTCACCGCGGAGGCGCAGAGACGCAGAGAAAAGCAACAAAGTAGAAGTGGCGCGTTTCCCCTATCCTGCCATGCAGTTCTCTGTGCCTGCGTCTCTGCGGTGAACGGTGGCTTACGATAGTAGGAGCATGCTCGAGGGCTTCGATCCGCTGATTCGGGAATGGTTTGAGGGGCGGTTTGGTGCCGTGACGGAGCCTCAGCGGCG
>DATMXS010000405.1:0-2793 GCA_035561355.1 Bryobacteraceae bacterium | reverse complement strand
CCGCCGCCGCCACGAGCACGGACGAGATGTTAAGCTCGGCGGAAACACAAACAATGTCAGTCGAAGCCGCAATCGTATTGGCCTTTGTGCTCCCGGAGCGACGCTCGAGATACCTCGGGCTCTTGGAGAGCTGGCCGGCTTGTCCGTTGCATGTGCGATCGGGGTGAAGACGTCCAGCAAAGGGCATCAGCAACACTGGCGCGGCTACAAACTGCACCTGGACGCATTTGGGCGATTTTCGTCATCTCGCCGATGCCCGCCAAAGTGGTGCGGTTTTCCGTTCGGAGCCTCAGGCGTGCGCGGAGCGCACACCTGCGTTAACCGGCGTTAGTGAGACAGATTATTTATTCAAGGTATTTCTCGCTCAGGACACTAGCGCGTTTCAACGATAAGGACCACAGTCACATACCGATGGGCCAGACCGTACGACTGGACGTCGACCATAATGGGGTAACGTCCTGCTGGCAAATTCTTGCTGGTGGTGACCGTCATAGTCGTTGCAGCCGAGTTGTTAAGCACGGTCTGTGGATCGAACGTGACCGTTACGCCGTCCCAGAGGTTCCCGAGTTGGACCCAAAATCCGTAGGGGAACCCATTCTCTTTGTTAATCGTTAATTGATATACCGCACTGCCACCGCTCTTTATTGTTCTCTCAATCGGATCAGCGGTTACTGAGTAATCCACGATGCTGCACGTCACGGCTGCCGAGTGCTGGAGTCCGCCTGACTGGCCAACGAGTGTCAAGCCGTAAGTTCCTACTTCAGCGGCACTCGGTTGGACTTGTGCCGAGATGGAGTTGCCAGCGGGAACGGCCCAGTTCAGCGGTCCCGGCCACCCCGCGGGTGCGTTCAACGTGAGATCAACGACGCCCCCGAAATCGTTAATCGGCTGTATCGTGACCCCCCAGGAACACCAGCTAAATGGCGCATTGCGAACATAAGTTGCAGCCGGATCGCTAATACCGAGCGCAAAGTCTGGAACCGGATAGCCTGAGGCGTCACGGGCGGCATCGTTGTCACAGGACAGAACGGCGAAATAGCCGATCTTGTACCCAGCCATAATGGTATTGGACGACGAGCAGCTAGAGTCGAGCGAGTTTTCGATCGCGAACATGTGGCCGGCTTCGTGCGCCCCAATATACTCGAGGCGGTAAGGATCGGCCTGTGTATTGGCGATGCTCATTTCGGCGTGACCCACTCGGTATTCGCCGTTAATAGGTTCATTGGCGTCCACCACGAGGCGATTTCGGCTCCGCCTGGTGGCAACGAAGCAGGATCCATACCAGTAACCCACATGCCGTAACTTGCCGTCTCTGCCTCCGCTCGGGTCTGCACTCGCATAAACGTGATGTTTGAGTTGTTCCCCTGCCAATTGTTGCTGGTTTGCCACTGCTGAATGCCGTGCCAGATCCGATCTGCCGCAGTCGGTCCCCAGTACGTCGTTTCCACGTATACTTTGACCTCGACCCCTCTGGGCCAGGCACGCCTGGCTGGCGGATTCGATCCAAATAGCGGCGCCGCGGGCGGGATACATACTCCAGTACACTGGGCTGCGGCGATCCCAGAACTCAGTAGCGCGAGAAGGGAGATCGCTTTCACTCTCATTTTCGATCCCCCCACGTGTTGTCACCGCGCGCTTGCGGGTTTGACGAGCGATCCTGAAGTGCGCGCGCCGCACGCTGGCGGACCTCGGAAAGAAACCGGTATTCGTCCCATCCCGTGAACATCGTATCTCTCTCGCCTTCGTCCACCGCTGACCCATCCTTCAGGCGCCAAACCTTGTTTACAAAGAAAGCCTGCAACTTCGGGTCGTACTGTAGAAAGAGCACAGCCCGCTCACCCAGGCGCAGGTGTTTATTCGGCCTTGCGAAAAACTGTAGTACACGCCCGTTCTGAAGCCGGACGGCCCCCCCATAGGTTAGGACCGTGATCTCCGAACCTGGACTGATATTGACGGTCGGAGAGAAGAACGTTTCCTGGACAGTGAGAGAGTATTCGGTGTATATCCTGCCCTCATCCTCGGAAAGGTAGGACTGCCGATTGATGGTAGTACCTAGAACGGCGCTCCATCCTGCCCGAAAAGGCAACGCCTCAAGGGGGCCATACTCAACGACGACTCCACCAAGTAGCCCCGAGGGGTTCTCAACGGGAGGCCGAAATCGCGACCCGGAATTGAAGCGCCTAGCGCGAGCCTTGCGAACAGCCGCAGGTGTTCGGTCTGCCTCCCCTGTTGGCAGAGGAGTGGCGTCTTCGACCCTTGATCCATATTCCGCCTCGGCCTGACGGGATTGTGGGGTCACCTGCGCGAGCATGGCCGGACACAAGCAAGCCCCAAGCGCTACGACAAAGAGAAGTCGCATTGGATAATTCATCACAACTAGTGTCTCCTTTGAGTGCTCGTACGCGTCATAGCCCGCTCTAGCTGTTAAGAGGGGCTACTCAATATGCGCTGGCTGCGGGGTTGCCGTCCCTACCTATACACAAATCAAGCGGCAAATCAAGCGCTTTTCTTAACGGCGCGTTGTACAACGGCTCACTCCTGTCCGAAACAGGACGGAAAACAGAAAGAACACGGGGAGAGGCTGGACCCCAATGCTGAAATTCAGTTGCTCGGTTGGGGCCGCCGGTTTGGGCTTACGGCCTCGCTTCTGCGGCCGTAGGCAGCGTTCCGTCTCGCGCTCCAACTTGCTCGACGAACTCGTCTCCGCCGCAAGGACCGGTCCGCCTGGCCTTGCGAAGCCGCTGCTCGAACTCGCTGTCGCGCGATGTCGGCCGCAGCACCGGCCTCCATGTC
>DATMXS010000404.1:0-7728 GCA_035561355.1 Bryobacteraceae bacterium | reverse complement strand
CCCCGACGCCGTGTTGCCCGTGATCCGAACCGTCGCGAGTCCGCCGGCGGACTGCCGCTTGATTGCGGCCCACGTCGCCGGTTCGGGCCTCCACGTGCGCGCGGCGGCCTGCTGCCGGGTCACCTTCGGGAGAGCGTTTGTCGCCGCGACCGCCCGCGGATCGATCTCGCCCGTCCGCATGCGCTCACCAGCCGCCTGCGCACTGACCGGCGCCGAACCGTCGCTGAACGTGACGTCAATCCTCCACGACGTGGCACTCACGGCCGCATCGCGCCACAGGAACAACGGCGCCGGGAACTCCGGCGGGAAGATAGAGCGATCGACCGGGTAATCGACGGTGATCGCGGCTGGCTTGGCGTGCTGTGTTGCCGGCTGCGCGGCCGCTGCCAAAACGATAACCGCGCCGAGGGTGAGCGCGCGAACTCCAGGCAGGGTCAGAAAACCTCCAAAAACATTGCAGCGCTCCACCGAGCGCGGAGAACCGCATTCTATCAGGCGCAGCGCCGGGTCGGCCTCTTGGCCCAGCCGGCGATGCCTAATCCGCGAGAATCACGGTGGAGCGCAGCGAAATCGGGAGTTCACCCTTCCGTACGACCCGGAGCACCGGAACTGGCTCCCTGTGCCCTAATGCCCGCGAGCGCCAGCCGCTCAGCAGTTCGCGCGACGCGCAGGTCCGTATGGCTTCGGAATCTCCGTGCCAGAACTGCTCAACCGTATGCTCTCCGGCCGGCCCTGTCACCGTATCGGCAATGTCCAGCGCGCCCGGCTTCCTGAACGCGACGCGTCTGCGGTGCGTGAAATTGTCGTAGTGGCACTCGGCCTCGAGCATGTCCTCGGACGCTGACGTGGACCACTGGAGTACCCGCACCTCCGGCCGACCATTCCACCGGAACGGTCCCGCGGCCTCGGCCTGATCGCGCCCGTCGATCCGGATGGTGTTGTGCGCCGCCGATCCGCGGAAGCGGTCGCGCTCCGTTGGATCGCCGACATATGTGAACGTGCCGGGGTCGATGAGAATGTCACGGCCGCCGCAGCGCGCAACGATGCTCAGGGTATCCGAATGGCTGTGGCCTCCGCTTCCGACGCCGAACGGCCCCGCATCCACGAGAATGTGAACGTCACCCGCCGTCATTACCGCGATTCCGGCATCCGGGTAGAGCTTGGAAGCGTAGGCAGGCGCGCCGCAAGCAGCGTCCAGGGCTTCGGGGCCGAGCCACCACGCTCCCAGTTCACAGAGGTCACAAGGATCACAGAGCCACTCCGGGCGGCTCAGGAAAGCGGCGCAAGCGGCCAGCGTTGCCCGGCCGAAGCGGTCACGCGCTCCGAACGGATGGAAGAAGCGCCCTCCGTCGTCGTCGCCCAGAAACGGCAGCGTGCGCTGCGGACCCATGAGGTCGGCGGCATACTCCGCCATCCGCGTCAGCCGGTGGCGATACCGCTCGTCCGAGCCGGCCACCACAGCGTGAAAGAGGAACATATCGAGCGCGTAGACGTGGTAATAAGACGACTGCTCGAAATGCGAGCCGTCCTCGTGAACCTGCCGCTCCATCTCCTGCCGCACGATTGCCCCGCCACGCTCCGCCCAGCGTTTTGGGAAGGCGGGGAACAGGGCCCCCAGAGCATGCAGCGCCACCGCTTCGCCGAGCAGATGAGTGTTCGGGGAAAAGTAAATCGATAAGTTCCGCTCAATGTGCAGCCCGTGCCGGTACAGCTCATTGAGAAAGCGCTCGCGAAAACCTGGCTCCATCCCGTCGCCTGCGAGGTGGTAGACCCATATCCAGGAGAGCGCCCGGAATGCGACCTCGAGCGCGCTGGTCCAGTTGATGCCGCTTTGAAACGGGTTCTGGCCGCACCAGCTCTCGAACTGCGTCCGAATCTCACCGAGGTATTCCCGCTTTCCGGTGAGCAGCCAGGCCTGCGCCAGCAGGACCCAGTGCTGGTGGCGGTTCAGCTCCCAGATCACTTTGTGGTCGCCCACGCGCCCGGCGTCGAGGTACGGGATGCGCCTCAGGTAGTCCAATCCAGTTTCGATCCCGCTCACGGGATCGCGCCGCCAAGCGATCTCGGGTCCGGTTTCGATCGTGAGCCCGAGCAGGGGAAACCGGTGCGCTAGAATCTGCTCCGCGAGCCGCTCGACCTCAACCGCGTGCGCTGTTCCTCGCAGCCTTCGCGCAACCGATTCGGGTTGCGGCAATCCCTTGAGGGGTAGGGCGGCGGATTTGGACAGGGCGGCGCACCGTGGCTTCGCCAGATACAGCCACAAATTCCCCGTCTCCTGCCCGAGTCGGAACAGGATTTCCTCCCGGCTGCGCATGTTTATGTGAATGTCCCCTCGCCAGCGTGTCCGATTTCAGTGTACCCACTGGCTACGAGCTACGAGCCACGAGCCGCGAGCACGAGCGAAGCGAGCCCTGCTAAGCTTCGCTCTTATGAGAATCGCTCTCCTCTTTGTCACGGCGGTGGCGTGCTCCTTGGCCCAAGTCCCCCGCCCGGAGCACCCGCGGCCGCAGTTCGTACGTGAGGCCTGGACGAACCTGAACGGTCCGTGGGAGTTCGAATTCGATGATGCGAACGCCGGCCTGGACGCCGGATGGGCGTCCGGAACCAAGAAGTTCAGCCGCAAAATTACGGTGCCCTTCTGCTTTGAGAGCAAGTTGAGTGGCATCGCCGACACGTCCTTCCACCCATGGGTGTGGTACCGCCGCAGCTTCGCAGTCCCGGCTGATTGGAAAGGGAAGCGCGCCCTCCTTCATTTCGGTGCTGTGGATTACCGCGCAATGGTGTGGGTGAACGGCAAACTCGTGGGCGCCCATACGGGCGGCAACACGCCATTCTCATTCGACATTACGCCTCATCTCGCACCGGGGCAGAACACCGTGACAGTGCGCGCGGAAGATCCTCCTACCGACCGCACCATTCCGCGCGGGAAGCAGTACTGGGAGCCGAAGAGCCGGAGCATCTTCTACACCCGCACGAGCGGCATCTGGCAGACCGTATGGCTCGAGGCCGTCCCGGAGACGAGCTTCGAGAAGATTCGTATCACCGCCACCGCCGAGGGCACTGTCCGCTTCGATGCCCGCTTGCGCTCGCCGCAGCCGGACCTCGAAGTCCATGCCGCCATCCGTTGGAACAAGGAACCGGTCGCGACCGGCACTGTTCGCGCCCGCACTTCGCCTTCTGCCCTCACGCTGGGCGTGAGTGATCCGCGCCTGTGGTCCGCCGCGTCGCCCAACTTGTACGACGTCACGCTGGAACTGCGCCGCGCTGGCCAGGTGGTCGACCGCGTCGAATCCTACTTCGGGTTCCGCAGCGTCTCCACAACGGCCGATAAAATCCTCATTAACAACCGCCCCGTTTACCTCAAGATGGTGCTTGACCAGGGCTACTGGCCCGAGAGCATCCTTACGCCTCCTTCCGACGAGGCCATCAAATACGACATCCGCATGACCAAGGAGATGGGCTTCAACGGCGCGCGCAAGCACCAGAAGGTTGAGGACCCTCGCTTCCTTTACTGGGCGGACAAGATGGGCCTGTACGTGTCTTCCGAGATGGCCAACGCTTACGAGTTCGACGAGCAGTACGTGGACCGGTTCACACGCGAGTGGATGGAGGCCGTGGAGCGCGATTACAGCAGTCCGTCCGTGATTATGTGGGTCCCCATCAACGAAAGCTGGGGCACTCCGAACCTCCGTGATCCGCGCCAGCAGAACCACCTCAAGGCCAACTACGCGCTCACCAAATCATTCGATGCCACCCGCCCTGTCATCGACAACGACGGTTGGGAGCACGTCGATACGACGGACATCTTCGCAGTCCACAACTATGCCCGCACCGGTGCCGACCTGCTCCGTATCTACGGCGATCTTGGAAAGCCCGGCGTCACCCCGGACAGCGGCGGTCGTCCGCCGCTCGCGCCCGGTTACAAGTACAACGGGACGCCCGTCACTTTGTCCGAATTCGGCGGCATCGCGTACATTCCGGAAGGCCAGAACGTGCCGCCGGATTCCTGGGGCTACGCCGGAGTCGAGAAGACGTCGGCTTCCGCGCTGACCCGGCTCACGGGACTGTACGAAGCCATTGCCAAATTGCCTTTCGCGGGCATCTGCTACACGCAGCTTACGGATGTGGAGCAGGAAGTGAACGGCCTCCTGACGTACGATCGCAAGCCGAAGTTCGACGTCAAGGCCATACGGCAGATCAACGAAATGGTGCAGTAAGCAGACTATAATTCGTTCGGGAGTATCGAATGTCACTGAGCAGACGGACTTTTCTAGGTTCCGGCGCCGCGATCGCGGCGGGTGCGCCGGCCTTCGCGAACGCCGCAAATGAGCGCGTCCAGGTTGGTTTTGTCGGAACCGGCGCCCGCGCGCACGAACTGATGCCGGCCCTGCTCGCCAATGCCGGCGTGGAGATCGTCGCCGTCACTGACGCGTACAAGGGTCGCGTCGAGCGTGCGATCGAGCGTACGGGAGGCCGGGCGAAGCCGTACAAGTCTTACAAAGACATCTTCGCGGATAAGAGCATCGACGCCGTCGTCATCGCCACGCCCGATCACTGGCATCGCACTATGGTGCTCGAAGCGATGGCGGCCGGCAAGGATGTGTACTGCGAAAAGCCGCTGACGTACCGGAGTGCCGAGGGTGTCGAGATCATCGGGGCTGCACGCAAACTCGGGCGCATTGTCCAGGTGGGCAGCCAGGGCATGAGCAGTGTGCTCCAGAAGAAAGCGCGGGAGGTTATCCAGCAGGGCAAACTCGGGAAGGTCACCATCGTCCGGGCGGCCTACAACCGGAACACCGCCTCAGGCGCGTGGATCTACCCGATTCCGCCGGACGCCTCACCCCAAACTGTTGATTGGGAAGCGTTCCTCGGCGCCGCGCCCAAGCGCCCTTACAGCAACGAGCGATTTTTCCGGTGGCGCTGCTACGACGATTACTCCGGCGGCATCGCGACGGACCTGTTCGTCCATCTGTGCACCACCATTCATTACCTGATGGGCGCCAAAGCTCCTTCGCAGGTGATGGCGATGGGTCAGTTGTACCGCTGGAAGGAGAGCCGCGACGTTCCCGACACCATTAACGCGATCCTTGAATACCCTGAAGGGTTCGTTGTCAACCTGAGTTCGACGTTCAATAACCAGACCCAGTCCGAGAGCGGCTTCGAGTTTCTTGGCACCGAAGGCACGCTGTCGCTGGGCGGCGACGGGTTGAACATCTATCCCGAGCGGGGCGTCGAAGATAACCGCTGGATCGTCGAAAGCTGGCCGCGGCGGCTCGAGGACGAGTATTACCGCGACCCCAAGGTGCGCGAAACGGAGCTGCCGGCCACACGCAAGCCCAAGGTGTTGCCCGGAACTGAAAGCTACCTCAGTGAGGGACCGGAGGCCACAGTGCTGCACTTCGCGAACTGGCTCAATTCCATCCGCACCCGCCAACCCTACTGGGAGGACGCCACCGCCGGGCACCACGCTGCCGCCTGCGCCCACATGGTGAACCTCTCCGCCAGGGAGAAGCGAATGGTCGCCTGGGATTTCGCCCGCGACGACATCCGCCGAGGCTAACGACTGCAGCGGGCTTCCCACCCCTGCATGGGAAGCCCGCTGTAATTCCTGAGCCGGCTTATCAGCTAACTACTCCACTTCAGCAGCGCGCTGCAGGGCCGTGTCAGCGGATCCCCGTAGTGATTCGGCGCGACGCGCAGGGCGTACCCCATGCGTCCCGTCTGCTGCGGGACGATCTCCTTCTCAAAGACGACCACTTGCCCGCGCTGTTCCACCGCCGGCAGCAGCATCACTTCTGTTTCTTCAAGCTGACCGGTAGGCCCGACCCGTCCCACCACCACCTCGACCCGTACATCGTCCGGCTTGAGGCCGGCAAGATCCACGGCAGTTCGCACCGGCACTGGACGGCCGCTCAGAATCGCACCGTTCGGTGAGGCGTCGAGTTCGACGAAGCGCACCTGCTCCCAGACTTTGCGAACCTCGGCGTTCCACTTGGTCTTCTGCCGCGCCAGGCTGAATTCCTCCTGCTGTACGTCGAGGAAAGCACGGTGGGCGGGATCGTACAACTGCGCCATGTACTCGTCCACCATGCGCGCACAATTGAACTGCGGGCTGACGTACATCAGCGAGCGCTTCATGCGCTGCATCCACTCGCGCGGAACACCCTGGTCGCGCTCATAAAACGCGGGCAGAATCTCGTTCTCGAGCAGGGAGTAAATGGCTGTTGCGTGCGCCTCGTCCTGGTCTTCGGAATAACCGATGCGATCGCCGATCGCCCAACCGCCTGTGTGCTCGTACGCCTCGTCGAACCAGCCGTCCAGAATGCTTACGTTGAGGACGCCGTTGATCCCGGCCTTCATGCCGCTGGTGCCACACGCCTCTTCGCCCCGGCGCGGATTGTTTAGCCAGATATCCACGCTCTGCACCAGGTTGCGCGCGACGCTCACCTCGTAGTCCTCGACGAAGACGATCTTCTTGGCGAGGTCGGGATCGCGTGAGAGCTGCCAGATCTGGCGAATGAGTTCCTTGCCGGGGTGGTCCTTCGGATGAGCTTTGCCCGCGATGACGACCTGTGCGGGCATCTCCGGATTGCAGAGAATCCGCTTGAGCCGGTTGACATCGCGGAACAGTAAGGTTGCCCGCTTGTACGTTGCGAACCGCCGCGCGAAGCCGATCGTGAAGGCCTCGGGATCGAGCACCTCGCCGGCGCGCCGTATTTCGGCCGAAGCGGCCTTCCGGTGTCGCGCACTCCCGGCCTGCTGCTCGCGCACGAATGCGATGAGACGGCGCTTGCGGCGGCGGTGGGCTTCCCAAAGCTCCTGGTCCGGAATGTCCTGCACCTGCTCCCAGGTGCGTGGGTCATTGAGCCGCTCGCGCCAATCGGGCTGCAGGTACTGATCGTATAGCGTGGCGGTGTCGCTCGACAGCCAGGTCAGCAGGTGAACGCCGTTCGTGACAGAAGTGATGGGGACTTCCCAGACCGGCAACTGCGGCCAGAGGTCCGCGAACATCTCCTGGGAAACCGACCGGTGCAGTTGGCTGACCGCATTGCGGTAGCACGAGTTCTTGATGGCGAGGATGGCCATCGAGAAGCGTTCGTAGGTGTCGTGCGGGTTGCGCCGCCCGAGCCCCATTAACTGTTCGAAGTCGATGCCGATCTCGCGGCAGTACTCGTTGAAGTATTCCCACATGAGCCCCGAATCGAAGATGTCGATCCCGGCGGGAACGGAGGTGTGGGTCGTGAAGACGTTGTTGTTGCGGGATGCTTCGAGTGCCTCGTCGAAGCGCAGCCCGTGGCCGTGCATCAGTACCCGGATCCGCTCGAGCGCGAGAAACGCCGAGTGACCCTCATTCATGTGGTATACGGTCGGCTTGTACCCGAGCGCGCCGAGTGCCCGGACGCCGCCGATTCCGAGTACGATCTCCTGCCGGATGCGCGTGTGGATATCGCCGCCATACAGGGAATCGGTTATGTCGCGGTATTCGGCCCGCGTGTTCTCGGGGATGTTGGTGTCCAGCAGGTACAGCTTGATCCGGCCCACTTCCATCAGCCAGACCTTGATGTGCACCGGGCCGGCCGGGAGGTTCACGGTGACGATCAATTCCTTGCCATCAGCGGCCGTCACAGGCGTGACGGGCAGGGTGTAGAAATCGTTCACCGGATAGCGTTCCTGCTGCCATCCGTCGGGGTTGAGGTATTGGCGGAAATAGCCCGTCTGATACAGGAG
>DATMXS010000403.1:0-2310 GCA_035561355.1 Bryobacteraceae bacterium | reverse complement strand
GAGCATAGCAGTCGCTGCGGCGGCCACCGGGATGCGCCGGGAAGACGAGGCGCTGCTGTTCCGCTTCACCCTGCGCCACAGCATCTTCCTCGCCGCCCTGATCGGCCTGGTCGTGGTCTTCTACGCATACATAGCCCCAGGGTTGGTGCCGTGATCACCGAGATTTCGTCAGTCGTGTAGAAAACACTTCTTGTCGCCAGGCGATCGGGCCTTTACCCCGAACTCCATCCCGGCACTTCTTCGAGTAGCCGACAAACCGTCAACTCGGATTTAACGCTTCGGCGTTAGTGGTGATTTACCACCGCTCAATCCACGATACGCCGGCCGTAGATTGAACCAGACCCGGAGCTACGCATTTATCGTGGATAGGTTCTCGATTTAGGAATTACACTGGCCCGAATCCCAGCGCAAAATGTTGGCTCACTCCAACTTCGCATTCGGGCGCGCCGCCGTGGTCTTCTCCACGAAAAGCAGGCCGTCGTACCTTTCTGTCACCACTTGCTCGAACATGTTTGAGCCGGGTACGTCCTCCGAAAAGCCGTGAAAGATATTGCGAGTGAGATGCTTCGCGCCGAACCACTGAGCCACGGGGCCAGCCTTCGGCACAGCCCTCAGATCCAGCGCGAACAGCGGTATGCCGCTCGCGGCCAGCGTGGTATCCAGGCTGCCCGCCGCCGCCGGGCCGACCGTGAAAGTCTGGACACCCCCATTCCTCGACATTGCCCGGAACGAGCCCTGGTTGAAAGCGAAGCCAAATGTCACCAACCTGTCTGCGTACATCTTCCGGAGCGCCGCTCCCATGCTGTCGGCCGTGCCAGCGCCTATCCGCATCGCTGGGCCTGTCATCACGTGAAAGTTGTGAGCCCACAGAACGATCTTTGCACCCGGCGAATGATCGAGAATCCACTTCACGTTGGCCGCCATGCTCGCATCGCGCAGAGCCATGGACGCTTCGGGCTTCATCATGTTGGCTGCCATCTGCATGCATTGCTGCACAACGCGGGCGTTCTGGATCGCCCACTCGAGGCCCGCGCGCGGACGCAGAGACTCCAAGTGCGTCACGACTTTCTCCCATTCGACAGCAATTGTGGGTTCCACAGCTTTCGGATTCCGCGCAACCCGCACCAGTTCGGTGGCTCGCGCCAGCGTGGGTACGTACTCCGCATCCATCTCCGCCACGTAGTCGCGAACGATCTCGTTGGCGGCGGTGGGAGTTTGCATATCGAACCCCGTGAACTCCACGCGCCCCTTGCCCGATTTGTTGTACTCTCGCATCCACAGCACCATATCGAGCACCTCCTGCGTGTCCCACAACCAGACATACATGCCCTTGATGAGCTTCACCGGATCGCCCTCGCCGTTGACGACGAAATCGTTCAGGCGGTACGCCTCGGGCATGTTCGCTTCGATGGAGAAGATCGAAAACCCCATCTGCGTGACGAGGAACTCCAGCATACGGTGCTTAAGCTGGAAGAACTCCCGTGTGCCATGCGTGGCCTCCCCGAGCGCTACAATGCGCGCATCGCCCACGATCTTGCGGAGGGGCGCCATATCGTCAAACCCGTGCCCGGCGACCGGCGTTGACAACCGAATCGCGCTGCGGCGAATCCAGTCCGCGACGGCGTCGGACGAGGTCGATGTGATAGGGGGGCTGTTCTCGGTACGCTGGGCAAGGGCAAGGGCGGCTCCGGCGGTTGACGCCAAGGCGGCTCGTCGAGAGGGTCTCATATCTGTGCTAGACGCGGTGGCTTCGTAGAAAGTTTGCCTCGTATTGGCCACTCTCACAAAGTCGCCTACCGTTTACTGATCCGCCGGATCGTCGGATCGCGGGTCAGACGGAGTTTGGCCACCAGGCCGGCACTTGGCCGGATAACGCCCAAGCCGGATCCTGGGCACGCCAGCACAGACACAAACGATATAGCAATCCAGTATCCCTGGGCGTGATGTAGTCGATGTCTCCCCGAGTCTGACCAGAGCAGCGCCTGCCAGGTGCGGCTTCGAACCCACAAAGCACTCGCGTGGATTAAGAACCCCGCGGCATACCCCGCCAGCAGAGGTGCCGGAACGGCGAAGCGCACACCATTGCGAGGCCGTACTTCATTCCTGCTTAGAACGCCACAGCTAACTGACGAATTCCTGACAACCTGCTTTCACTCCCGTGACAGTCACGCCGCCGGAGCGCGTTACCCTCCGGTCATGATCACTAGATTACTGCTGTTGTCCGGCCTTGCCGTTCTGCTTTCCGCGCAACCGCGGGCGGTGGAGGTGTACGCCCAGACAGGCGTCCTGGGTGGAGGAGGAGACGAAGGC
>DATMXS010000402.1:0-29267 GCA_035561355.1 Bryobacteraceae bacterium | reverse complement strand
CCCGAGCGACCGTATGCGCGCGCTCAACTGGTAGTCGTCGGCGATGTACTCGGCAATAGCGGGGAAGCCGCCGATGCGCTCGAGGTCCGCCGCTCGAAACACCATCGTCGAGCCCAGCGCGAACTCTGACACGCCCGCAAGCGGGGCGACTAGAACGCTCGGCGCAAAATCCGTCGCAATCCCGACCGCTTCCATCCGTCCCGGCCAGGTCGCAGCGCGAGCGCGGTAGAGGCATGTCACCATTCCCAGTTGCGGGTCCGAAAGCGGCGGCACGACCCGGCGCAGGTAGTCTCCACCCACGCTGACATCGCTGTCGTTCACCAGCAGGATCGCATGCCGCGCTGCCGCGGCGAGGTCCGTCAGCACCCCAACCTTGGCATTCGGCGCCACAGTGTGGCTGTGGATGAGCCGGATGCGCACACAGGGAAACTCGCAGATGAGCCGCTCGATTTCCCGGACCGCTGGATCCTCGGGGTCTGAAACTCCGAAAAGTAATTCGAACTCGGGATAATCCTGGAGCGCGTGGGATTTGATGCACTCGTAGAAAGCGTCATCGAGCCCGCGAACCGGCTTCAACACCGAGACAGGCAGCAGTGCGAGGGGGGCCGGGTCACGCCGGCGCAGTTGCCGCAGGCACGCCTCAAATGCGAGGAGTTGATAGACCGCCGCGGCAGCCGCAATCGCCAGCAGGATCCAGTTCACAGCGCGAGCATCGCGACGCCGCAGGCCACCAGGCCCGCCGCAACCCAACGGCGCGCGTCCACCCGCTCGCGGAGAAAGATGCGAGCGGAAACCGTATCGAGCACGATGTAGGAGGCCGTCGCCGGAATCGCGAAGCTCAGATCAGCCACGGCGAGCAGTTTCAGAAGTGAGAAGAACGACGCGGCCATAGCGCCGATGGAGAGCGCGATCGCGAGTCCCCCGCGCCTCCCGCCCCGCCGTACGCCCCAGGCCTGCAGCGTGTCGCCCACAACGTTCGTCAGGACGACTGCGGCCACGAGCATCCAGGCGGTCATCGAACCTCCTTCGTGCTCTTCGCTTCACTGAACCCGACGAGGGCCGCTCCCATAACGATGAGCAGCGTCCCCGCCCAGCGCCAGGCCGTTATCGTTTCGCCGAGGAAGGCCCGCCCGAGTATCGCGTTCAACACGTACCCCACCGATGTCACTGGCAGGATGTACGTGAGATCCGCCCAGCGCAGGAACAGCATGCGCGAGACCATCCACAGAATGAGCAGCAGGACACCCGAAGCAACCAGCGGGTTGAATAACACGCCGATGAAGTCCAAGCCGGACGGCGTGCCGGCGCCCTTCATCCCGCGGCTCATCAAGAAGTTGCCGAAAACGTTGGAGAGCACGACTACGGCGATCAAAACGATGTGAACCGCTCGCCCGACGGGCCGCTGCCGTGAGCGCGAATCATCCGCCACCGCCGGGGCGCCGTTCGCGCAAGTGTTCACCGCGCCGCCGCCTTGTGCTCCTGGACGAACTTCTTGCGCTTCGCCCGCAACGCAAGGTACTCCCGAGCTTCCTTGGCAAGCCGTTTCCGCTCCGCGCCGTTCCATATCGCCTTCTTGACGATGCGCCAGATGACCCGCGGCCGGAAGAAGTACTCCCCATAGAAACGCTCCACCCACTCCACCAGTTCGCCGCGGTCGAGCCCCGGATAGTGAATGTTCGGGAGCTGGTGCCCGGTCTCATCCGTCATCGAGTCGATGGTGATCAGGTCGTTCTTCTCGCAGTGGTCGTAGAACTCGGTGCCGGGATACGGGTGGGCGATCGACACCTGGATCGTCTCGCAATCCAGCTTCTTGGCCCAGGTGATGGTCCGCTGCAGGCTATCCCGCGACTCGCCCGGCAGCCCGACAATGAAATCGCCGTGGATCAGCAGCCCCAGCTTTTTGCAGTTCGCCGTAAACCGCTCGGCCATCTCGAGGGTGGCGCCTTTTTTGATGTTCTTCAGGATCTGTGCGTCGCCGGTCTCGTACCCCACAATGAGCAGCCGGCAGCCGGCTTCCTTCATCGCCTTGAGCGTGTCGTAATCCGTGGTGACGCGTGACGTGCAGGACCACGCCGCCTTCAGCGGCTTCAGCTTGCGGCACAGTTCGATGGTGCGCGCCTTCTGGTAATTGAAGGTGTCGTCGTCGAAGAAGAACTCGCGGACATTCGGGAAGCTCTCCTGCGCAAACCGCACTTCGTTCGCAACGTCGTCCGCGGACCGCACCCGCCAGCGGTGGCCCGAGTGCGTCTGGGGCCAGAGGCAGAACGTGCACATCGCGGGGCAGCCGCGGGATGTGTAGAGCGCAATAAACGGATTGAGCAGAAATGGGACGTTGTAGCGCGTGATGTCGAGGTCGCGCTTGTACACCTTGGTTACCCAGGGGAGGTCGTCCAGGTTCTCGATCACCGCCGCGTCCGGATTGTGCCGGAAGCCGCCGTTCTCCCGAAAACTCACGCCCGGAAGCTCGGCCAGCGGTTTGCCGTTGGCATAATCGACGATCTGGTGATCGAATTCCCGGCGCACCACAAAATCGATGGCGCTGGAGGCCTTGAGCGAGCCCTCCGGATCCACCGTGACCGGGGGCCCGACGAACGCCACTTTGAGCGCCGGGTTGGCGTCCTTCATCATCTCCGCCATCCGCGTATCGACATGGAAGCCGGGCGTAGATGTGAACAGGACCAGCAGTTCGTAATCGGACGCCATCGCGACCGTCTCGCGGATGCCCAGCTTGTGCGGCGGTGCGTCCACCACGCGGCTGTCCGGCAGCATTCCGGCGGGATAGCACAGCCACACCGGGTACCAGTAGGATTCGATCTCGCGGGTCGCCGGCCAGCGCGAACTGGCGCCGCCGTCAAAGCCCTCAAACGACGGGGGGTTCAGAAAGAGAGTGCGCATCAGCCTAACTTTGAGCTTACGTTAGGGAGCACCGGCGGCACAACGAACCGGGGCTGAACGGGTTCGATCAGTTCCCGAAGCGCGTCGGAACACACAACTGAGCGCCGTTGGCGGTCACGGCCGCGTCAGACGGCGACCCAACAGACGGGTTGTTGTACCAAATCGTCAGCTTCGCGCGGCCGACCAGGCGCGTATCCACATCGCTGATGATCCGGCGCGGCAGCGAGACGCCGTCCTCGATGATGTAATCGCGGACAAAGTACACGCTGCGTAGGAACACCGACGGATTCTTGACAAACTCGCCCCATTCGCGCAACGGGAGGTAAGTCTTGGCATCCACCCAGAGCTCGCCCTCGAACAGTCCGACTCGCTTCTTGCGCGGGGTCACCTGGAATACGTGGGCCGTCCGGCCGACATAATCCGCTTCGCCCTTGTACTTGAACTTGTAATTTTCCGCGGAAATGGCGATTGAGCCGGCGTAGTCGCTGCGGGCGCTTCGCTCGGCCTCCAGGTAGCGTGCGATGACTTCCTTTTTGACGGTATTATCGCCCTCAAACCGCAAGGCATCGTAGACGATCCGGCCGACCTTGGGGACGAAACGGAAAGCGTGGAGTCGTCCCGTCTTCTTCAGCCTGGGAAGTTCGGCGTCGATGTCCATTTCCATCTGGACCGGACGCGGGTTTTCCCTCTGCGCCGCGAGGGCGGAGATGTAGCGTTCGACGATTTCGCTCCCCTGCGGCGAATCGAAGGCGTCGGCGTCGTCAGCGGCGAAAATCGGCAGACCAGAAAAAAGGATTAATATTGGGACGGGAAATCTCACTCAACACTCCGGGCTGATGATAAATGTAACATAGTGATAGATGCCAAATCGACCCCAGGAGTTTCCAGGTTAAGAGATTCAAATGAACTACTTGCGTCGGAGGAGGTGAGCTTCAAGCCTCAGCCCTTCGCGGCCTCCACCGCGAGTTCCCTTCGCCGAGCCATGTTCATACGATCCCGGTACTCCTGAATCAGAGTCCCGAACCCCGCCCAGTAGTACCCCGCCACGAACAGAAGAAGGAACGGCAACGAGAAGAAATTGTAAACCTCGATCGCGAACAGGACCATGAACAGGAAGTACGTCCCGATGCCGATCTCGATAAACGGCAGGATGCCGCTTTTGCGGCGGTACTCCATGGTCTCGATCCGGGCCTGCTTATTGCCGAGGTTGTACTTTGGTGTGCGTACGAACCCGGTCTGTACCCCCAGGATCGCTTCGAACACCGCGCGCGTATTGATCACGGTCAGCGCCACGCCGACCGCGAGAAGCGCCGGCAGCATAAACACCGCTTTGCGCCACTTGCCGGGGTATAACTCTCGTTGCGCCAACACATAGAACGCCGATAGCGACCAGAACGACGCTACGATAAGCGGCAGGTCCAGGAACACCATCTGGATCCAGCCCATATAGAACCGGACAATCATCACCGGCAGCATCAATGCCGAAACCACCATCATCATCGGGTAGCTGATGTTCGGCGTGAGGTGAAAAAACGCCTCCACTTTGACGCGGAGCGGCAGGTCCGCCTTGAGAATGGACGGCAGCAGCTTGCGGGCGCACTGCGTCAGGCCCTTGGCCCAGCGCGATTGCTGCACTTGGAATCCGTACATTTCCACCGGCAGTTCCGAGGGGCAATCGAGCACGGGAAGATAAACGAACTTCCAGCCCTTAAGCTGCGCACGGTAGCTGAGATCGGAATCCTCGGTCAAGGTATCGTGCTGCCACCCGCCGGCGTCGTCGATCATCTTGCGGCGGAGCAGTCCGCCCGTGCCGTTGAAATTAAAGAACAATCCCCGCCCGCAACGCGCCCCGTGCTCAAGCACGAAATGCCCGTCGAGCAACATGGCCTGCACTTCCGTGAGGACGTTCGAATCTCGATTCAGATAGCTCCAGCGAGTCTGGACAACGCCGATCTGGGGGTCCGAGAAGAAATGGACTGTGCGCGTCAGGAAGTCCGGAGGGGGCACGAAATCCGCGTCGAAAATGGCGACAAGCTCGCCGCTGGCGGTCTTCAATCCTTCGTGAAGGGCTCCGGCCTTGAAGCCGTGCCGGTTTGTCCGGTGGTGGTACTCAATCGGGTATCCCTGCGCCTGATACTCTGCGACGAGGCGTTCGGTGAAAGGGTGAGTCTCGTCCGTGGAATCGTCTAACACTTGTATTTGCAGTAGGTTGCGCGGGTATTCGATCTTGAGGACCGTCTCCAGAAGCCGCTCAATGACGAAACGCTCGTTGTACAGCGGGAGCTGGATCGTGACCGGCGGAAGCTGTTCGAACTGCTGTGGGGCCTCGCGTGGAAGTTTCTTCCGGTGCTTGAAGTAAGTGCGGATCACTTCGTACCGATGGATGCCGTAGATTGAGAGGATAAACAGCAGCCCAAAGTACGGAATGAGCATCGCCCAATCGAACCATTCCAGGTGATGGATGCCCGCAAACGTGTTGTCGAACATGGCCCGCCGGAACTGCTGGTAAGCGGTAGGAGCGGCGAGCGCAAGTGTCAGGGACATAAGACGCGGTGCCCGTTCATTTTACACCCGTAGGGGAAACGGGGTTGTTCGAAATTGTTCACTCGCCCTTTTCGGCGACCCAGTAGACCTCCTGTTTAACAAACTCGGCAGGGAACCCGGCCCGCTGAAGAATGGCTTTCACGTTCTCGATCATCACCGGGTTGCCGCACGCATACGCAGTGGTATCGGCTGAAGTGAAACCCAACGTATCAAGGTACTTACGGAGGATGTCCTCGGCGCGTCCGATCTCGCCGCCCCATCCCCGGTCGAGCCAGAGCCGGCTCACCGTCGGGATGTACCGGAACCACTCGCACTCCCGCGCCAGATTTGAAAGTTCCTCGCAATAGGCCAGTTCCCGCGAAATGGAAGCCCCGTGTAGCAACACTATCTGATACGGAACGGCCTCGCCGCAGCGTTCCCACTCTTTCAGATTCCGGAGCATGCTCACGAATGGCGCGACTCCTGTAACCGTCGCCACCATGAAGTGCCGCGGGTGTCCGCTCTTGTCATCCAGCAGGAACCGTCCCTTGGCGAGTCGCCGCAGCAGCACTTCACCTCCGGCCGGGATGTCGTACAGGTGTGGCGTCAGGTGTCCCCCCGGCACGAGTTCCAGGAAGAACTCCAACTCATCATCGCTGGGGGAAGAGGCGACGGAGTACGGACGCTCAATCAGCCGGTCGCCCTGGGGCAGCGCGACTGTAACGTATTGGCCCGGAACAAACGATAGTTTCTCTTGAGGGCGCAGCCGCACGACCCAGAGGTCGGAACTGATATCGCGCCGGGAGGTGACAACGGCCTGAATGTGTTTGGATTCGATCATGAGTTAGCTGGAGCGATGGAGTGCAGACGGCGGCGCGCGCGCTGAAAGACGTCTTCGAGCATTGCAGGAGTCAGGCGTCCAGTCGAAGTGTTCTGCTGGCTGGGGTGGTAAGAGCTGATCAGAAGCGGCAAGCCGGGCCTTGTGACGTGCTCGGCGGCGTGCGCGAACACAAATGCGGACCGGGAGGCGATCAGACCGCGATCGCGCAGAATTCTTAGATAACCGTCGAACGCGAGCCGTCCCAGCGCAACCACGACCTCCACTTCCTGAAGCAATTCGAGTTCACGCTCCAGGTAGGGGCGGCAGTTTCGGACTTCTTCCGGCAGCGGCTTGTTATCCGGCGGCGCGCAACGAAGTGAAGCGGTGATGTAGGCGTCTGTCAGCCGAAGCCCGTCTGAGCGGTGGGTGCTTTGCGGCTGCGAAGCGAAACCGGCCGAATGCATTGCCCGGAAGAGGAAATCGCCCGAGCTGTCGCCGGTGAACATGCGTCCGGTACGATTGGCGCCGTGCGCTCCGGGGGCGAGCCCCAATACGAGCAGCCGCGCCGAGGGGTCGCCAAACGAAGGCACCGGCCGGCCCCAGTATTCCTGATCGCGATAGGCGCGGCGCTTCTCGGCCGCGACTCGCGTGCGGTATAGCACGAGCCGCGGGCAGCACGTACACTCGATCACTCGTTGCTGGAGGAGGTCCAACGCCTCCGGACTGCTCATATTCCCATTTTGCCTTGAGAGGAGTAGGATTTGCTTATGAACCGGCGGAACTTCGTGGGTGCGGCCGCGGCGGCATCGGTATCCCTGCATGCGGCGGACAAGCGATTGGCAGTTGTGGGGGGCGCTCCGGTCCGTACCGAACCGTTCCCTTCCTGGCCCAAGGTGGGCGCACTCGAAGAGAAGGCCATGCTCGACGTGGTCCGCAGCGGCAAGTGGTTCCGCGGCTGGGGCAAGCAGGTGGAGCGCTTTGAGCAGCAGTACGCCAGGTTGACGGGCGCCAGGCATTGCCTGGCCACGGCGAACGGCACCAGCGCGCTGTTCACGGCACTGAACGCGCTCGGCGTCGAACCAGGAGACGAGGTGATCCTGCCGCCGTACACGTTCGTGGCCACGCTCAACGTCATCTTTCTTCAGCACGCTGTGCCTGTATTCGTTGATAGCGACCTCGATACCTTCCAGATTGACGCGAAGAAGATCGACGGCGCCATCACCGCGCGCACCAAGGCCATCATGCCGGTCCACCTCGGAGGCAATGCCGCCGACCTGGACGCGATTCTCGCTATCGGCGCGAAGAGCGGTATCCCCGTCATAGAGGATGCGTGCCAGGCGCACCTGGGCGAGTGGCGCGGGCGCAAACTCGGCACGCTCGGCGCGGCCGGCGCTTTCAGCTTCCAGAACTCTAAAAACCTGAACTCGGGCGAGGGCGGGGCCGTGCTTTCGAACGATGAGGGAATCATCGAGCGTTGCTACGCATTTCACAACAACGGCCGCCCGCGGCGCGCCGCCGCAGACGGTTTCAGTTACACCGCCAGCGGGGCCAACCTTCGAATGACCGAGTTTCAAGCCGCCATCCTGATGGCCCAGATGTCGCGCCTGGAAGAACAAGCACGCATGAGGGACCAGAACGCGGCGTATCTTACGTCAATGCTCGGCGAGATCCCCGGCATTCATCCCGCAAAGCAGTACCCGGGCTGCACGCGTAACGCCTACCACCTCTATATGTTTCGGTACGAGCCGGCCCAGTTTGCCGGGCGGCCCCGCTCCGTCTTCCTGAAAGCGCTGCAGGCGGAGGGTATTCCGGCGTCGTCCGGGTACAGCCCGCTCAACGAGGAGCCGTTCGTCAAAGCGGCGCTCACAACCCGCGCCTACCGTGACGTGAACTTCGCGAAGTGGCAGGAGCGGAACCGCTGCCCCGTAAACAATCGCCTGTGCGGTGAGGGCGTCTGGCTCTCCCAGCAAACCTTGCTGGCGACACGCCGGGATATGGACCAGATCGCCGAGGCCGTCCGCAAGGTGCAGTCGCTGGCGGCGGAGTTGCCATCAGCCTGAGCCCGCGAGGCCGGACCTCCCGGCCTCCGACGCGCCGAGCCGGAAATCTAAGACCAACTCACTAAAGCCGCACCCTGATTCGCCCGATCAGTAGTACGTGGCAACGCCTGAACCGGTACTCGCGCACGCCGCGCAACTGCTCAGTCCAGAGGTTGGGCGAACGTTGGCCGCGCTCGTCCGCGCCGTCACGCCCTCGTTTGAGCGTGAGTTCCTGCGCAATGCCGGTCCGCTGAAGCCGCTCCAAAAGAGAGCGCTCGCAGCGGTCACACCGGGCGCGGCGATCCGGCTTCTGGCCGCCGGGGGAAACCTCTCCGATTTCTTCGAGCAGGTGGAATACAACGGCCGCCGCCTCGCAAAGCTGGATCTTCCCCCGGCGGAAGTGCTTGGGCCCTTGCGGGAGTACGCGCGCAGGCTGGACGCCCTCGCTCGGGACAAGGCATGCCAGGCGGCATGCGAGCAACTGAACTTCGCGATACTCCTTACCGTCAGTAACGCGTTTCACCAAGTGGGTGAAGCCGAAACCGCCATGTTTTCTGGCCTGGCCCGCGCCGAACTGGACGCGCGTGCCGTTCCGGAACTGCTCGAAAGTGCGCTCGCGGTGGTCGCGCGCTATAGCCGCGCGGACGAGGCAAGGTTCTACCGCTTCGACGAATCTGGGGGAGTCCGACTTGTTTCGGCGTCTCCAACAGCTTCGGGATTTAGAGTGCGTGGCGCGGCCGGAATTTGGCGCCCGCGATACCTGGACGGCAAAGATTGCCGCATGGTGCTCGACCCCGATTGGTGCGGCCGAATGGGTGCGTGCTGGTCCGTGCCCGTCGGGACCTTAGGCGTGATGCAGTTTGCGTTTCCACGCAAATATCCCTGGCTCCCCCGGGAATTGCGCGCTCTCCTAAGCGCCTCGGAACACATCCTGCTTGCGTGGCAGAAGCAGCGGCTGGCAGCGGAGTTGCGCGACCGCGAACAGCGGTTGCGCGAACTGACGGGCCATATGGCGCAGACCGAAGAACGCGAGCGGTTACGGATCGGCCGCGAACTGCATGACGAAACCGGACAGGTCCTGCTGTACCTGCGGCTGAAACTGGAGATGCTCGAGAAGGCGGCGCCAGAGGAGTTGCGGCCCAGTTTGGCAGAGGCCCGCGAGTTGATGGCCAATATGGTTACGGACCTCCGCAGGCTGATCGCGGATCTGACGCCTACTGTGCTCGAAACGGCGGGTCTGCCGGCCGCCGTGCGCCAGCTTGCAAACCGCTTGCGCCGCACGCAGAAGATCTATATCCGTCTCCAGGTGCAACTGCCCGGAGAGGTTCCACAGGAGACCGCACTGCTTGCATACCGGCTCATGCAGGAGTGCCTGAGTAACGTCGCCCGGCATTCCTCCGCAAAAAGGCTAAACATTTCGCTGAGTTCCGCCGATGGATCACTCAGGTTGAGCGTGAAAGATGACGGAGTCGGTTTCCGGATGGCTGACGCAGCCCGCAAACAGGGCTCTTTCGGCTTGGCGGGCATGCGTGAGCGCGTGACGCTGGCCGGTGGGCGCATCGCGATCGAGAGCCAGCCGGGCAAGGGATGTTGCGTGAAGGCGGTAATCCCCCTGACGGACGTCATCCCCAACAAAGCCCCGCACCCGCCGAAACGCGCGGCCGCAGCCGCAAGGAGCACGAGAAACAATGGCGAAAATCCGAGTACTGCTGGCCGACGATCACACGCTGTTCAGGCAGGGTGTGCGGCAACTGCTGAGCGCAGAACCTGACCTCGAAGTTGTAGGAGAGGTGGCAAACGCCGCAGATGCGATGGACCGATCATCCGAACTGCGGCCCGACGTTGTCATGATGGATGTCGCGATGCCGGGCTTCAGCTCCTTTGAAGCGGTTCGCCAGATCCGGAAGGATCGCTCCGACACACGCGTCCTGTTCCTGACGATGTACGACGATGAGGACTACCTGGTGGAGGCGATGGACGTCGGCGCCAGCGGCTACGTCCTCAAGGACAGCGCGGCGTCGCAACTGGTCACCGCGGTCCGGGAGGTTCACAAGGGAGGGAGCTACTTAAGCCCACGGATGCTGTCGCAGCTTGTGAACGACTTTCGGTCGCGCGTGAAATCCGGCGGGAGGACGCCGCGTTTCGCGACGCTTACGCCGCGTGAAAAGGAAGTGCTCAAAATGCTCGCGGAAGGCCAGTCGGTGAAGGAGATCGCCTGTGGGCTGGATCTGAGCGTCAAAACCATCGAGGCTCACAAGTTCAACCTGATGCGCAAACTGGACCTTCACAACAAAGCGCAACTGGTGCAGTACGCAATCCAGAAGAAGATCATCCGCATCCCGGCGTAAGGCGCCGGACCGCTGAACGCGGCATTGGGTTCGAACCGGTAGCATTCCCAATCGGCAGTTCGCGGTCGGTCTCAAAAAAGAGCGCAGTGCACAACGTGGCCGAGCCGCCGGTTTCATCACTTTTCATCACTAAAGTGGGCTGAGGCGAGTGCCGGATCGCACCGGCGGCTGAAGCTGGATTGGTCCTAACCGTAGCATCACTCTTCATCACTCCTGCGAGCGGAAGTGATGAATGGGGTGATGAATTCCAGTGGTCGCCCGGTTCAACTTCACGCGTGAAGTGCACATCGTGGCTGTTCCGGCGCTCAGCGCCTCCAATTCGCCCCTCACCGCGACTGCGCCTGGAACATCCGGATCGCCGCGACGCCGGCGGCACCGGCCTCCACGCAACGTTCCGCGGTCCGTTCGTCGATACCGCCCAGCGCGAGCACCGGAATCGTAGTCGCGCGGCACGCTTCGGCTAGCTTATCCAGACCCGCCGGGTCGCCATAACTTGCCTTCGAGGGAGTGTAAAAGACCGGTCCGAAGACCGCGAAATCGGCGCCCGCGGCAGTGCGCACTTCCTCGACCGAATGGCAGGAAACGCCGATGATGAACTCCGGGGGCGTGATCGCGCGGACGCGGCACGGCGGCACGTCGTCGGATGTCAGGTGGACACCATGGGCGCCACAGGCCAGGGCGAGGTCCGTGCGGTGGTTCACCAGAATACGCGTGCCCTGCGGATTCGGCAACGCAAGCGCGGCCCGCGTGAGCGCGAGCAGCTCCGCGACCGCAAGGTCCTTTTCGCGAATCTGAATATAGTCCACGCCTCTGGCCAGGTTGCAGGCGATCGCCTCGAGCAGTTCCGGTATGCCGCCGAGCGGCTTGCGATCGGTGATGTAGTAGCGGAGCATCAGCCTGCGGGCTCGTAATACGCTTGGCCTGCGCAGCCGCGGCAGAGCGTCTCGCCGCCGCGCACCACCTCACGGCGGAAGTTGATCCCTTCACCGCAGCGTGCGCAGATCACCCGCGGCGCTTTGTAGCCCGGCAGGTCCTCGGGAGCGAGCCGGACCCGGACGGGTTGCGCGGCAAAGAGTTCCTGGTCCGGCAGCTCGCGGTAGGCTTTCATCTGCTGCTGGTTCGTATCTGCAAGGTCCGGATAGAGCTCGCGGGCCCGTTCCTTCGAGGTCTCGCGCGCGACGATGCGGACTGCGCGGTCCTCTTGAAGATCGCAGAAGGTAGCTGCCGCCTTACCGAAATCGACGAATTTCAGTGCGCGTTTCCCGAGCCGGCATCCGGTGACCACGCCGATCGCATCCGTGGCGCAGCGATCGATCTCCACAAACGTAATGAGCCGTTTGCGGCCCTTGCCTGTGGGGTCGTCGATCCCGAGCGCCTTCAGGCCATACATGGCCATGCGCACGCCCAGGACCTGGCCTGCGCAGAGATGGCCGTGCGCGCGGGATGCAAGCTCGAGGTACTCGTCCAGAGTTTTCATCGCCCCTCGATCAAATGATGCGCAGCGCCTGCTGCGGGAAAATTACGACCCATTCCTTATTATGCTTTTGGCGGTCATACTCGGGGCGTGACAGCTCGACGCGCAGGTCGCCGGAAAACTCCAGGCGCACCCTGCCAGGCAGTTCGACTGCGCGCAGCAGGCGGGCAGGGACTTGGTTGGGGGCGGGTTTCCCCTCACGCGGGCCGGCGCTGAGGATGGCGGGGTGAATGCAGAGCGACACCCGGTCGCCGCGGAGCCGGCCGGGGAAATAGGGTCCGAGCAGATCGTACTCCCCGAACTTCAGGCGGCTCGAGTTGCGTTGTGGGTCGAGTTCGACAATCTCAACGGGCACCAGATTGAAAATGCCGAGCAGCCGGGCGACCTCCGGGCTGGCGGGTCGCTCCGCCACGGCTTTGGGCGGTCCGTTCTGGACGATTCGGCCGTCGCGCAGAACGATCATCTGATCGCCTACCTCAAAGCACTCGTCGAGATCGTGCGTTACGAGTAGGACCGGGATCTGGAACTCGGTGCGGATCTGGCTGAGCAACTCGTAAAGCTCGGTGCGCAGCGGAGCGTCGAGTCCGCGGGCTGGCTCGTCGAGCAGCAGCAGCCTCGGGGCGCCGATGAGCGCCCGCGCGATCGAGCATCGCTGCTTTTGGCCGCCCGAGAGCTCGTGCGGGCGGCGGCCTGCCACCTCCGCGAGGTGGAAGTGCTCGAGCATCTCGTTCACCTTGCGGTGTCGCTCCAGGCGCGGCCGGCGCTCGGCGGCAAATTCCAGGTTGCGCCTGAGCGTCATGTGCGGGAATAGGGCGTAATTCTGGAAGACGTACCCGCACCGGCGCGCCTGCGGCGGGAGATGAACGCCCGATTCGCCGTCATAGAGGATCTGGTCGTCCAGCAGGATTCGCCCGTCGTCGGGGCGAGCGAAGCCGGCGATGGAGTCCAGCGTCAGCGTCTTGCCGGAACCGCTTGGCCCGAACAGAACGGTGACGCCGGAAGCGGTCTCCAGTTCCACGTCGAGCGAGAAGGCGGCGGAATCCGGCCTGGGCGGAAACGCCTTCCGGATGCGGACCTTGATCATCCCGCAGCCTGCCGTGGCACCAGGCGGTTGGCAAGCGTGAGAATCGCCACCGCAATAACAGAGATCACGACCACCAGCACCCGGGCGAGTGCGCCATTGCCCGCTTCCACCGCGTCGTAGATCGCCACCGCGACCGTCTGTGTGCGCCCTGGTATGTTCCCCGCGACCATGATCGTGATGCCGAAGTCTCCCAGGGTGCGGGCGAAGGCGAGCGCGGCCGCGGCGAGGATCGACCGGCGCGCCAGCGGGAGGCTCACTTTCCAGAAGACACGCCACTCTGAGGCGCCCAGGTTGCGAGCGGCGCGTTCGTACGTGTGGTCCACGCTTTCGAGCGCGGCCCGGGCGGTGATCACGAGCAGGGGAACCGCGTGCAGCATGGCCGCGAGGACCGCCGCCTGCCAGGTGAAAACGAGCGGTTGGCCAAAGGCCCACTCGTACAGGCGCCCGAGCGGGCTTTCCCTGCCGAGCAGGACGAGTACGTAATAACCGAGCACGGTGGGCGGCAGCACCAGCGGGAGGCTTACGCCGGCGTCGAGCACGTCGCGGCCGCGGAATCGACGGTTCGCCAACACGTATGCCAGCCAGAGCCCGGCGGCGAGCGACAGAAGCGTCGCGATTGCCGCCACGCGCAGGCTGAGCCAGAGCGGGAACCAGTCGATCTGCATGAACAAATGATTAGAGCATAATGCCGGCCCAGCCTAAAGCCCTAAGGCCGAACGGTCGATGTGATTCGAGAGGACCTGTGACGTTCTGTGCCATACTCGCGGCCGCCGTGGCGCTGTGCTGGCTGATTCGGGAGCTCCGCTGCGCGGAGCGGCGCAACCACTGGCTTTTTGAGACATCGCCTGTTGCGTTTCATGAATTGGACGGGCAAGGCCGGTTCGTAAAGATCAACGCTGCGGCATGCCAGTTGTTCGAGTGCACCGCGGAGGAGGTTCTGGGCCGCCCGGCTTGGGCGCTGGGTGCTCCTGAGAACCATGCCCGCATCCGGGCGAGTATCGAGCGGGCAATCGCGAGCCAGGACCCGATTCAGCCGTTCGACTGCGAGTACTTGTTTGAGGGGGGAAGGAAGCTCTCGCTCAAGGTGTTTCCGATCGCGACTAGGGACAACAAGGGTTGGGTTGCCGGCATCCGCTCGACGGTACTGAATCTGACGGAGACGAGAGAGGCCGAGGAAGCGCTCCGCCAAAGCCAAGAGCGATATCGGCTGCTCTTCGAAAACATACCGATTGGACTATACCGCTCAACGCCGGACGGCAAGGTGCTGATGGCGAACCCGGCCTGTATCAATATGCTCGGCTTCCAGTCATTCCACGAAGTGGCGCGCCTGAATTTGGATGAGTGGAATGGCGAAATCTACGATAGGACGGGGTTCAAGGCCGAACTCGAATCCAATGGTGAGGTGCGAGGCCGCGAGTCCGTTCTGAAGGGCAAGGGCGGCAAACTCGTCATCGTGAACGAGAGTGCACGTGCGATTCGCGATGAGCAAGGCCGCATGTGTTACGAGGGCACGCTCGAGGACATCACAGACCGGAAGCGGGCGGACGATATGCTGCGCGCCAGCGAAGAGCGCTACCGCGGGCTGTTCGACTGCGCCGACGATGTCATCTATTCGCACGACCTCGCAGGGCGGTTAACGGCGTTGAACCGGGCAGGCGAACGGCTGCTGGGGTATCCGCGCTACGAGGCCCTGGGCCTTGATATTTCGGATGTGCTTCAGCCAATTGAGGGAGAAAGGCTGCGGGACCTGATTTGCTCACAAATGGCAGGCGCTCCGCCCGCACCTTGCGAAGTGACAGCACGGGCGAATACCGGGCGTTTGGTGCCTCTCGAGATCACGGCTCGCCTCCTGTTCGAGAACGGAAGGCCGATCGGACTGATGGGCATTGCGCGCGACGTCACGGAGCGCAAGCGGTGGGAGCAGGAACTGCGGCGCAAGAATGAAGAACTCGAGTTTGCGCTCGCCGAAGCCCGCGAGGCTACGGAAGCAAAAAGCCGATTCCTCGCGAATATGAGCCATGAGATCCGGACCCCGATGAACGGGATCGTGGGTATGGCGGACCTCCTGCTCGGCACTGAACTGGACGCGGAGCAACACGAGTCGGCAGAGGCGGTCCGGAACTCCGCAGATGCTCTGCTGCAGATCATCGGGGACATTCTGGACTTCTCGAAAATAGAAGCCGGGAAGATGCCCATTCGCCCCGTTGAATTCGATCCTTCCACGTTAGTGATTGAAGTGAGCCGGCTTCTCCGTGTGCAGGCGCGTGCCAAAGGAGTCGAGTTCCGGGTATTCATCGAGCCGGGGGTTCCAGCGATCGCGGTTGGCGATGTCACTCGGATCCGGCAGGTGCTGCTGAATCTCGGAGGGAACGCCGTCAAGTTCACGGACGCGGGCTGGGTTGAGGCCCGTCTGACGGCTGCTGTTCGGGCCGGGAGGTCGTGCCTGACGTTTGAAGTTGAGGACACCGGGATCGGCATCGCGCCGGAGGAATCGGGGCGTTTGTTCGAGAGCTTTGAGCAGCTCGATTCATCCGTGACGCGCAAGCACGGTGGGACCGGTCTTGGGCTAGCAATTTCCAGACAACTGGTTGAGCTCATGCACGGAGAACTCAGCTTCGACAGCCGTGCGGGCGCGGGCAGCACGTTCCGGTTCACGCTACCTGCGGACTTCGTGGACCGGCAGCGGGAACAGAAGCCGGTGGCCTTGCTGCCAGCGGCGGCGACGCTGACCGGAGCCCAGTCCGGTGTTCGGATCCTGCTGGCTGAGGACATCGACCTGAACCGGCGTATTGCAGTGCGCATGTTGGAACGGCTCGGTTACCGGGCTGATACAGTCGGCAACGGCCGGCTTGCCGTAGAAGCGGTGCAAAAGCAGCCTTATGACCTGGTCTTCATGGACGTACACATGCCGGAGATGGACGGCTTCACGGCGATCCGTGAAATCCGGAAAGCCGGCAAGTGCGGCCACCGCCCGGTAGTCATCGCCATGACTGCACGTGCGATGGCGGGGGACCGCGAACAGTGCCTGGAGGCCGGAATGGACGATTACATCAGCAAGCCCGTGCGGCTCGAGGACATCCGGGCGGCGGTGGAGCGATGGGTTAGTCCTGTTGCGGCCGAAAGCCGTTGATCGTATTCTCGATGAGGCAATCGATCAGCTCATCCTGCCGCGCCCATGGAAACTCCGGGTGCACAATGAGTAGCGCCGTCAAGCCGTGGGCGGCGGCCCACAGCGACTGACTGGCCGTTTCGATATCCACCTGCCGGAAGCGCTGCTGCTCTACACAATCCTGGACTGTACCGCGGAGGAAGCTGTAGGCGCGATGCGCCATCGACGTCTCGTCGAGGTGCCCGCCGCCTGCCACCAGAGGCTCGTGCTCCAGCAGGAATGCCACCCGGTAATCGTTTGGGTTGTTGAGGCCGAACTCGACGTATGCGCGCAGGCCCTTCCGGAGCCGCTCCAGACCATCGCCGTTGTCCTTGGTGATGCGCTCGAAAGACTCAGCAAGCTTCGCAAACGTCTCCTCAGTGAGGGACCGCAGCAGGTCGGCCTTATCGCGAAAGTAAAGATAAATGGTGGTGGGAGAGTACTCGATCCTCTCGGCAATCTTCCGCATCGAAACGTTGCGGTAGCCCTCGGTGATGAACACCTCGCGCGCAGCGTCCAGGATCTGCCGTTTCAGCTCCGTCTTGTGACGTGCTCGTCTCTCCAACACACCCATTCCACCCCCCCAAATTTAACGTACTTGGGCTTCCGCCTGCACAATTTTGACAGCGGGGCGCACATCCCGCCCGGCCGTCATTACGAACAGCACCGGGATCACCACAAGCGTCAGCAGCGTTGAGCCGAGAAGGCCCGCGGCGATCGCGCTTGCCATGGGAACCCAGAGGGTGCTGCCCGAAAAGAGCATTGGCGCCATGCCGACCACAGCGGCCATCGTGGTCAGCAGAATCGGACGCAGTCTCCGCAGTCCGGCCTGTGTCGCGGCCGTACCGGCAGGTACGCCGGAGCGCCGCAGTTCGTTCGCGTAATCAATCAGGACGATGGCGTTCCGGACTACGACCCCGGCCAGGCTCACCATCCCGAGAAACGCCATGAAGCCGAACGGGCTCCGCGACACCGCCAGGCCGACGACCGCGCCGAACGCCGAAAGCGGAATCGAGGTCATGACGATGAGCGGCTGCGAGAACGAGTTGAATTCGAGCATCAGGATGACCAGGATCAGCATCGCCCCGACGGCGAGGGCAACCCCGAGTTCGCGGAACGAACGGCTCAAGCCCTCAGCCTCGCCCCCGTACTCGATCCGGTATGCGGATGGCAGTGCGAATCGTGCGATCTCCGGACGGACCTCGCCCAGCACTGCCGACGCAAGGCGGCCCGTGACGAAGGCTCGTACCGTGAGCGTGCGATCCCGGTACCGCCGCTGGATGCGCGCGGTCTGCCACTCGGGCTCGAGCTTAGCGATTTGAGAGAGCGGCACTTTCGCGCCGGTTACCGTCGAGACGTGCAACTGCATGATGCGGTCGAGCGATTTCCGGTCGCGTGCGTCGAGCCGGACCACGATCGGCAGATTGCGCTTCCCTTCGCGGAAGTACGACACGGGCGCGCCGGAAAGCGCCCCGTAGAGCAGCGTGGCCGCGTGATAGTTGGTTGCGCCGATCTGTCCCGCCGTCTCGTCGTCGATGCGCACGGCCAATTGGGCCACATCCTCGCCGTAGTCGCTCGATACCCCCCAAATGCCCGGCGATTTCTCCAGCAGCTGCTGGATCTGCGCGCCCGCCGCCTTGAGCTGCGGAATATCGGGGCCGGAGACGCGAACCATGATCGGCGCCTCCATCGGCTCGCCCTGCTCCAGCTCCTTTACGAGCACGCGAGCCCCGGCCAACGTTCCGGCAAACTCATCGCGCAGGCGGTTCGCGACGCGGGGCGCCTCTTTTTCATCGTGTGTATTGATGATGAACTGCGCGTAATTGGAGGCGTCCTGCTCCGGGCTGATGTTGTAATAAAACCGCGGCGCGCTCTTCCCGATGAACGACGCGAAACGGACTACCTCCGGCGTCGTGTGCAAGCGGTTCTCGATGCGTGAAGCGACCGCGAGCGTGCGCTCGATCGGCGTGCCTTCCGGCATCCACAGATCGATCACGAGCTGATTCCGTTCGGCCTTGGGGAAGAACTGGATCCCGAGCAGCGGGATGATTGCAAAGCCGATTACCACCGACGCGACCGCCAGCCCGACGGTTGCTTTCTTGCGTGCCATCGCCGCGGCAAGCAGGCGCGAGTATCCGCCCCGCAATACTTCGATCGGATTGTGTGTGAGCGCCGGGAACCGCCGTCGAAGATACGGCACGCGTGCCAGCAGGTTATCCTCCGACAGAGCGTGAACCGGCGAAATGAACCAGGTGCAGAACAGCGGAGTCACCAGGACGGCGACCGCATACGACGTGAGCAGCGAGATCGTGATTACATTCGGAATGCCTGAGATGAACTCGCCCACTCCGCCCGAGAGCCTCCGGAGCGGCAGGAAGGATGCGACGATCGTCAGCGTCGCCGCAAGCACGGGGACCGCGACCTCGCGCGTACCCTCAACCGCCGCGCGCATCCGCGAGCCGGTTTGGTGCAGGTGCTCCAGGTAGTTGTCCGTGATGACGATCGCATCGTCCACCACCATGCCGATCGCGAGGATCAGGGTCGAAATCGACACCTGGTGCAGTTCGATCCCGAACACCCGCATCAAGGCGAAGGATGCCAGCACCGTTACCGGAATCGAGGTGGCCGCAACCAGCGAAACACGGAACGGCAGCAGCACCATCGTCACCGCGATCACGCACAGGATTGCGATCAGGAACTCGCGGAGGAAATGGCCGATCCGCTGCTGCACCATACCCGGCTGGTCGGCCACGCGCTCCAGTTCCACGCCGGAAGGGAGTCGCGAATGCGCCGAGGCGATCGCCCGCTCGATCTCTTTGCCTGCTTCGACGATGTTCTGCCCGGCGCGCACCGTCACGGAAACGTATACCGCGCTGCGGCCGTTGTAGTGCGTGATGAAGCGCGCGTCCTCGAGGGTCCGGCGCACATCCGCAATATCGCCGAGCCGAAGCGGCAGCCCGCTCGACCCGACATCGACGGTCACGTTCTGTATCTCGGCGACGGTCCGGAAGTCGCCTGAAGGCTCGAGCGGGATATCCGCGGAGCCTGTCTTGTACTCGCCGCCCGGCAGCACGATATTGCGTGCCTGAAGCGCCTTCGCTAGCTGCTCCAGCCCCACCCTGTAAGTCGCCAGCTTGTCCAGATCCGGCGCGATCTCGATGCTCTCCTGCTGCTCGCCGATGATCTCTGTTTTGCCGACGGCATCCACACGGCGCAGTTCCGTTTCGAGCACCGTCGCGTAGTCCTCTAGCTGCCGCGGCGTCGCGCCATCGGCCGCCACGGCGATCAGCGCCGCAACGGTATCGCCGTACTCGTCATCGATGATGGGGCCCAGGACGGTGTCGGGCAGCGCACGTCGCAGCTCGAGCATGCGGTTCCGGATCTTCTGCCAGGATTCCTGTGGATTGTCCACCTCGGGCCGCAGCTTCACCCGCACGATCGAGAGACCGGCCCGCGAGGTGGACGTGACGCGTTCGAGCTCTTCCACCGTCTCGATCTTTTCTTCCACCTTGCGCGTTACGAGCTGCTCGACCCGTCCCGAATCCGCGCCCGGAAACAGCGTGATCACGATCGCCTCACGGATGGTGATCTTCGGGTCCTCGCGGCGGGGCATCGTCAGAAGGCTGTGCACGCCGGTAATGCAGACCAGCAATACGCCGGCGATTGTCACCTTCCAGTACGTTGTCGCGGCACGGGTCAGGTTCACGTTCACCTCCAGGCGGTCACGCGGACCAGGGCGCCGTCGGAAACGCTGTTTTGTCCGGCCACTACCACTGCCTCGCCGCCATTCAACCCGGAGCGGATGCGAATCCGTCCGTCGAGCATCTCGCCGGTGTCCACCCGTCGCAGGAAGACTTTCCCTGACGCGGCGTCGAGGATGAACACTGAGGGAATTCCTTCGGGGCTGCGGACCACCGCATCAGACGGGACCGCGAGCACGGACTCGCGCGCGCCCGTCCCGATCGAGACTTGCGCCACCATGCCGGGCTTCAGCTCGGCAGCGGGGTTGGCGGCGGTGATCTCGACCGGGAACAGGCGCGTCGCGGGATCCGCGGCAACGCCGATGTACTCGACTTGGCCGCGGAAAGTTTTTCCTGCCGCAGAGGCGGTGATTTCGGCCTGCATTCCGCGCTTCAGCAGCCCGACCGCCGATTCAGGCAGGCCCGCCCGTACCTTCACCGGGTTCAGCGAAACGACGAAATACGCCGGAGCGCCCGCGCCGATCACCTGCCCGAGTTCGATGTCCTTGCGTGCGATAAAGCCGTTCAGAGGCGAGCGCAGCACCGCGTCCCCTCGTTTCTTTCGCGCGAGATGGGCCTGAGCTTCCGCTGCGCCCGCCGCTGCAAATGCACGGTCCTTCTCCTCGCGGCGCAGGCCTGTCTCCAGGGCGGAGAGCTTCGCCCGCCCTTCGGCGAGCCGTTGCGCCGCCATGTCACGTTCGGCTCGCGCGCGGTCCATATCGCTCGCGGTCACGCTCTTCCGTGAGAACAGGAACTCAATCCGGCCGTACTCCGCCCTGGCCAGTGCGTCGGCCGCCTCGGCCTGGCTCATCGCGGCACGAGCGGCATCGATCTCCTCCTGCCGCGCGCCGTTGCGTGCCATTTCGGCGCCGGCCTGCGCGGCGGCGTTCTGAGCGTCCGCCATCCGCTCGTGGATCGCGTATTCTTCCGGGTCCAGCAGGGCGAGCAGCTGGCCCCGCCGCACCGCGTCTCCAAGCTGCGCGTGAATGCGGAGCACGCGTCCCGGGGTCTCAAACGCCGCGACCGCCTGTTCGAGCGCGAGCACGCTGCCGCTCGCAGTGACCGTACGCGGCTGATCTTCAAATGAGACTTTGACGACCTCCACTGGCACGGGTTGAACGGCGGGGGTGTTTGCCTTCGACCCGGTACAGCCGTACATAGCGGCAGCCGAAATCGCCGCAATTCCGTATAGCGCACGGGCTTTGATTCCTGTCATAAGCGTCCTGAGCTGTCGCGCTGCCGCTCCATTACTGTCGCGGCTCTGTTTTGCGTCTGCGGTCATCTTAGACGCCGGCCGCGCGCTCGACTTCCGCGGCCTGCGAGTTGTACGCGCTTCGCGCGGAGGCTGCCTGCGCATCCGCGATTGCCATGCGCATTCGCGCCTCCAGGACATCCGTCTGCGTCGCTTTATCGACAGAGCGGCGGTCCTCGACGATACGGAGCCGCTCCTGGGCCAACCTGCGTTGCGCCTCCGCGAGCGCGAGCGAACCGCGTACGGTCTCCAGGGTGTTGAGCGCCTGCCGGACCTCCACACGCACCTTGTCGCGCTGTTCGGCGGCCTGCAACTCGGCAGCTCGTTTGAGGTCCTTCCGCTCGGCAACTTCGTTTTCGCGCTTGCCCCAATCGAAGAGGTTCCACTGGAGCGTGACCATTGCGGCCGTGCCGTTCACAGGCAGAAACGGAAAGCCCTTCTGCCGGAACTCGCCGGCAGCGACGGTGATGTCCGGAATATAGCCCGTCTTCGCGAGAGCGACCGCCGCACCGGCTTTCGCTGCCTGGAACTCGGCTCTGCAGACTTCGGGGCGCTGCTTCGCGGCGGTGCGTTCCAGCGCATCCGCCATTGAAGGCGCGGCGAGTTCGGCCGATTGCGACAGCGTGAATTCCGTTGCGGGATCGAGCCCGAGCAGCACCGCCAGATTCATGCGGACCGATTCGATGCCGGCCTTTACTTCGATTTCGCGCTTCTGCGCTTCGATGAGATTCGCTTCCACTTCTCGGACCGCGTCGGGCAGCAGCTTTCCAGCCTTCTCGGCGGCTTCGGCGTCGGCCAGCTTCGAATTCAGGTACCTCAGGGAAGCGGCGACCGCATCGCGCTGCGCGTACAGTTCCAAGCCCTTCCAATAGAGCTGCTTTACGGACTTCGCGACCTCGGCGCGCGCGGTTGCCTCGTCACTCTCCGCCATGCCGCGATCGGCTCCGGCGATCCGGTGCGCGTAGTGGATCTTGACGAGCTGTGTGACGGGCTGAACGGCGATGAGTTGAGCCGCCGTCGGATGCGGGTCGATCAGCTTCGCGAAAAAGCCGTCGATGCTGCCGGAGACCGCGTTGAAGTACACGCCTTGCGCTTGGATTTTGGGGAAGTAATCGGCGAAAACGCCAGCCTCTTTGTGCCGTTCCGATTGGGCTTTGAAGCGCGCGGCCAGGACAGTCCGGTTCTGGCCGGCGGCACGCTGGAGGCAGTCGGAGAGGGTATAGACGAGCGGCTCCGCTCTACTTAAGTTAACACTGTTAACCACAAGGGCCAAAAAAAGAGCCAGCTTCGGAGCGGCTCGTCGCACCGCGCGGTTGCTGCCGTTTAGCAACATTACACTGTTAAGTTTAAGACTGGAACGGGATGGTGTCAATGGCCTTCCGAGACGCGCACGCAGTCAGCTTGCTCATAACCTCTTAATTGCAGCGCGGCTCGTGCGATTCCTGTGGATTTGCCGAAGCCGGATTGCTTCAGACTTCCTGGCGCATTTCGAAGGAGGACGAATCGAATACGAAGCCTTGCACCGCGAGCTTTTCGCAGGCTTTCGGACGGATTCCGGTCGCACGGAAGCGACCGCGTACTTTTCCTTCGGGGGTCATTCCGGTTTTGTCGAAGACGAAAACGTCCTGGGTGGTGACCACTTCGCCTTCCATGCCCAGGACCTCGGTGATGTGGGTGATACGGCGCGTGCCGTCGGTGAGCCGTGAGGCTTGGACAATGAGATCGAGCGCCGAAGACATCTGTGCGCGGATTACTTTGGTCGTAAGGTTAGAGTCGCCCATACCGGCCATGACCTCGAGCCGGCTCAGAGTGTCCCGGGGCGTGTTGGCGTGAACCGTAGTCAGCGAGCCGTCATGACCGGTGTTCATGGCCTGCAGCATATCCAGCGCCTCGCTCGAGCGGACCTCGCCGACGATGATGCGGTCCGGCCGCATGCGGAGTGCGTTTACGAGAAGCTGCCGTATGGGCACGGAGCCTTGGCCGTCCAGGTCTGCCGGGCGACTCTCCAGGCGCACGACATGGCGGCGCTGGAGGCGCAGCTCGGCCGCGTCTTCGATCGTGACCACCCTTTCGTGGTCCGGAATGAAGCGCGAAAGCGCGTTGAGCAGCGTCGTCTTACCCGAACCGGTTCCGCCTGAAATAACGATATTGAGCCGCGCCGCGACACACGCTTTCAGGAACTTCAGCATGTGCTCGGTCATGGCCAATTTGGAGACCAGGTCCTCCGCCAGCAGCGGGTTTCTTCCGAAGCGCCGGATGGAAAGCGCCGGGCCGTCGATGGAAACCGGTGGGACGGCGGCGTTCACGCGCGATCCGTCCGGCAATCTCATATCGACGAGAGGCCGCGTCGTATCGACCTGCCTGCCAGTTTTGGCGGCGATTTTCTCGATGACGTCCAGCAGTTCGGCGTCATCACGGAAGCGAACGCTCGTCAATTCGAGCCGGCCCGCCTTCTCGATGTACACGGTATCGAAGCCGTTGACGAGAATGTCCGAAACGGCAGGGTCGGCAAGCAGGGGCTGCAAAGGACCCAGAAACCGGTTGAAATCCTCCACCGTTTCGGCGCGGCCATTCCGCGGCGGATCCTGCACGAGCGTGGCGGCGCGTTGCAGAGATGCCTCGAGGACGGCGCCATTTCCATTCGTTTTTCCGTTCGGACCGATGTAAGCAAGCATTTTAATCCAGGCGGGAACGTAAATATTTACGTTCGTATAGAAACTAGTTCTTACGTGCAACCCTGTCAATTGCCTCTCATGTGGGGGCAACTATCGATTTGGCATCGATCCGAGGGCACCATAACACTCGTAATGAGCCGGAAGTAAGGAAGGTAATAGGCCATTAGACAACACCGGGTATGATCCGTTAACCTGCGCATGCTGGAAAATACCCGTTGAAAACACAATCAGACCGGCCGCAGCCGGGCGCTGAAGTGCCTTAAGAATGGGGGTTCTTCAGCGATTTCGAAGCCACGCAGGCCGTTCTTGTACTCGTTAACTTCCAGGATGGCTTCGACCACGTAATCGATGTGGCTCTGGGTGTACACCCGGCGCGGAATGGCGAGGCGCAGGAGTTCGTGGCGCGCCTTGTCCCCGAACATCAAGGTCCCGATCTCGACCGAGCGTATGCCTGCGTGACGGTAAAGCTCCACCGCGAGCGCCTGGCCGGGGAACTGCTCGCGCGGGATGTGCGGCAGCATGCGGCCCGCGTCGATGTAGATGGCGTGGCCGCCGGGCGGTTCGACGATGGGGACTCCGCGTTCGGAAATATGGCGGCCGAGGTACTCGGTGGAGACGATCCGGTATCGCAGGTAATCGGGTTCGAGGACCTCCTGTAGCCCGACGGCGATCGCGTCGAGGTCGCGCCCGGCGAGTCCGCCGTAGGTCGGGAAGCCCTCGGTGAGAATGAGCAGCGCTTTCTCCTGTTGCGCGAGTTTGCCGTCGTTCGTACAGAGCAGGCCGCCGATGTTCGCGAAGGCGTCCTTCTTGGCCGAGAACGTGCAGCCGTCGGCCATCGAGAACATCTTTCGGGCGACTTGCTTGGGGGAGGAGGCGGCGTACCCCGGTTCGCGCGCCCGGATGAACCAGGCATTTTCGGCGAAGCGGCAGGCATCGAGGTAGAACGGAATCCCGTGCCGTGACGCGACTCGCCGGACGGCCTCGATGTTGCCGAGAGAAACAGGCTGGCCGCCGCCCGAGTTGTTCGTCACCGTCAACATGATGAGTGGGATGCGGTCGCGTCCCTCGACAGCGATGAGTTGCTCGAGCGCAGCCACGTCCATGTCGCCCTTGAAGGGCAGGCGCGCTTGCGTGTCAGAAGCCTCGGGACAGGGCAGATCCACGGCGCGCGCGCCGGTGAACTCGATATTGGCGCGCGTCGTGTCGAAATGCGTGTTGCTGGGCACGACGTCGCCCGGCTTGCACATGACGGTGAAGAGGATGCGCTCGGCTGCGCGGCCCTGGTGCGTGGGTATGACGTGGTTGAATCCGGTCAGATCGTCAACTACGGCCTTCAGCCTGTAGAAGCTCTCGCTGCCCGCGTAGGATTCGTCACCGCGCATGATGGCCGCCCACTGCTCGGTGGACATCGCACTGGTCCCGGAATCAGTGAGCAGATCGATGAGGATGTTCTTCGCATCGACGAGAAACAGGTTGTAGCCGGCCTCGCGCAGCCACTCTTCGCGTTCTTCACGAGTCGTTTGATATAGAGGTTCGACGCTCTTGATACGGAACGGCTCGATGATCGTCCTCACACCCGGGAGTCTAGCACCGGCCGGGGCACAAAAAGCGTTTCACCGCAGAGGCGCGGAGACGCAGAGAAAGGCAAGAAGAAGACCAAACAGAGAATCAGACGGAATAGGTTTTTAACTCCGGGTCCGCTTCCTGCAGGTCAGATGCTTGGGCACCGTGATCCGTTTGCACGTGTTTCCCTTTTGGCTTTTCTCTGCGTCTCTGCGCCTCTGCGGTTAATCACCCTTTACAGCTTTACGAACTCCACTCGGCGGTTCTCCGCTTTGCCTTGGGGGGTGTCGTTGGATGTGAGGGGCTTGGAAGCTCCGAAGCCGTCTGTGGTGAGGCGGGCGGCGTCGATGCTGTGCTGCTTCACCAGGGCGTCCTTTACGGCTGCCGCGCGGCGTTTGGAGAGGTCGAGGTTCTTCGCCGGGTCGCCGGTTGAATCTGTGTGACCGTCGATCCGGACTTTCGACGCCGGTTGCGTCTGGAGCGCCGCGGCAATCTGCTTGAGGATGGGCGCGGACTCGGGCCGCAGCCGGTCAGAATTCACGTCGAACTGAATGCCGTGCGTCACGTAGCGGCCGCTGGCGAACAGAGTCTTGCTGACGTCCGGCGCGGATTCGGCGATGCGGAAGGGGCCGAAGGAGACGGGCTGCTCAGAGCTTTCGAGGGTCAGTACAGCTTTGGTCCAGGCGGCGGGCTTGAATTGATTCACATCGACAAGCCGTTCTTTGTTGAGATAGAGGCGCAACCTACCGTCCTGCACCCAGACGGCGAACTTGTTCGGCTCGGTATGCGACCACTTGCACTTCGCGTCCGCCACACCACTCTCATCCGTAGTGCTGACCAGCACGGAACACCCGTTCTCGTCGTCCCAGTAGGTGAAGCGCACAAACCACACCCAGTCATTGGCAGCATCAAGGAACTGCCACTCCATCCGCCGCTCGATCGAGTCCTCCGTCTTCACCGGCAGGAGATCGGTTTCAATGGTGAAGTTTTCTGGCCACTTGGCGACGTTGGGTTGAAGCTGCACGTCTTGAGGGGTGATCAGCCTCCCGCTGTTCGTCAGTTTCACGCTTCCGCCGCGGACTTTCCAGTGCGGCGGCGCGCCGCCTCTCGGCATGTCTGTGAAATCGTCGTAGATCAGGATCTTCTCGCCGGGAACGAAGTCCCAGCCTTCGGCGAGCTGGTCATCCTGGGCGAGAATCGGCACTGAAAGCGCCAAAACTAAAAAGAGTCCGAATATCCGCATGTCGCGGAATATTCTAACAGCCTCGAGCTACCGGAAGCCGAAATCGAGCAGGATCACGCCGAGTTTACGGGTGTCGCCGGGCGGCGAGAACGTGCGATCGACCGTGAGCGTCGCCGTGGCGGTGCCCGTGGCGGCCGGCAGCAGATCGGAGGCGATGGTGTGCGCTCCGGGACCGGGCAGCGTGCGCTCGGCAACAACGGCTCCGTTCAGCGCGAGCGTCACCCGCCGCGCGGGTGCGTTGTCGGGAATATACAACACCGCTTCGAGCCGCGCGGGACGGCCGGGCTGCTTCAATAGAAACTCGGCCTTCCCCGCGGTCCATCGCCAGCGGTTTGCTTCGAGAGTGAAAACGCCGCTGCCGATCTGGTTTGGGGCTTCGGAATCGTTCATCGTAAGGTGTTCGCGCGCGATGACGCGCGGCTCGACGCGCTGAAGTGACAGCACGTCGGCGGGTGAGTTAGTAATATCGAACGGCCGTACGCCGAAGCTGATCGTGCTGAACGCCGATTTCGCGCTCAGGCCGATGATCCGCAAAGGCACGGACGGGACAATCGATCGCTCAGCTTTGAGGCGCAACTCTCCGCCGGGCGTCGCAAACTCCCCCGGGTACCCGAGGCGGTTGGACATAACCCAATCGCCGGGTTGCACCTGCTGGGCGCGAAGCATCGGCCTGCCGCCCGCCTGCTGCCCGTAGAACTGCAAACCCCATTCGCCGTTGATCCACAGCTTGCCGTCCACCTTCGCGCTGCGCGCGAAGTCGCGGTAGGCGTTCGACTGATCGTAATGCTCCTTTGCCAGCGCTAGGCTGAAAACAAACTGCGCCGCGACGCTGGCGGCGATCCACCGCGGGTGACGGCGAAGCGCCCAAGTCGCGAGAACCGCGACCGGCAGAGCGATGGGCAAAATGTAACGGGCGGCGCCGGCGTAGAAGATAGCGAGCGCTCCGGCGAAGAAGAGCAGCACCCAAATGCGAAGAAACAGCGTTTCGGGTTCGCGTTCGGTTGCGCAATAGGCGAGAATCACCAGGCCGATCGCGAACGACATCCAGAAGAGCGGATGCGGATCGACCCACGCGGCGGCTGCGGTCGCGGCGGCGATCGCGAGCAGCCACCCGGCGCGCAGTCGCGCGAAGGCGGCGATGGCCAGCGCGGGGAAGATGAGCCAGGCCATGTGGCCCGTGAGTGCCAGCGTGCTCCTCGTCTTATTCGCAAGGCTCTGGAGTCCGTAGTTGCGGAAGTGGCCCATCAGGACAGCGGCGGGCAGCGCGCCGTCGCTGAGTCGTTGATACATTTGCCAGGCGCCCACCACGGCAAACGGAAGGAGACAGACAGCCGCAACCGCGATCACCCACCGCCGCGGCACGGCAGTGCGCCTGAGAGTGAGGAACCCATATGCGGCGAGGATAGGCCCCAGAAGGACGACCTGATACGCCGCCAGCGAAGCCAGTGCGATCGCAGTTGCCGCTGCCCAAAGCCAGCGCGTGCTGCGTGCGTCCACACCGCACACAAAGGCGGCCGTTCCGGCCAGCCAGAGCGCCGTGAAGGGCACATCCGCCTCGAGAGCATTGCCGTGCACGACCAACGCGGGCGTGGCAGCGAACATTAGGGTCGCGAGAAAGGGGTGCGGCGAAAAGCGGCGTGCGAGCGAGTATGCGGCGGCCACGGCAAGCAGCGTCCAGAAGAGGTACGCCGCATGGAACGGCACTTCGCGGATGCTCCCGAGTACGGCGAGAACCGCGCCCAGAGCCCACACGTTCAGCGGCGGGTGCGGGTGGCCTCGCATATCCACCTGCTCGCCCAAGTAAACGTAAGTGGTGCGCCACGGGTGGGCCGGGTCGCCCTGGACGTACTTCGCCCCCGCGAGGTAATAACCGTCATCGAGTTGAAATGCCTGGTCGATGAACGGGAGCCGGATAAGGAAGACGAGTGCGAGCAGGACCGCGAGTTGAAGCGCAGCCCTGTCCCGCAGACGCGTTACTCCTTCGGGCTGGACGCGCGTTCCGGCCGCCATCGCAGAACCGGCTTTCTGGCCGCACCCACTTCATCCACGCGCGACGTGCGCGTGTTGTGCGGGGCCTTCAGAACAAGAGCCGGATCCTCCTCCACTTCCTTCGCAATCTCCACAAGGGCGTCGATGAACAGGTCGAGTTCACGCTTGCTCTCGGTCTCGGTCGGCTCGATCATCATCGCGCCCGAAACGATCATCGGGAAGCTGACCGTGTACGGATGGAAGCCGTAATCGATCAAGCGCTTTGCGATGTCGCCGGTCCGGACACCGCGCTTCTGCTGGCGGGCGTCGGAGAACACGCACTCGTGCATCGAGGGCGCGTCGAGCGGCATGTCGAAGTGATCCTTGCTGCCGGCGCGGATGTAGTTCGCGTTGAGCACCGCATCCATCGTCGCGAGTCGCAGTCCGTCGCCGCCGTGCGCCAGGATGTATGCGAGGGCACGCACGATCACACCG
>DATMXS010000401.1:0-6668 GCA_035561355.1 Bryobacteraceae bacterium | reverse complement strand
GAAGCGCCTTGGTCAGTTGCTTCAGCAGCCCGTTCTCGCCAACAATGTCCTCGGGCTTCTGGTAGTCTCTTAACAGTTCATCAATGAGCTGGTTGTTGATGGCCATTCCGTTCTCCTAAACATAAATCGAGGAGAACGTTTACACAATCCTTTTTACACCCTCAGAAAAGCGAGAAACAGTAAGACAACCCGAAGATCTATCTCTCGGTCTAATTGGTCTGCCTTATGAATAAGTCCGCTGTGTGCCCCCTCCGTGTCCTCTGTGTCTCTGTGGTGAAGAGCTCTTCTCTGTTCTAACTGGGTCTTAGTTAGTTTGCCTTATGAATGAGTCCGCTCTGTGCCCCCTCCGTGTCCTCTGTGTCTCTGTGGTGAAGAGCTCTTCTCTGTTCTAACTGTTTCTCCGCGTCTCCGCGTCTCTGCGTTGAAGAACATCCTCGAACTGGCACTCCTCCGGCCCAACGTCCGTCCGTACCCCCAGGAACACCGGCGCACGCAGCCGCCGGTCGCGCGTCCACTCCCGGAACTTTACCCGCGCCACCATCTCCGGCCGCACCCATGTCTGTTTCTCCCGCGTAGCCGGCCGCGCAGCAAACGGCATCTTGTCCGTCACCAGTTCTTGCAGCCTCTCCCATACCACCGACAGATTCTCGTCGCTGAACCCGCTGCCCGCCGAACCGATATACACCAGCTTCTTGCCGTCATACAGCCCCAGCAGGACGGCTCCAAACAACTCGCGGCCGCCGCGCGGCGCCGTGTAGCCTCCGATCACCGCGTCCACTTCCCGCGTCGTCTTCAGCTTCAGCCAGTTCGTGCCGCGCCCGGCGCAGTACTTGCTCGATGCCCGCTTCGCGATGATGCCTTCAACGTTCTGTTCGAGGACCAGCTTATATAGACCCTCGCCGTCGCCGGCGACATGCTCGGAGTAGCGCACCGGCGGCTCCACCAGCAGGATGCGTTTCAGAAACTGCTTGCGTTCGATCAGCGGCACATTGCGGAGGTCGTAGCCTTCGGCGTACAGCACGTCGAACACGTAAAGCACCACAGGCGCCGATTCCACCAGGGATGCCGCGGGCCGGACCACGTTCATTCGCTGCTGCATCAGGCTGAAATCCGGGCGGCCCGTCTCATCGAGCACCACCGCCTCGCCGTCGAGGATGGCAGTCTTCACCGGCACGCGCTCCGGCAGCACCGCGAGTTCGGGGAACTGCGAGGTCACCACGCGCCCGCTGCGCGATTTCAACTCGCACTTCCCGTTGCGGAGAAACGCCAGGATGCGCATGCCGTCCCATTTCAACTCGAACAGCCACTCCGGGTCGCTGAACGGCTTCGTGATCAGCGTTGCGAGGTTTGGTTCCACCTCGGCCGGCATAGCCGCCTCCCGCGCGCCCGGCAGGTCGTCCACGTTCGCCACCTTCACGGGAGCACCGCTCTCAACCTCCTCGATGGTCCGCCCGCTCAGCACGGATTCGGGCAGGCGATCAATGTCCCACGCCTCGTCCGCTGCCTCGTCCCGATGCTTGATCAGCAGCCAGTTCTTCTCCTGCTTGGGATCGTCCGACCGCTTCCCCGTATGCACCAGCGCGAAGCTCCCGCGCAGCTTGTGGCCGTGGAGCGAAAATTTGAAATCGCCCCGTGCGATCTGCTCCTCCGCCGTCCCCTTGCCCTCCAGTTCCCAGGTCCCGTTGTCCCAAACGATCACGGGCCCGGCGCCGTAGTTGCCCTTAGGGATGACGCCTTCGAAGCCTCCGTAATCAAGCGGATGATCCTCAACATGGACGGCAAGCCGCTTGTCCCGAGGGTTGAGGCTCGGCCCCTTAGGAACCGCCCACGAGAGCAGCACCCCGTTCAACTCGAGCCGGAAATCGTAGTGCAGCCGTGTAGCATCGTGCTTCTGCACGACAAAGCTCTTCCCGCCGGCCCGCGCCGCCTCGCGCCCGGAAGGCTCAGGCGTCTCATCGAACCGCCGCTTACCGTGGTATTCCCGCAGCCCCATTCTGACTCCAGTATGGCGTCGGGCAGAAGCGCTAGGCGCAGCGGGCATGTTCCCGCGGCGAGCCCTTCAGGCCGGTCTCGCGAAATCTCCAGGGCTGTTCGGGGTAGCGGTAAACTCCGGCGTCCGTTCCCTCCTGGCCTCCGCCAGTGCGCGCCGTACGCCCTCGGCGTCAAGGTCCGCGGTGTAGACCGGGGTGCCGGGCTGCTGCCGCCAGGACTCATCCAGCGTGCCGGCATCGACGCCGTCGAATCCGAGCTCATCGATGAGCCGCAGTACGACGGACTTGGGTGCGTAATCGTCGCCCGCGACGGGCAGCGCAATCCTCCCGGGGCTGCCTGCGGGTCGGCCGCGCTCCATCAGGTGCCGGGCATAGATGTTATTGAACGCCTTGACCACCGGCCGCCCCAGTTGACGCGCAACCCACTGGCTCTCCGTCATGCCCGCCTCGATCTCGTCAATGCGCCCGTCGCGCTGCCGCGGGTAGTAATTGCCGGTGTCCACTACCACCACATTGTCCGGGACGCCGGAAAACAAACCCTTCGGCAGCTTCGGGACGTTGGCTTCGGGAATCGTCACCACTACTATTTCCCCGGCCCGGGCCGCTTCGGGGACCGTGACCGCGGTCGCGCCGGTCTCCTTGGCCAAATCCGCGAGCGTTTGCGGTCCTCGTGAGTTGGCCACGAAAACCTGGTGCCCGAGTGCAGTAAGCCGACGCGTGAGGGTGCCACCGATCTGGCCCGCCCCGATGATCCCAATCTTCATGCCTTACTCCTTTTACGGTTTGCCGAAACCCAAGTACGGCAGTCTGGCTCAAATTGATCTGCTGCCCTCTCATTCCGGGCCAGCTACCCCACTGGATGTGATGCATCGAGCATGACAGAGTTGCGCGGTTCTGAATCGTGGACTGGTCCGGCGGCAATACGCACGAATGAGAAAAGGGCTGTAGCTGCAATCATGTTCTCTAGCAGCATAGCCCGGCCCCTCTGCCCCCCAAGTCACAGGTCATTCAATCCGGTCCTACCGGTGGCACGGCTGCCTTCTAGCTTCTGTACAATTACTTACAGAACAACAGAGGGGATCCCGACTGTGCCCATCACCATTGGCATCCCGGCCGAGACGTATCCGGGCGAGCGGCGCGTTGCTATGATTCCGCGCGCGATGGAGGTTCTCGTCAAGGCCGGCGCTACATTCGTCATCGAATCTTCCGCCGGCGCCGCCGCCGGCTTCCCGGATGCGGAATATGCCGAACGCGGGGCACGAATCGCACCGGATCGCACCGCCCTGTTCTCCGCCTCGGACGTGATCGCGCAGGTCCGCACGCTCGGGGCGAATCCCGAATCCGGCCGCGCCGATCTCGCGCTGTTGCGCCCTGGCCAGTGGATTATCGGCTTCGGCGAGCCGCTCACGGCTGCGGCCGAATACGCCGAGCTCGCCACCCGCGGCGTTACCGCGTTTGCGATGGAGTTGATGCCGCGCATCACGCGCGCCCAGAGCATGGATGCCCTCAGTTCTATGGCAACCATCGCCGGATACAAGGCTGTCCTCCTCGCCGCCGATGTTCTGCCCCGGATGTTCCCGATGCTCATGACTGCCGCAGGCACGGTCGCACCTGCACGGGTCCTCGTCCTGGGTGCGGGCGTTGCCGGCCTGCAGGCAATCGCCACAGCCCGCCGTCTCGGCGCGGTGGTCAGCGCCTATGACGTCCGCAGTGCGGTGCGCGAACAGATCGAGAGCCTCGGCGCCAAATTCGTGGAAGTGCCGGTTGACGCTGCCGAGGCGGAGGACAAGGGCGGCTACGCCAAGGCGCTCGGCGAGGAGTTTTACCGGCGCCAGCGCGAAGTGCTCACCGGCGTTGTGCGGCAGCAAGACGTCGTAATCACCACCGCGGCGGTGCCCGGCAAGAAAGCGCCGATACTCGTAACCCGGGAGATGGCCGCTGCCATGCCGCCCGGCAGCGTCGTCGTCGATCTCGCGGCCGAAAGAGGTGGCAACTGCGAAATCACCCGGGCCGGGGAAACGGTAGTCGAAAACGGCGTCACCGTGCTCGGCCCTTTGAATCTGGCATCGGAGATCCCCTATCACGCGAGCCAGATGTATGCGCGCAACGTGGCCACGTTCCTGAAGCACCTCCTGCGCGACGGCGCGCTCACGGTCAACCTTGAAGACGAGATCACGCGAGAAACGCTCGTCACGCACAACGGAGAAATTGTGAACGCCAGGGTTCGCGAACTCACCGGCTCGCGGCCGTAACTCCGCTGCATGCAAAGGAACTGAAAAGATGCCTGACACATCGCTGTTCTTCATCTTCATGCTCGCGGCCTTCCTCGGCTTCGAGTTGATCCGCCGCGTGTCGCCCCTGCTTCACACGCCGCTGATGTCACTCACGAACGCGATCTCTGCAATCGCTGTCGTCGGGGCCATCATGGTTGCAGGCGATGAAGGAGCGACCACGCTCAGCAAGGTGCTCGGCTTTATCGCCGTGCTCGCGGCCACCATCAACCTCGTCAGCGGCTTCCTCATCACAGACCGCATGCTCAAGATGTTCAAGAAGCGCGAGAACACCGGAGGCGCGCGATGAATGTCCAAACGGTGGATCTCGCGTATCTGGTGTCCGCGGCCCTGTTCATCTTCTCAATCAAGTGGATGAACAGCCCGGTTACAGCCCGCCGCGGCGTCATCTCCGGCGAAATCGCGATGCTCATAGCGATCGTAGCCACGCTGCTCCGCCAGGAGATCGTCGAGTATCACTGGATTGCCCTCGCGTTCCTCATCGGCTCCGCGATCGGCGTGCCGCTCGCGTATATCATGCCGATGACCGCCGTTCCCCAGCGGACCGCGATTTCACACGCCTTCGGCGCACTTGCGGCCGCGCTCATCGGCACTGCCGAGTATTACCGCCATACCCCGCACGGGTTCACCATGTTCGCCCTCGTGCTGGAGATGCTCCTCGGTTTCCTCACCTTCACGGGCTCGCTCATGGCGTTCGGCAAATTACAGGAGATCCTGCCCACCCGCCCGATGGTTTACCGCGGCCAGAACGTCATCAACCTCGGCCTCTTTACGGTTTCGGTCGGGCTCGGCGTCGCCCTGATCATCGCGCCCGAGCAGACCTGGATGTTTCCGATCTTCGCGGGACTCTCGATGGTCTTCGGCGTCCTGCTCATCATGCCCATCGGCGGCGCGGACATGCCCACCGTCATCGCACTCCTCAACTCCTATGCGGGACTTGCGGCCAGCTTCATGGGCTTCGCCCTGAACAACAAGCTGCTCATCATCGCGGGCGCTCTCGACGGGTCCTCCGGCCTGATCCTGTCCATCATCATGTGCCGGGCCATGAACCGTTCTTTCACCAACGTGCTGTTCGGCGCCTTCGGCCAGGTCAAGACCGCCGCTGTACACGCCGAGCAGCGCAACGTGCGCTCCGCCTCGCCCGAGGAAGCCGCGGAGATTCTCGATTCGGCCCGCAGCGTCATCGTGGTACCGGGTTACGGCCTGGCAGTCGCCCAGGCGCAGCACAAGTTGCGGGAACTGTTCGACACCCTCATCAAGCGCGGCGTGGACGTGCAGTTCGCCATCCATCCCGTTGCCGGCCGCATGCCGGGCCACATGAACGTGCTGCTTGCTGAAGCCGACATCCCTTACGACCGGCTGCACGAGATGGACGACATCAACGGCGAGTTCCCCCGCGCCGATGTCGCGCTCGTCATCGGCGCGAACGATGTCTGCAACCCCGCCGCCCGGACGGATTCCGGCAGCCCTATCTACGGCATGCCCATTCTGAACGTGGATTACGCCCGTACGGTCATGGTCATCAAGCGTTCGATGAGCCCCGGTTTCGCCGGCATCGATAATGAGCTGTTTTATCTCGACAAGACCCTGATGCTCTTCGGAGACGCGAAGGCGTTCCTGACAAACATCGTGAAGGAACTCGCCGCGGTTGCAAAAGCCGCTTGAGGCAACCGGGAACAAACGAGCTGCAATTCTCGTCTGAGAATGACATGAAAGCACTCCTCACCTGCCTCTTTGCGATGTCCCTCTGTGCTATTGCCGCCGATACCAAGAAGCCGAACTTAACAGGCGATTGGAAACTGAACGTCGAGAAGTCCAACGCGCCCGGCATCCCTGACGACCTTCTCTTCAAGATCCGTCACAATGATCCGGAGTTCCTCGCCACCCAGGAAATCGGCGGCGAAACCACAGAGTTCAAAATGGGCACTGACGGTAAGGAGTACAAGAACAGTTTCGGCCCTGGGGAAATGGTCACCGTCATGAAGTGGGCCGGCGATGTCCTCCTCTCCGACAGCACGATCCAAACGCCGGGCGGCCAGGTCAAGTTTGCCGACAGGCTCATGCTGGACGGCAAGCTGCTGAAAATCCAGCGCACCATCACCGGACCCGACGGCGATAGGACCCTCATCCTCGTGCTCGAAAAGTAGCGGATACCGCAAGCCGTGCGTGTTCTGAAGTGCGAACGCCTCTATCACGCTAGAATAGGGGTTCGCCCATGCAGGTTGTAAACGCGGGAACACATAAACTGATCCAGCTCGAACTGGAGACCGATGTCATTGAAGGCCTGGCAAAGCAGGCCGGGTTCGACTGCCGGATCGAGGAGCAGAAGCGCTCTCTCTCGATCGAACTGCGTGCTTCCAACCGGCGAGCGCCGCTGTTGTTGTTC
>DATMXS010000400.1:0-7016 GCA_035561355.1 Bryobacteraceae bacterium | reverse complement strand
CTCAGCATGCCCGAGGACCCCGGCTTCTTCCGCGAGTTCGTCAACGTCCCCGTCGAGAGCCTCCTGCCGCTCCCGCCCGACCTGTCGTTCGAGGAGGGCACGCTGTTCGAGCCCCTGGCCGTCGTGGTTCATTCCATGAAGTTCGTCGCGCTCCAGCCAGGCGAAACCGCGGTCGTCTTCGGCACGGGTCCCATCGGCCTGATGACCATCGCGTTGCTGCGGCTCTCCGGAGCCCGGCGTATTTGGGCGGTCGAACCAGTTGCCGCACGGCGTGCGCTTGCTCTCGCGATGGGCGCCGATGCTGTGCTCGACCCGGAAGGAGCTGCGGCCCAGATCCTCGCGGACACTGGCCGTCGCGGGGTGGACGTGGCAATCGACTGCGCTGCAAAAGGCAACTCGCTCAACGGCTGCATCGCCGCGACACGCAACGCAGGACGCGTCGTCGTGACCGGAATCCCCTCCGACGCGCGCGTCTCGATCGACTTCCACACGATGCGGCGGAAGGAACTCGCGCTTTTCAACGTGCGGCGCTCAAACCGGGAAAGCGAGATCGCGATCGACCTTCTCCGGGACCACCCCGCGCGTTTCCGCCCCCTTGTGACGCACCGCTTCGGACTCGACGGCGTGCAGCACGCCTTCGAAATGCTGGAGCGCTTCGAAGACGGCATCGCGAAGGCGGTCATCCGCCCGTAGGCTCCGGATTCGGAAGCCAGGCGTCCGGAGCGGCGCGCTACTCGCAGTCCATGAACGCGTAGCAGATCATATGACACACGATCATGTGCGCGTCTTCGATGCGGCCCATGTGGGGCTCGGGGACATTGATTTCGAGATCAGAGATCGGCCCGAGTTTCCCGCCATTGCGCCCCGTCAGCGCGATGGTCCGGCAGCCGAGCTCTTTTGCCGCTTGAACGGCATGCACGACGTTCGGCGAATTGCCGGAACCGCTGATGGCCATCAGGATATCGCCCGGCTGCGCGAAGTTCCGGAGCTGCTCCGTGAACACGCAGTCGTAGCAGACGTCGTTCGAGTAGGCCGTGATGGTCGAGAGCGAATCCGTCAGCGCGAGGATACGGAAGCGCACGGGCCGGTTGTAGCTCGCGCCTTTCAACATGTCGGTAACGAAATGCGACGCCGTGGAAGCGCTGCCGCCATTGCCGCACACGAAGATGTGCCGCCGCTCATCGCGCGCCTCGCCAAACCAGGCGATCGCCTCCGCCACCTTCGCAGCGTCGATGGTGTCGATGGTTTTCTGTAACTCGGTTCTGTAGTTCTCTGCGAATGTCATAAGGATCCGATACCGGCAGGCCGCCGTTTTCCAACCGTTCTCTGCGACAGCGCAAGTGCTCCCCACAGCACGCTGTCATCGCCAAGCTCCGCGGGCTGAATGTCGATCCGCGCGCGCGACCACGCCGTGATCTGCCTCCGCAGTTCCTGCCGCAGGGGCACGAACAGCTTATCACCAGCCTTCGCGATGCCGCCGCCGATTACGATGCGGGCCGGGTTCAGCAGCATGATCGCGGCCTTCAGGCCCAGCGCCAAATCCACCACGTAGCGCTCGACGAAGGCGGGGTCTTCCAGAAGCTCGTTAGCCGTCTTGCCGTGGTCGGCGGGCATATGTATGCCGGCGCACATGCGCTCCAGGCAGCCCCGCGCGCCGCACAGGCATTCAGGCCCGTCTGGCCGGATGGTCAGGTGGCCGATTTCGCCCGCCCACGAATCCGCCCCGCGATAGACCTCGCCGCCGGCGACGATGCCCCCGCCGATGCCGGTGGAGAGCGTCATGTAAAACAGCGGGTCCGCATCGCGGCCAGCGCCATAGACAGCCTCGCCGAGCGCCCCGGCGTTCGCGTCATTGTCCATCACGGCCGGAACGCCGAGTTCCGCGCCCAGGTTCGCGACCAGCGGGAAATCCTGCCAGCCGCCGACGTGCGTCGAGAGCGCGACGCGCTGCGCTTGCCAATCCACAGGACCGCCGAAACCGATGCCGCAGGCCTCGAACTTCCATCCGCGCGCGATCGCGAGAATGCTGGCCACCATCCATTCGCGGCCGCCGTCGCGGTCGGTTGAACGGGATTCGCGCTCCACCATCCGCTCGCCCTCGAACAGCGCGACCGAAAATTTGGTTCCGCCTATATCGATGGCGAGCGTGTTCATCCGCGCCGCTCCGTCGCCAGCACTTCCTGCGGACTGGCTGTGCCCGTACCCTTCTTCATGATTGTGACCGAGGCCACCATGTTACCGAACCGCACCGCGTCCGCCGGCGACTTCGTCACCGCGAGAGCCAGCGCCGCGCCCGCCGAAAAGCTGTCCCCCGCGCCGCATATGTCCACGGGATTCTCCATCGGCCGCGTCTCGATCAGCGTCTCCCGTTCCTGATCGACGACCACTGCGCCGCGCGCGCCTTGCGTGACGATCAGCAGCGGCGTTTCCATGTGCTTCCGCAGCCGCTGGAGGTCCACTTCGCCGAAGAGCCGCATGCAGGCCTCGGTCGCCTCATCGCCATTGGGTTTTGCGACCAGTTTGCGGAAGTGCTCGATTCTCTTCCGCGAGTCCACCCAGAACACCTTGCGCCGGTGCCGAGCGGCAAGTTCGCCGAGTGCTCTGCGAATAGCCGGCGTGACCACGCCGCCCTCGGCGGTCTCGGCCTGGTCCTCCACCAAAACCACGTCATACCCGCCCACCGCCGACTCCAGCCTGTTGAGGAGCTTTCGCTCCACCTCGTCGGGCATGGCCTTTGCGTACACGAAGTCCACGCGGGGCTGGTCCTCTTCGCCGGTCTTGACGTTCAGCAGCTTCGTGTACGTGAAGGTCGGGACGGCGGCCGATTTCACCACCATTTCGGTCGTGATGTCCCGGGCTTCGAGGCCGCGCAGCAGTTCCATGCCGGCGCCGTCATCGCCCACAACGCCGAGTACGCCAGTGCGCGAAACGCCGAGAGCGACCAGGTTATTTGCGACGGTTCCAGCCGCGCCGGGCGTCGCCTCAAACGCGATTACACCGATCCGCGGGATGCCGGTCTCGCGCGAAGGCTCGGAGAGATCCGGGTCGTAGGTGCACCAGCGGTCCAGGCAAATATCGCCTACGACGAGGGCCGACAGCTTGGGTATGCCGGAGAGGATCTGCGCGGGATTCATGACGCCTCCAGAACGGCCCGTCGCAGGGCCGGGAATGTCGCGCGGTGATCGCCGCAAAAGTAGAAGCCCGCCCCGCCGTCCGCCACTGTGCGGACCAGGATAGTCTTGTGTGGGCGGAAGTAGTAGCCGGCCTCAGTCTTCGCAAGCTCGCGGTGCGCGTCGCCGCGGATCGGGACCATGTCGAAAACCGCGGTGGTGAAATCGCGGATACTGCGGCCTTCCTGGTGCGCCACGTTACGCGACATCGCCAGGGCCTTCAGGTACACCTCGGGGGCCATGATGGCGGAGCCGAAGCTCAGCAGCACGCCGCCCTCGAGCCGTTCCACCGTGTGTGCAAATACCAGAAAATCCCGATAGCTGGCCGCTCCCAGTGCCGCGCCGTCGCAGTTCGGGTGCTCGTGAATAATGTCGTACCCAATCCCGACGTGAACCGTGGCGGGTACGCCAAGACGGTAGGCGGCGGCGAGGATGCTGAGGTCGCGGTGGGCATAGTCCGATTCGGCGATGCGCCGTCCCGCGTTCTCGCCCAGGCCGAGGCCCAGGCACGCCGCTTCCGCAATCCAATCATTCAACTCGCCCGTCTCGCGCCACAGCCCGAACTGCCCTTCGGAGATGTACCGGGCGACGCTCTCCGTAGTGGCGCCGATGCGCGCCAATTCGTAATCGTGAATGACGCCGGCCCCGTTCAGCGCAATTTGATCGATGAAGCCGCGCTCGAGCATATCGATGATGTGGCGGTTCACGCCGGCGCGGATCACGTGCGCCCCCATCATCAGGATTCGCGCGGCGCCGTTCTCTTTCGCGCAACGAAGCTTGCGGGCGACGGTGGCGAGGTCCGGGTGATCGAACGCCGGCGTAGAATCGTCGAGCCTGAGCCAGCGCTCCAGGTGGAGGTCGTGTACGCGCTCAGCCAGGGGCCGGAGCTGTAGCCGCGACCGGTCAAACGCCGCGTACTTTGAGGTCATTTGCGCCCGTTCGGAAACAACGCGTGAGCCAGCTCGTCATGCGCGAGGAAATTAGGCACGATGAAATCGGCGCCCACCCCGACAAGCCGCTTCCGCTTCCACTCGTCCACCACCGCGCACTCCGGCTCATCCGTCGCCACCCCGACCGCAACCCCGCCCACTTCCTTCACATTCTCGATCTCGACGTAACCATCGCCGAAACCGAGGAACTCACGGCCATGAACTTCCGCCGAAGCGATCAGGCGCTGAATCAGAATCTTCTTCGAAAAGCTCTTGTAGTCGTCAAGTGCGCCGTACACGCCGCCCTCGAAGTAACGGCTCACGTCGAGAAGGTCGGCTTCCTGGCGCATGTACTCCTGATCCGTGCCGCTCGCCAGGAACATCTTGAGGCCGCGCGCGTGCAGCGTTTCAAGCCACTTGCGCGCACCCGGCACGAGATACTTCTCCGGACTGCACAGGCCGCGCCGGAGCTCGTCCAGCCGGTGCGCGATCTTTGCATTGAGCAGGTCCAGGTACCGCCGTTTGTAAACCAGCGGGTCCTCAGGCGTGCCGCCGCGAGCCTCGATCTGGTTCGCAAGCTCGATCATCTGGTACATCGTCTGCTTGCCGGTGAGGCGGCCAACGAAGTCAAGCACGAGCGCGCGGAGACTCTCCTCGCTCTCTCCGGTCTTGAGATCCAACAGGCTCTCGACCATCATGGGCACCATCACGTCTACCCAGCCGGCCCTGATCACTGAAATGGTGCCGTCAAAATCAAAGATGGCCACCCGGGCGTGCTCAGCAGATACGTCCGGCCTCACTTGTTCAATCATCGTTTAACCATTCTGACACGGCCTGAATGTGCGGTTACGCGGTACGAATGCGGCCACCGGCTGCTACTCTGCGGGCGCGGGTTTGCCGGATTCGTAGTAGTGCAGGCGCGCTTTGAGCTGGTCCGCCAATGCTTGGTTGCCCTGCCCTGTTGCTGTAGCGATAGCGCGGCGAGTAGTCGTAGCGGCGTCCGTGAAGCGTCCGGCTTCTGCGTACGCTCCGGCCAGGAACCCGAGCAGCGCCGCGTCGCGTGCGCCGGAAATCTTCACCGCCTGTTCGAAGTGCGGCAGCGCTTCCTTGTATCTCTTCGTTGCGGCGAGCACCCGCCCCAGGACGAAGTGCGCTTCGAACGCCTGCGGGCGCGCCGCGAGCGCCTTCTCGAGATGCGGGACCGCCTCGTCCAGCCGGCCCGTCATCGCGAGTGCAATGCCGAGGTTGTTCTGAACATCCGCCAGCTCGGGCTTGATTTCCACCGCCTTCTGAAGGTGCGGAATGGCCTCATGGAGTTTGCCCTGCTGCGCAAGAGCCGCACCGAGATTCGAGTGCGCGGAGGCGTGCGCAGGGTTCAGCTCGATCGCTTTTGAAAAGTGCTCCATCGCTTCGTCCAGGCGGCGCCGCGCAATAAGAGCCTCGCCGAGATTATTGTGGGCCTCGGGATACTCCGGACTGAGTTCAATAGCCTTCCTGTAGTGTTCGATCGCCTCGTCTACCTTGCCGATTTCGGAGAACGTCACTCCCAGATTGTTGTGGGCCAGCGCCTCGTTCGGATTCAGGTCCAGGGCCTTTTGCCACTCCGCAGCCGCAGCCTCGTTCTCACCCTTCTTCATCAGCGCCGAAGCCACGTCCACAACTCGGTAGTAATCCGTCACCGGGGCGTCGATTTTCGCGATGCCGTCCGCCGGGATGTTGATGAACTCGGGGATGTTGACGGCGCGGTTCGCCGCCGTCGCGTTCTCGATCAGGATGGCCGGGCTGTCGTTGCCCGCTTCGTCGATGTGCGTGAGGAACATCTGCGTATACGGCGAGCGGCTCTTCGATGAGAACACCATCCAGCGCCCGTCCGGCGTGAAGCTGTGCCACGAATTCATCAGTGGCGTATTGCAGCGCATCAGCCGCGCCTGGCCGCCTTCGGCGGGCACGATGTGGAGCCGGCTGTCAGGGCGCATGAGCTGCCCGTTCCGGCTCTGGACGTACACGATCCACTTGCCGTCGGGCGAGACCTTCGGGAAGCTGTTGCTCATGCCGTTTCCCGATGCTCCAGCGATGGGCGCCGGTACGCCGCCCTTCCCATCGTTGAACGGAATCCGGTACAGGTCGTAGCGGACTTGCGTTTCGTTCGGGTCGTTCGCGAACTGCGCCATTTTTGAACCGGGCGAATACGGGTCCCGCGCCTCTGCCCGCGCGAACACGAGGTACTTGCGGTCGGGGCTCCACACAGCGTTCGTGTGAACGTAGCGCGGATCGTCGGCGCCCGGCAGCGGCTGCAAATGCCCGGACGCCCGGTTGTACCAGGCAAGAATGCCGCGCGTGGGATAGAACACCTGCAGGAAACGGTAATCCTTGAAGTTCGCGACGTAGTAGTTGAGCGCGACCTCCTTCAGGTTCTTCCGCCGCTGGTACTCCGATTCGTCCACGCCGGGATCGTTGATCGTCGTGACAACGTACTCGCCGTCCGGCGAGACCTGCGACATGAAACCCACACGCAGCTTGCCGCCCAACTTTCCACGGAACGTGCTCCACGCCACAACGTTCTCATTGCGGATCGACATCTGCCGTTGGATCGGCAGAATGGCATACAGGCCCTTGTCATTCTGCGGGCCGTCCACGTCCAATCCGAGCGTCTTGCCATCGCGCGACACGGAATGGCAATTCGCGCACGTGTGCAGGCCCGTCATCAGCACCCGGCTGCCGGTTTGGCTCACGTCGCGCAGGCGCCAGGCAATCAGCGGCAGCGCGTTGGTCGCGAGCGGCTTGATGACGCCCTTCTCGGTCTCCGAGGGCATCAGTGGAACGTCGCGGTAGAAGATCGGCGCGCCCACCGGGTGGGCTGAGGTCCGAAGCGTGACCTGGCCGCTCGAGACTGCTCGCCCCGACGCCGTGTTGCCCG
>DATMXS010000399.1:0-6895 GCA_035561355.1 Bryobacteraceae bacterium | reverse complement strand
GACGCCGACCGCGTAGTGACGTTCCGTCTGCTCGCGCCGGAGGCGAAACAGGTGGCCGCACGCGTTCTCATCGGCAGCGAGTCCACGACGCTGCCGATGACGAAAGACGAGAAGGGTGTCTGGAGCGTGAAGACCGGCCCGCTTGAGCCTTGCGTAACGGACTACAACTTCGTCTTGGACGGCGTCCCCGTTATCGATCCCCGCAATCCGCTGAAGAAGCAGGGCGCGCAGGGCGCCGGATCGAGCCAGTTAATCGTCCCGGCTGATCCGCCGGCGGTATGGGAGTTGCGAAAGGTTCCGCACGGCACCGTGCATGCGCACCACTACGAATCGCCCGCCTGGGATGTAACGCGCCGTTTCCACGTCTACACGCCGCCGGGATATGAGACCGGGCGTTCGCGGTATCCGGTGCTCGTGCTGCTGCACGGCTCCGGTGATACGGACCGCGAGTGGACTGAGACGGGCAAAGCGAACCTGATCCTGGACAACCTGATCGCGGAAGGCAAGGCGCGGCCGATGGTGATCGTCATGCCGGACGGGCACGGTCCGCGAGCCGGCTCCGGGCGCATATCCGAGCTCGAGCGCCAGCGGCAGAGCGTGCTATTTGAACGCGACTTGACGCTCGGCGTCATCCCCGAAGTGGAGAAGCTCTACAGGCTGGAGAAGCTACCCGACCACCGGGCCATTATCGGGCTCTCGATGGGTGGCGCACAGGCGCTGAATATAGGCCTGAGCCGCCTGGACCTGTTCTCGTACATCGGCGTATTCAGTATGGGACTGAACGGTCCGCGGGCCGAGAGGGACTTTACGGATGTGCACGAGAAGGAACTGGCATCTCCGGAGGAAGTCAACCGGAAATTGCGGCTGTTCTGGATCGGGTGCGGTGAGAAAGATTTCTTGTGGAACTCGGCGCAGCAACTCGACCAGGTGCTGACGAAACTACAGATCAACCATACGTTCCGCAAGACCGGCGGCGGGCACGTCTGGATGAACTGGGTCAACTACCTGGCCGAGGTGGCGCCGCTGTTGTTCAAGTAGCGCGCGGCTTAGTGTTCGTGCACGGCGGCATGTCCGGCCGGAGCGCCGCCTGCCGCCTTGTGCAGCCCATCCACGTAGTGTATAAACTCGACGTAAGCGCGGACGTACAGCCGGCCGGCTTCGACATCCTTGGGGTCGTACTTGCGGGCGGCGTTGAGCGCATTGAGCCGCTCGGTCACGCCGTGCGCGACGGCCTGGTGAAGCACGCGCATGACGTCGTTCGCAGTGCCGGACGCCGCAGCGGAATCGGCAGCCGGAATCGCGGGGCCGACGTCGAGGCCGGCGGGCTTGATGCCTTCATACGGGGCATTTTCGCTGGCGCGGTGCAGGCGTACAACCGTCTCGAGATATGCCTGTTCGCTGGCGCGGTCTTTTCGCGCGGCGTCGAAGGCGGCTTTGATCGAGGGTTCATCGGAGGCGCGCACCCAGATGAGCACGCGCTCGACGTCACCGGTCTTGAGCGCCGCCTGGGCGGCTTTCACAACGGGACCGTCCATGGCATCACAGTGCGGGAAGGCGGCGACGGCCGACAGCAGCAGGAGCAGAGTAATCCGCAGTCTCATGCCTCAATGATGGCGCGGGCGCTTCCTCTGGACAGTGACCGGCGTCACACTTGTAACGCAAAAAGAACATCACCGCAGAGTCGCAGAGAACGCAGAGAACGACCAAACTAAGAGAGGAAAAATAGCCGGATAAGATTGCTCCTGCCTTCTTCCTCTGCTTTTCTCTGCGTCTCTGCGCCCCTGCGGTGAACAGCTTTTGACTACTCGCGGCTCCACTCGCGGATGTGCTTGATCTCATCCCCGGAGATGTGGAGGAATTCGAGGAACTCCTGATGCTCGGCCGGGGCCGACTTTTCGAATTCCTTGTGGAACCGCTTCATGTCGTCTTCGGTGAGGCCGGCAGCACGCATGATGCCGACCAGTTTGTCTTTAGTAACCATTTCGTTTCTCCTGAATGAAGTTCGTTTCTGCAGCAGACGGACGATTGCGTGCTGGTGACTCCGCAGCCGCTCGATCTCGGTCCCGATCTCGTTTAGACGCCGCTCCAGCACCGAGGCTGCGTCCGAATGGCCGCCATCGAGCAGGGCACGGATGTCTTCGAGTTTCAGCCCCGAGCCGCGGAAGACACAGATCTGGCGCAAGCGCGCAAGGTCTCGCTCTCCGTATGCACGGTAATTGCCGGCCGTGCGCGATACCTGCCGCAGCAGCCCGATGGACTCGTAATAGAGCACCGTGCTGCGGCTCAGGCCGCAACTCCGGGCCAACGCTGTCACTGTCACGCGCGTCCCTCCATTTCAGGGTCAACCCTAAAGCTTTAGACAGGTCAAGGGGAATTTGCAAGTGGGCGGGATATTGCCCGCCTGCGCGGTTTGTGGTGTCATGAGAGCCGTCATGCAACTGACAATTCCCGAGTTGCTGGATTACTTCGACGAGGAGCGGACCCGGTGGCAGCGGTGGTTCGGCGAACACGGTGACGCGCCCCTTGCGTTCCCGCTCCCCGGCGCGTATATCCCCGATGTGCGTGCGCTTGTCCAGCATACGCTTGGCGCCCCGCTCTGGTTCATCGAACGCCTGGAGGGCCGTCCGGTAACAGAGTGGTGGAAGGCGCCGGCATCCTCCATTGCGGAGTTGTTCGCCCTTGGCGAGCGGGCCTCGAACGAGGTCCGTCAGTTCGTTGCCTCTGCGAAGCCGGAGGACTGGAATGCCATGTTGGATCACGACGGGACCGGCAAGCATCGCGCGACGGCGCGGAAGGCAGTGGCGAACAGCTTGATACACGCCATCCGTCATTGGGCGCAGGTTGCGCTGGTGGTGCGGCAAAACGGCATGGCGCCTCCGGGCGACCACGATCTCATCTTCAGCGCGGCACTCCAATGAAAAAGCAGAAACCCATTACGTTGAAGCGGTCGAAGATCCGCAAGAGCACTCGCAAGCCAATGCCGCCTCCTGCTCAGGAGCACCAGGACAAGCGGCGCAGGGAGAAGTATCCGCCGAAGATCTCGGAAGAGGAGCAGTAATAAAGCCTATTGAATGCGTGCGGTCTCTACGGCGGGAGCCTGCAGCAGCGTATCGTCCAGGCCATTGAAGGCTCGGTAAATGCCGTTCGCCCCGAGTTCGGGGTCGCCTTCCAGCGCGCGCTGGTGCGCCTCAAGAGCGACCTGATAGGCTTCGCGCACGGAAATCTTTCCGTCGCCATTGCGATCGGCGCGGCCGGCCTTCGTGAAGCATCGCCAGAACGCCCGCGCGAAATGGGAGCACTCTGTGGAGTGCTGGGCATCGACCGTGGTGGCGACGATTGCGCGTGCAGTGGTGCCGTCGAACGCATTTGCAAAACCACCCGAGAAGCATTGGTCCATGACGACGACAGTATCGGTGGGGAGTTGCTCGATCTGGTCGCGAAGATCGAGGGCCCACAGCTCGCCGCCACGCAGTTCGAGATAGCTTTCGCCCTCTTCGGAGAGGTCGCCGTGACCGGTGCCGTAGATCAGGACGAGGTCGCCTTTGGCCGAAGCCGCGGCGATTTTGCCGAAGACGGCAGCGAGTTCTTCCTGTCCGGCGTGGAACCGCTGTAAGGTTTTTGGAAGAGTCACGCGGCGATCCGCGGCGGTCAGGACGAACACGTGATCGTCTGTGAAGCCGAGCGAGCGGACAGTCCGGTAGGCCAGCACCGCGTTCTGCTTGTGGCGCAATTCGGTGTCGCCGTTGATGATGACGGCCCAGCGTTGCGGAAGCCGAGCGGGAGCGGCAGCGGTTTGGGTGCGGTTCGGGCTGCACGGCTCGCGGGTTGAACGGTCAGTGCCGCAACCGGCGAGCGCAGCCGCTAACCCGACAGCCAGGACCACGCGCATACCTCTTACATGGTAAACGTGCGGGCTGCTTCTCGGGTAGAATGCGCTCATGCTCCGCACGATCATCGGCCTCATGGTGTTCTCTCTCGCGCCCCTCGCGGCGGCGGACGTTCAGTTACCCGCGCCGCGGACCGACGGCGGCAAACCCTTGATGCAGGCACTGAAGCTGCGGAAATCGGTTCGCGAGTTCAGCTCTGAAAAGCTGTCGCCCCAGCAGCTTTCGAACCTGCTCTGGGCGGCGTTCGGGATCAACCGTGCAGACGGCCGCCGCACCGCGCCTTCGGCGATGAACTGGCAGGAAATCGATCTGTACGTCACAACTGCGGATGCGGTCTATGTCTACGAAGCGAAGGACCACAGGCTGCGCGAAGTGCTGGCTGGCGATCAGCGCGGTCTCGCGGGCACGCAGGCGTTCGTGAAGGACGCCCCGCTCAACATCGTCTATGTTGCGGATACGGCCAAGACGCAGCGGGCAAACGCTGATGACCAGAACCTGTACACGGGTGCGGATGCCGGTTTCATTGCCCAGAACGTGTACCTGTTCTGCGCCTCCGAGGGCCTCGGCACGGTAGCCCGCGGATCGATCGACCGTGCCGCGTTCGCAAAAGCGCTGAAGCTGCGTCCGGAGCAGAAAGTGATCCTGGCCCAGACGGTAGGATACACGAAATAGCTCCTACAAAAATACCAGCGGCAGGTACTCCGGCGCGTCCGCGTACGGCTCCACTTTGCCCGCTGCAATCTCGTACATGAGCTCGTGCGCGCTGGCCGCCGCAGCGCTGATCTCGGGGTACGGACGGTTGCAGATGTCCAGGAAGCCGATGTTGTAGTTCTCGCCATCGAAGCGGCCGAGCGCGGACTGGTCGTACAGAGTGAACCAGTGTGCGCCAACGCAGTAAGGGTCGGCTGCGGCGTCCTCGAGGTAGACACGGTACGCCTTGCCGCGATCCTCCTGAGTCTTCACGTGGCCGATGCCCGAGGCCGGCAGGCCCACGTCGAGCGCCCCGAAGTGCCACTCGCCGACCATCACCGGCATCTTGAGCATCTCGTGGATCTTCGTCGCCCGTTCGAGCGGCAGCTTCTGCATGTAGCAGTTGAGGCTGAACACGTCGAAGGATTTCATGCCCTCGACAGCCCACTCGGGCGGCACGCCGGCCCAGCGCATCCCGAGGTTCAGATGATTCGGATCGGCCTTACGGCACGCGGCGGAGAGCACTCGGAAGTACCGTTCGACCATGCGCGTCGAGAATGCCCGAAGATCGGAGATTGCTTCGGGCGTCAACACTTCGCGCCACTTGCCTTTCGCGACACGCTCAAACGTGGCGGGCATCTTCCAGCCTGAAGCGAGTGCCGCGTTATCCGAGTACTTCTGCTTCAAAAAGTTGGTGAGCTCCTCGCGGGACGCGCATGTCTCCGTGTTGTAGAGCATGCCGGCCGCGGGCAACTCGGTGGAGAATCCCCAGGTCGGCTCGTTCATCAGGAAGTAGCCGATGAAGGCCGGGTCATTCGCAGTGGATTTGAGCTGCGATGCGTAGTCGGTGGCGTCGGGTTCGAAGCCGGCGTGGTAGACGTCGGGAAAGTCGCGATAGACGAGCTTCGAGCGCGACGGGCTGAAGTTCATCGGGCGCGTGTAGGGGAACTTCTGTTTTGCGGCGAATTCCCATTCGGACCAGCTGCCGACTGTATTGAATCGCAGGCGCCGCAGTTCCGCGAGCGCGATCTCAGCCCACTTATCGCGCCACTCCTGCGCGCCGAAAGCGCGTATGAAGTTCGCCGCGAGATAGCTGATGGAGCTTCCGCGGCTCGCACTGGTGCGATTGAACGGGAGGTACGCGGCGGCAAACTCGCCTTCGCGTTCGGGCAGCCACGTGAGTGCGCTCTCCAAGCCGTCGAATCGGCCATCGCAATCCACGCGGATGCAATCGCAGCCGGCGGACCAGTAGGCGTAACCGTCGGGATCGGCGAGCCACCAGCGGCGGCCGTCGTTGTGCGTCCGAAAGAAGCCTGTCCCCTGCCCCAACTTCTTTGCCTTCCAACCGCCCCAGCGCGAGAAGTTCTCCGGCCACGCCTGCTTCGGAGCGGCGGCGAGCTGGCTCTGGAGGCGGGCTTTCAATTCCGCCAGGTCGCGGGTGCGGCCCTTCCAGGAATGCAGTGTGCTCTGGCCGAGTTCGTCGATGAGCTTGCCTTTGGGCAGTACGGGCTTCGGGAGCTTCTCCACCTCGACGTCGCTGACGTAGAGGGGCGTCATGCACCAGCGCGCGGGCCCCGCCGCTTTCCTTCCGAGGAGCAGGCGCATGCGATCGACCTTTTCGAGATCGACGCGGTCGCCGCCGGCCCTGGGCTTGAGGTACGCGCCTTCACGATCAAGCCTCCAGCGGTTCTGGTCAGTTGCATCCAGGGGCATTCGGAAGCGGAACGATGCCTGGTTCAGCGCGCCGAAGCTGAAGCGAAACTTGCGTCCGTTTTCCCCTTCCTGAAGCTCCAGCGTGAAGTTGGCAAGCGTCGTGCCGTCGAGCAGCATGTCCGAAGCGATGTGGCGCGCGCCCGCAAGCGTACCCGCCGGGAACGTCCAGGCGAGACCGTCGTTCTCTGCGTTCCCGATGTACCACGTTGCGCCCGGAATCGGAGCGGGCGTGGATTTATCCGTTCGGAGCCCTCCGAGCACGGTGGCGTCGGGCAAAGGCGAGCCCTGAAGCGCCTTCAGCGCAGGGCCAGCAGCGGCGGCAAAAATGAATTCGCGACGTTTCATGATGCGAGTAACCTCCGGAATGCGTCGGGCGGCAACGCTTTGATAGACGGAACGACCAGATCGGCATCGAGCTTCCGCCCGCTTTCGACGCCGATGCAACGCATTCCCGCGCGATGCGCGGCTTCCACTCCCGCCGGTGCATCCTCTACGACGATAGCCCGAGCCGGTGGAACGTTCAGCCGGTGAGCGGCGGTGAGGAACACCTCGGGATCCGGCTTGCCGTCGCGAACGTCTTCGGCCGAGACGAGCGCCTGAAAGCA
>DATMXS010000398.1:0-11293 GCA_035561355.1 Bryobacteraceae bacterium | reverse complement strand
CCGAAGTGCTTCTGGAGCAGGTCTACTGCGTTCGCGGGAAAATCGCCTGCAAGGACCAGGGTGGCTTTGTTCGGCGCGAGGCAGCGATCGCGAAACGCGATCACGGCGGCGCGGTCCAGGCGATCGATGGAATCGAGCGTGGGCTCCTGGCGCGCGTACGGATGGCCGTCGAACACCAGAGCGTTGGTGCGCTCATCGGCCAGATAGCCGGCGTCAGAAAGCTGCGCGAGCAACTCCTGCTTGCGGTTCTGCTTCCGAAGCTCCACCTCCTCTTCAGGAAAAGCGGCGTTGCGGACAACGTCGGCCAGTAACTCAAGCAACTGGTCCAGGTTTTCCGAGAGAGCGTTGCCGGAAACCAGCATCGAATCGGGGGAGGCGTCGGCGCGGATCGAGCCGCCGATACCCGTAATCGCGTCCGCGATTTCGCGTGCGGTGCGAGTTCCCGTGCCTTCCGGCATCACCTCCGCAGTGGTGTCAGCCAAGCCCGTCAACTCGGCCGGCTCGTACTTTGATCCGGCGTCGAAGCCGAGCCGCACGCTGACGAGCGGGAAGCGGTGGTCTTCCACCAGCACGACGGAAAGGCCGTTCGGGAGACTGAGCTCCCCCACCTGGGGCAGCCGGAAGCTGGGCAGTTCAGGCGTCTCTGGGGGACGGCTACGGTCGATCGAGATCATCGCAACACCTCGGACGGCTCTTCGGCCGTACTCGGAATAATGTCCAGCATGGTGCGCCGGGAAGGAAGAATATAGCGGGCCGCCACATCCCGGATCTGGTCGCCCGTGACCGCGAGATAGGCGTCCAGTTCCGTGTTGATGAATTCCGGGCGGCCGTCGATCAACTCGTATTGCGCCAGTAGGGCGGCGCGTACGCGGCTGCTCTGGAGCTGGCGGATACGGCTGGCGCGGAGGTACGTGCGGGCGCGTGCAAGCTCGTCTTCCGGAACCCCCTCATCGCGAATCCTGGCGATCTCACCTTCGGCCTGCAGGATGACATCCTGACCGGTGAACTCGGGGTTGTAGAGGAAGTACATCGCGTATGTGCCGGGATCGCGGTAGTCCATCGGGCTCGAGAACGGCCAGCCCAGATTGGCTTCGTATTGGACAACCGACTTCTTGCCTTTCACGAGGTTCTGATAGAAGCGCGAGCTATCCCCGGCGGTGAGGAGGATATCCAGCATCACCATGGCCGTGAAATCGTCGCTGCGGCGAGCGGGTCCTGGATAGCCGGCCACGACGGCGGGCACCTTCGCGAGCGGATCCTGGTAGATCAGCGTGCGAGGCTCTGTCTGCTCGGGCTCGCTGAGATCGGGGCGCGGCGGCTGCGGCTGCGCGGGAATGTCGCCGAAATAGGCTTCCACCAGACGGCGCACCTCGGCGGAATCGACGTCGCCGGAGATCGCCAGCACCGCGTTGTTCGGGGCGTAATGCGTACGGAAAAATGCCGCGACGTCATCCACGGTGGCGGCGTCCAGATCCTCGAACGAGCCGATAAGCGAGTGGGAGTTCTGCCAGTTTCGGTAGGCCAGCTCAGGCCAGCGATCGACGATCGCGGTGGCGTAGGGCTGATTGTCGAACGACAGCCGCCGCTCCTGCTTCACGGCTTCCTTCTGATTCGCCAGGTTCTCCTCCGTAATGGCGAGGGCGCGCATGCGGTCCGATTCAAGCCATAGCGCCACCGGAAGCTTGTTCGCCGGCAGCACCTCGAAGTAATCGGTGTAATCCGGGTGCGTGGAGCCATTAAGAGAGCCGCCGTTCGATTCGACAACTTTGAAGTGCGTTCCCTTGGGCGCGTTCTCTGAGCCCTGGAACATCATGTGCTCAAACAGATGCGCGAAGCCGGTGCGTCCACGCTGTTCGAGTCGCGCGCCAACGTCATAGATGAGGTAGAGCGCGACCACCGGGGCCGCATGGTCCGGGCTTACGATGACGCGAAGGCCGTTAGGCAGAGTGAACTGCTCGATCGGGATATGGAGCATAACTGTAAAAGGCAGGAGCTAGGAGCTAGAAGCTACGAGCTGGGAGATCGTTCTCCGGCGCTCTCCAACTTCTGCGTCCTGACGCCTCCTTCTATTGTGAACGAAACTCCACCTCAACATCGAACGAATCGCCGAGAAGAGCGAGAGCGCCATCAAATTCGGGCGAACGGCTCAACCCCTCGCTTTCAGTTCCTTCATCCCCGCGAGCGTCCTCGTATTCCCCACATCGCCCGCCTCCAGCCATCCCCGCCTGGCCATCGTGACTCCGTACCGCATATTGAGCAGGTGCTTCGGGTGATGCGCGTCTGTGGAGATTACGAAGCGGCAGCCGCGGGCTTTCGCGACCCGGAGTAGCGTGTCGTAGAGATCCAGACGTTCGGGGCTCGCGTTGATTTCGAGCCAGACGTTGCGGCGTGCGGCCTCCGAAGCCACACGCTCGAAGTCGAATGGATAGGGGTCGCGCGACATCAGCACGCGCCCTGTCAAATGGCCGAGGGCGTGCACATGCGGGCATGCCAGCGCGCGGAGGAGCCGGTCGGTCATCTCCGCGGGCTCGAGGTTCATGTAGCTGTGAACGCTGCCAATTACGAAATCCAGCGCCGCGAGCGCATCATCCTCGAGGTCCATTGTGCCGTCCCTGCGGATGTCGCACTCGATCCCGGAGAGGACGTGGATGCCGAGTTCCTCCGGGTCCAACCCGCGCACGCGTGCGGCGAATGCGATCGCACGGACCTCGTCGAGGCCGTTGGCCATCGCGAGCGCCTTCGAGTGGTCCGTGATGGCGATGTACTCGTAGCCGAGCGCCTTTGCCGCAGCAGCCATCTCTTCGAGCGAGGCGCGGCCGTCGGTTTCGGTGGTGTGCATGTGGAGGTCGCCGCGGATCTGGTGCGCTTCGACCAGAGCGGGCAGGCGGCCCTCCACAGCGCACTCGATCTCGCCCTGGTTCTCGCGCAACTCGGGCGGAATCCAGGCCATCTGAAGCTTCGCGTAGATCTCCTCCTCGGTCTCTCCGGCTGCGCGCGCGTTGTCCTCCAGCCTGAACAGGCCGTATTCGTTCAACGTATAGCCGAGCCTTAGAGCGCGCTGACGAAGTGCTACGTTGTGGTCCTTGCTGCCGGTGAAATACTGAAGCGCCGCGCCGAAGCTCTCGCGAGGAAGCGCGCGGACATCCACCTGCACGTTCTGAAGGCCAACTCTGGCGCTCGCCTTGTTGCCGCCGTGAACGAGCACCTCGCCTACGCGCGGATGGTGCACGAACCGGTCAAGCGCGGGCCCCGGGTCGGGACCGGTGACGAGGATGTCGATGTCACCCGCGGTTTCCCGGCCGCGCCGTACGCTTCCGGCTTTGGTCACTTGTTCGACACCGGGCGTCTGCGAGAGGTAATCACAGAGCTCCGTGGCCAACTGGTCCGCCGTGCTGAGGAGGATGCGGCCGGCGCGCTGGCGGTAGCCGCAGATCGCCTTGAGTATCTTCTCTTCCGTCTTTGCGCCCAGGCGCGGCAGTCCACGCAGTTTCTGTTCCTGGCAGATCTTTTCAAGGTCATCGACTGTGCTGATGCGGTAATGCTCCCAAAGCATCGCAATGGTTTTGGGCCCGAGTCCCTGAATCTTGAGCAGTTCGAGGGCGGTGGGCGGGTACTTCTCCAATAATTGGTCGCGCCGTTCGAAGCTGCCGCGTTGTGAGATCTCGGCGATGGCGCTGGCGATCCCCTTCCCAACACCCGGAATCTCGGTGACAGAGCGCCCTTCGGTCCGGAGTAGCTCGTCCACGCGCTCGCCTGACGATTCGATGGCGGAAGCGGCGTTGCGGTAGCTGCGGATGCGGAACGGATCCTCGCCGGCGATCTCCATCAGGTCCGCCGTCTCCGCCAGGACGCGCGCGAACTCCCGATTCTCCATACCCGTCATTGTGAGCGAAAATCAAAGAGGTGGTAGCACGCGGGCACGGGCGTACGCGGATTGTAGGTTATGTTTCTCTTGTGTGCGCGGATTGAAGCCTGCCCGGTTCCTTTTGTTGTACAATCGCTTACGGCGCTGGGCCTCGCAACAAACGGACAAAACCCCCCGGGCCAAACCAACAAGGATCAGAGATGGAAAAGCCGGCGCAAAACATTCAGGAAGCTTTTCTAAATAACGCACGGAAGGATAAAACCTTCCTGACTATTTACCTGATGAGCGGTGTGAAGCTCTCGGGAAGAATCAAGAGCTTCGATAAGTACTCGCTGATCCTGGAATCCAACAGCCAGGAACAATTGATTTTCAAGCATGCAATCTCGACTGTTGTGGTCTCCAGGCCCGCGCACGGCTACGCGAGTAGCGCAGCGCAGTCAACCTCGGCGGCCCCGGCACATGCGCCCCTGCCTTCGGCGCCCGGTGAGCCCGAGTCCGAGTCCTGAGGCTGCAAGTGCCTGAACGGGCCATTCTCATCGGCCTGGATGTCAAGAGCCGCGGAGGCGCGCGCCCGCCATCCGCAGACCAGCTCGATTACAGCCCGGAAGAATCGCTCGACGAACTCGAAGTTCTGGCGCGTAGCGCGGGAGCCGAGGTCATCGAGAAAGTTCTGCAAACGCGCGATCGCGCGGAAGCCGCAACCCTGATCGGTTCCGGCAAAGTGGTGGAGCTTTCCGCAGCGGCCAAGGGGCAAGCCGCCGATGTTGTGGTGTTCGATCGCGAGTTGTCCCCCACTCAACTGCGTAACCTCGAAAGAGCGTTCGACTGCCGCGTGGTCGATCGCACGCAACTCATTCTCGACATTTTTGCGCGGCGCGCGCGCACTCGTGAAGGCCAGTTGCAGGTGGAACTCGCGCAACTCAATTACCTGCTGCCGCGGCTCACCGGGCGTGGTGTCGAGATGTCCAGGCTGGGCGGCGGCATCGGCACCAGGGGACCGGGAGAAACGCAGCTCGAGACGGACCGCCGCCGAATCGGGCGCCGGATCAGCAAGCTCGAAGATGACCTGGATTCGGTTCGTGCCGGGCGTTCCATCCAGAGGCGGCAACGGCAGGGCGTTCCGCTCGCGACTGCAGCGCTGGTGGGCTATACCAATGCCGGGAAATCGACGCTGTTCAACCGGCTGACGGGCGCGGACGTTCTGGCCGACGCGCGGATGTTCGCTACGCTTGACCCGACCGTCCGTTCCACAACGCTCCCCTCACACCGGCGCATCCTGCTCAGCGACACAGTCGGTTTCATCCGCAACCTACCGATCACTCTGGTCAAGGCGTTCCGCGCGACTCTCGAAGAAGTTATCGAGGCGGCGCTGATCCTGCACGTGGTGGACGTATCCTCGCCGCACGCGGAACACCAGATCTCGCACGTGCTGAAGGTGCTCGCGGAAATCGGCGCGGGCGAGACGCCCCAGGTCCTGGTGCTCAATAAGATCGATGCCGCTCCCCCGGGCCCCCGCGCGGGAGTGCCGGTTTCCGCTCGTACCGGCGAGGGCGTCGATGCTCTGCTCGCGCACATTGACGAGGTCATCCCCTTTGACCCGATCTCGACTGTGCTGTTGCGGATGCCCCAGACGGAAGGCGCGCGCATCAGCATGCTGTACGATCTCGGCCGCGTCAAGTCAATCCGGTATGACGAGGAGTACTGTGAGATCGAAGCCGAAGTTTCCGAATCCCTGAAGCGCCGCCTTTCGGCATTTATCAAGTAATTTCTTGCTACGCGTTGTATTTTAGGTACTGAGTGAACATTCCGAACACACTCACGATCCTTCGGATCTTCTTCGTACCAGTCCTCGTCGTGGTGCTTGTGCAGGAGGATTGGAGCGCCCGAATTAACGGCTTCCTGCTCACGAACAACCTCATCGCTCTGGCGATCTTCCTGGCGGCGTCTGGAACGGATCTGCTCGATGGCTACCTGGCGCGACGCTGGAAACAGATCACCACGGTAGGCACGCTGCTCGATCCGATCGCTGACAAACTCCTGATCTCCTCGGCGCTGATTGCGCTGGTTGAGGTGCAGGTGGTGCCGGCCTGGATGGTGGTGGTCATCGTTGGCCGCGAGTTCGCAGTCACCGGACTGCGAGGCATCGCGGCCTCCGCCGGGTTCACCATCAAAGCGAGCGACCTCGGCAAGACGAAGATGATGATGCAGGTGATCGCCGTGACGCTCCTGTTGCTCGGCATCCAGTTTCCGTTACTCGCTCCGTGGGCGCAGTGGTGGATGTGGGGCGTGATGATTGTCACTTTGGTTTCTGCGGGCGATTACTTCTGGCGCTTTTGGCGCAAGGTGGACGAGGAGACAAAGAATCGCGGCAGGCGTGAACTGCTCATTCTGGAGCGTCAGCGGCAGCGCGCGCTGCTCAGGGAGCGTCGGCAGGCGGCGGCTGTTCGGCGGGCTGCGGCGGGACGATTCGATAAGTTTCCGGAGTGAACTCCAGCGTGATGGGGCTGTCCGCCGGGCGGAGCGGGCCTGTGGGCTTCCCGTTCCAGTTGATTGTGACGGAACCGGGCCGGCCAATTCGCGCGACCACCGCCTTCTGACCCTCGAACCTGCGTGTCTCGCCGGCGTTGATGGTCCCCTGGAACAGCAACTGCCCATCCTCTCGAATACGCACCCAAACTTCCGTCGCCGCGCTCAACTCCAATCGTACCGGCGCGCCGGAAACGGGCGCTTGCTGCGGCGCGGCCGTGGCGGGCGTAGATGGCTCGGTTGAAGATGGCACGCCGGTGGGTTCCGCCTGCCCTTGGGTGGGCGCTGCCGCTAGTGGCGTTGCTTCGACAGGCGCAGGGGGAGTTTGTTCAGGTAGGCGAGACTCGCTCGCGGTGCGTGCGGGCTGACTGATGCCGACGGGCGCCGTCTCGGCCTGGCGCGTTCTCTCCCAGAGGGCGTAGATGGCCGAACAGGCAGCCACAATCAGTAGAAACGCGATCAGTGCGCCGAGCGGCTGCGGACCTCCGAGCCGCGTGTGAGAGCGCGCTACGGTCACGGGTCCCCGATCGATTTGGGGCCGGAACGCAGGCTCGCCCTGATTGACAGCGTTTGCGGCCTCGTCACCGTCGATGCGCTTTAACTCGGCTTCGATTTCGTCGTCGGGTACTCCGAGGGCTCGGGCATACTGCCGCACAAAGCTCCTTCGAAAGAAGCCACCCGGCAGGCGATCGAGGTCTCCTGTCTCGATCGCGACGAGCATGGACGGGTTGATCTTGAGCTGTTCGGCGATCTGCTCAACGCCGAGACCACGGCGCAGGCGTTCTTCGCGCAAACGCTCCCCGATAGAAATCATAAAGGGGGCCATCGTTATAATATCAAGTCGGTGAGGCGTGCCTGAAATCTCAGTAATTATTCTCAATTGGAACCGCCGCGAGCTGCTACGCGCCTGTCTGGAGTCCCTGGCGCTTCAGCAGAATGCCGATTTCGAAACCATCGTGGTTGAGAATGGGTCCACCGACGGCTCGCTCCAGATGCTCGAAGGCGAGTTCGCCAAGCGGCCCGAATTGGGATTGCGCATCATTGCGAACCGCGAGAACCGTGGGTTCTGCGCGGCAAACAATCAGGGCATCGCGGCAGCTTACGGGGAGTTCGTGGCGCTGCTCAACAATGACGCAGAAGCGGTTCCAGGTTGGCTGTCGGCGTTGCGGGCCGCGTTTCGCTGCGGCCAAGACGTCGGCATGGCGGCATCCAAAATACTGGTGTGGGAAGACCCCCGCGTTTTGGACAAGGCAGGTCATCTGATTTATCCGGATGGCCAAAATCGTGGCCGCGGAACCGGAGAACGGGATACCGGGCAGTACGATTCCGTCGACGACACTTTGTGGCCCGACGGTTGCGCGGCAATGTACAAACGCGCGATGTTAGAACGGATTGGCGGCTTTGATGAGGACTTTTTCGCATACGGCGACGACGCTGAACTCGGCTTGCGGGCTCGGATCGCGGGCTGGCGGTGCGTTTACGCGCCCGAAGCCGTGGTGCGCCATCACCGGGGCGCGACCCTGGGCGTCCGCTCGATACGGCGGCTCGCGCTCATCGAACGCAACCGCGTCCTCCTCGCCGCGAAGCTGTTCCCCTGGAGCCTGCTGTGGCTAAACGGCCCGTATTACCTCGCGCGGCTGGCGGGCGGGGCGTGGGCCGCGACGCGCGGGGAGGGCGAGATTTCGCGCCACCTGGGAGCGAGGGGCAAACTAAACGCGCTGGCGGGCCTGCTGGCGGGGGACCTGGCCGCACTGGCGCTCCTGCCGAAAATGCTTCGCAAGCGCCGGGAGATCAGGCACATCCGCAAGCTGAGCCCGCGCGAAGTGCGCCAGTTAATCCTCGCGAACCGGATCTCTCTGAAAGCTCTGTCCGGGCAGGCAGCTTGACGGAGCCCGCCGCGGATGCCTGCCTGGCATGCGGCGCCTCGGAATTCCGCACCCTGTTCAGCGCCACTGACCGGCTCTACCGGACCACCGACAAGTACTTCGAAATCGTCGAGTGCCTCACCTGCCGCCTGCTCCGGCTGTACCCGCGGCCCACGCCGGCCGCACTTCGCACCTATTACCCGCCGGATTATTGGTTCATGCCGGGCGACAGCTTGCCCGAACGCATGGAGGAACGCTACCGGCGTTTTGTGCTCGCCGATCACGTCGCGTTCGTCAGTCGCGCGCTTGAGGATGCCGCCGAGGAAGGGCCGGTGCTCGACGTCGGCTGCGGCGGCGGCCTGTTTCTCCGGATGCTGAAGGAACAGGGCTACCCGGTCACCGGACTCGACTTTTCCCACAAGGCAGCCGCCGTGGCCTGGAGTGCGAAGGCAGTTCCCTGCGTCGCGGCCGATCTGGCGTCCGCGCCGTTTCGCGCGGCCTCGTGCGCGGCCGTGACGATGTTCCACGTTCTCGAGCACTTGACGGACCCAGCTGCCTATCTCAATGCCGCACACGCCCTGCTCCGGCCTGGCGGACGGCTCATCGTCCAGGTGCCGAACGCGGCTTGCTGGCAGTTCCTGCTTCTGGGCGAGAACTGGACCGGAATCGACGTGCCGCGCCACCTCATCAACTTTCGCGCGCGCGACCTGGAAGCCCTGGTCGAGGCCTGCGGATTTGAGGTGCTCCGGCGGAAGCACTTTTCGCTTCGCGACAACCCTGCCGGACTCGCGACCAGCATGGCGCCCTGGCTTGACCCGATGGCGCGCCGCATACGGGGACTGAGCGAGGGGACGGCGCTCAAGCTGTTCAAAGACGCGCTGTACTTCGGCCTGGTGGTTGCTTCTGTGCCCTTCACCGCGCTCGAAGCCTGCTGCCGCGCCGGCTCCACCATCATGATCGAGGCGCGGAAGAAGCCGTGAACCACGCCGCGGTCCAGAGCCGCCTTCCCGCATTCCTGCGCCGCTACGTGCTCGATTTTGAACGGAGAATCGAAGACGCCGTGCGCGATTTCGCCGCCGGCCTGCCCGCCGGCGCGCGAGTGCTGGACGCCGGAGCGGGCGAACTGCAATACGCGAAGCACTTCGATCGGCACCGGTATGTGGCGGTTGACCTTGCGTGCGGTGACGAGCTTTGGGACTACTCGAAGCTCAACGCCATCGCCGATCTTGTGGCCCTGCCATTCCCCTGCGGCGCCTTTGACGCCGCGATCAACATCGTCACGCTCGAGCACGTTGCCGAACCCGGCGCCGTGATCCGCGAACTGGGCCGCGTGCTTGCTCCCGGCGGCGCGCTTCTGCTCGTAGTGCCCCAGGATTGGGAAGTACACCAGGCGCCCCACGATTATTTCCGCTACACGCGCTATGGCGTACGCTACCTGCTCGAACGGGCTGGCTTTACCAGCGTGCGCGTGTACCCGGCCGGCGGCTTCTTCCGGCTTCTTTCAAGAAGGCTGCTGAACGCCCTCTCGTTCTTCCACGGCGTGTGGTTCCTGCCCGCCGCGCTGGTGCTCGCGCCCCCTGCGCTGCTACTTCCCGCACTTGACCGGTTCGATCGCGATCGCAATTTTACACTCGGTTACATATGTACGGCACGGCGGCGTTCTTAACTCTCGCCCTCATGGCGTCCCCTGGCTCGTTTGACGGACAGGCCGCGCTGAGGCACACTCGTGCAGCGGTCGCGCTGGGTCCGCGGCCCTCCGGCTCCGCGGCCATCCGGAAGCTCCAGGCGTATATTCTCGCGCGCCTAAAACCGCTCGGTTGCGAGATCATTGAGGACGATTTCATTGCCTCGACGCCCGCAGGCCCGGTGCCGATGAAGAACATCATCGCGAAGTTCGCGGGCACTTCCGGCCGCGCAGTGGCGATCACCGGGCATTACGACACGAAGGTGATGCCGGGAACGTATTTCGTGGGCGCGAATGACGGCGGATCCTCCACCGGCCTGCTGCTCGAACTGGCGCGCGCCGTCTCGACGCGCAAATACCGCAATGACGTTTACCTCGTGTGGTTCGACGGCGAAGAATCGGTGGCTCAATGGTCGGCTACTGACGGCACATATGGCAGCCGGCATCTGGCGGCGAAGTGGGCGTCCAACGGAACGCTCTCGCGCCTGAAGGCGTTGATCAACGTCGATATGATCGGCGATCGCGATCTGGGCATCCAGCGCGACATGAATTCGTCACAAACCCTGTTGCGGCTGGTGTGGCAGGTTGCGCGGGATCTCGGATACAGCCGCCACTTCCTCAACGACGCCACGGCGATCGAGGATGATCATGTACCGTTCCTGGTCCGCGGAGTGAACGCCGTTGACCTGATTGACTTCGAGTACGGTCCTGGTAACGCGTGGTGGCACACGGACCAGGACACGATCGATAAGCTAAGCCCTGCCAGTTTACAGGTCGTGGGACAAGTACTACTAGAACTAACGGTTAGGCTGGACTAGCACCAAACCACTGATACTAAGGGCGTTATAAAACCCGACCTTTAGCCTTGAAATTACTACGGGAATATGGTTCTATAACTCCAAGGTATGGGTACGAATGTCCTACAGGCTCACCGCATCGGTGACTTTTGGGGCTGGTCGCTGACCGGCTTCCTCGCGCTGTTATCGCTCAGTTTACCGGGATACCTAAGGCTCAACGCCGATCAGAATGCGCAATTCATTACGACTGCGATTGCACTGTTTTTTTCCGGTGTCATCATAGGATATTTGAGACCCGACCGCATTTGGCGATGGCCCCTTGCGGCCTTTCTCGCGTTTGCGTGCTGGAACGTCTGGACCGCCGCGCGCGACCCTGAGTTCATCGTGTCTGACCCGTCCGCCCTTCTCAGCGTGCTCAGCGGAAACGCAGCCGGAGACGCGATGTTCGCAATCCCGGTCTTCATCGGCGCGGCAGCCGGCGCCGTAATGCTGCACGGCCAGGAATAGCCGCATCGCGGGCCAGCGACCGTCAACAGCCTTGAGCTTCTGCTAAATC
>DATMXS010000397.1:0-13756 GCA_035561355.1 Bryobacteraceae bacterium | reverse complement strand
TGTCGTAGCCGGCGAAATCACCGCGGCTCCGAACGTGCACCTGGATGTCCAGAAGATCGCGCGGGATACCATCGCGGATATCGGTTACAGCAACGCCGAGTGGGGCTATGACTCGAAGACCTGCGGCGTCCTCAATGCCATCCAGAAGCAGTCGCGCGACATCGCGATGGGCGTGGATACGGGCGGAGCGGGCGATCAGGGCCTGATGTTCGGCTTCGCCTGCGATGAGACTCCCGAGCTGATGCCCCTGCCGATCATCCTCGCGCATCGGCTGGTGCAGCGGCTGAGCGAAGTGCGCCGAAGCGGCGAACTGACATTCCTGCGCCCGGACGGCAAGAGCCAGGTCAGCGTGGAGTACGTGGACGGCAAGCCCGCCCGGATCGATGCAGTGGTGGTTTCCACCCAGCACGACGACATCCCGATCGAAGAGATCCGCGCCGGCGTCCGCAAACACGTGATCGACCCAATCCTCCCGCCGGAAATGGTGGACGCGAACACGAAGTTCCACATCAACCCGACCGGCCGGTTCGTGATTGGCGGGCCGCACGGCGATACGGGGCTCACCGGCCGCAAGATCATCGTGGATACCTACGGCGGCATGGGCCGTCACGGCGGTGGGGCCTTCTCCGGCAAGGACGCCACCAAGGTGGACCGCTCGGCCTGCTACATGGCCCGGTATATCGCTAAGAACATCGTTGCCGCGAAGCTGGCGAAGCGCTGCGAAGTGCAGCTCGCATATGCGATCGGTGTCGCCGAGCCGGTGTCCGTGCTCGTGAACACGTTCGGTACGGGCGCGATCGAGGAGACACGCCTGGTAGAGCTGGTTCGCGCGAACTTCCCGCTTACCCCGCAGGGGATGATCGATCACCTGAAACTCCGCCGCCCGGTGTACCGCAAGACCGCGGCATTCGGCCACTTCGGACGTACCGGAGAAGGCTTTACGTGGGAAGTCACTGACAAGGCCGACGTGCTGCGCGAGCAGGCCGCGATGAGCGCCGTGGCGCAGGGCTGAACCCGAAGGACTTTATGTCCGCCAATCCTCAGGCCTCAGTCAACTGCGACGTCAAGGACCTCGCGCTGGCCGGTCTGGGCAAGCGCCGCGTCGAGTGGGCGTTCTCCTCGATGCCGGTCCTTCAGACCATTCGCAAGCAGCTCATCAAGACGCAGCCGCTCGCGGGCGTGCGAATCGCCGCGTGTCTCCACGTGACCAGCGAGACCGCTAACCTGATGATCACGCTCCGCGACGGCGGCGCCCTCCCGGTGGTTTGCGCTTCGAACCCGCTTTCGACTCAGGACGATGTCGCCGCCACGCTGGTCCGCGATTACGGCATCCCGGTATTCGCGATCAAGGGCGAATCGCATGAAGCTTACTATTCGCACATCCAGAGCGCCATCGATTCCAAGCCGCATATCACGATGGACGATGGTTGCGACCTGGTAACCGTGCTCCACACAAAGCGGCAGGATGCGCTCGAAGGGCTCATTGGTGGCACCGAGGAGACTACGACGGGCGTGGTCCGGCTCCGCGCCATGAGCAGGGAAGGTGTGCTGCAGTATCCCGTAATCGCGATCAACGATGCGGTCACGAAGCACCTCTTCGACAATCGCTACGGCACGGGGCAGAGCACGCTGGACGGCATTCTGCGTGCGACGAATATCCTACTGGCGGGGTTAAATGTCGTTGTCGCCGGGTACGGCTGGTGTGGCCGCGGGTTTGCGAATCGCGCGCGCGGGCTGGGTGCGAGCGTCATCGTCACGGAGATCGATCCGACCAAGGCCATCGAAGCCGTGATGGACGGCTTCCGCGTGATGTCAATGAGCGACGCGGCCGAGATCGGGGACGTTTTTTGCACGCTGACCGGCAACAAAAGCGTCATCACGCGTGAGCACTTCGAGAAGCTGAAGAGCGGCGCGATTCTCTGCAACTCTGGTCACTTCAACGTCGAGATCGATCTCGAGACGCTAGGCAAGATGGCGTCGTCACGCCGCCCCATGCGCGAGTTCGTCGAGGAGTTTGCGCTCCGCGACGGGCGCCGCATCTATGTGCTGGGCGAAGGCCGCTTGATTAACCTCGCGGCAGCCGAAGGACATCCGGCCTCGGTAATGGACATGAGCTTCGCCAACCAGGCGCTCTCGGTGGAGTACCTCGTTCAGAACGCGAAAAATCTGGAGAAGAAGGTCTACCCGGTTCCCGAGGAGCTCGACAAAAAGGTCGCGAAAATGAAGCTGGAATCGATGGGTGTGAAGATCGACCGGCTGACCCCCGAGCAGGAACACTACCTCGCGAGTTGGAGCGAGGGAACGTAGGGGCAACCAGGATTCGATTTCCCGCTACGCCACCCGGTGAACCTTCAGCAGATTAGTGGAGCCGGGGCGTCCTATCGGGATACCCGCCACGATCACGACGGCTTCTCCCGTCCGCGCCCAGTTTCTCTCCTTCAAGACACGGTTCACTTGCGCGAAGATCTCGTCCGTGCTCTCCAATCCCGGCGTCACTACGGGGCGGACGCCATGGTTGACCGCGAGTCGCCTTGCCATCTCCTGCGAAGGAGTGAATGCGTAGACTGGCACCGGCGGGCGCAGTCGCGAGATCAGGCGCGCGGTCGAGCCGCTCATTGTGAACACCGCAATCGCGCGCACACCGGCCGCGAGTGCACACTGATACGCAGCGCCCGCCACGATCTCCGGGTCGCACCCGTGGGCCTTCTCGTGAAGGTCTTCCCAGGTGCCGAATTCGCGGTGTGCTTCGGCCTGGAGTGCGATCCGCGCCATCATCTCCACCGCGGCCTCCGGATACTTGCCGATCGACGTCTCGCCCGAGAGCATCACGGCGTCGGATCCATCGAAGATCGCATTCGCGACGTCGCTCACCTCGGCCCGCGTCGGCGCCGCGTTTTCGATCATGCTCTCCAGCATCTGCGTTGCCGTGATTACAAAACGCCCGCGCCGGCGCGCCGCCTTGATGATCGATTTCTGAATGTAGGGCAACTCATCCAAAGGCATTTCGACCCCGAGGTCGCCGCGAGCCACCATGATGCCGTCTGCCACGTCGAGAATCGATTCGAGGTTGCGCCAGCCTTCGGGCTTCTCGATCTTGGCGACGATCGGTGTGCCGTCCGGCACTGCCGCGCGCAATTCCTGAAGATCGTCGCCGCTGCGGACGAATGAGAGCGCGATGAGATCTACGCCCCGTTCCGTGCAGAAGGCGAGATCGGCGCGGTCCTTTTCCGTCAGGGACGGCGAGCTCACGGCCACTCCGGGCAAGTTGATGCCTTTGCGGTCACCGATGCTCCCGCCCGAGACGACTTCGCAGCCAACCGATACGCCGTCTGTCGAGAGGACCCGGAGCTCGACAGCGCCATCGGCAAGCAGGACCGTGTCGCCGGGTTTCACATCGCGGGCGAAGTCAGCGTAGGTGGTCGAGGCGCGTTCCTGGTTCCCGGTCATTTCTTCCGTGGTGATCGTAAACGCTGCGCCGGTCTCGAGAACAGCCGTGCCGCCTTCAAACCTGCCGAGGCGAATCTTCGGGCCTTGCAGATCGGCGAGGATCGCGGCCTCGGTAGTGGCGGCGCGAATCTCGGCGATTCGACGGCCGTGCTCTTCCTGGCTGCCGTGGGACATGTTCAGCCTGAATACGTCCACGCCCGCACGGAGCAGGCGCGCGATCGCGCCAGGGCCGTCAGTAGCAGGTCCGAGTGTGGCGACAATTTTGGTCGCGCGCTTGCGAGAATCAGATCGAGGGGTGCTCATCGTTTATGGCTCATCCGATGGCGGGCAAACCCGCCACTCCCGATATGCTGATTGATCCGGCCGCTCTGGAACGGGCCTATTACGCACTCAAACCCAGCCCGGGCGATCCGCGCCAGCTCGTATCGTTCGGCACCAGCGGGCATCGCGGCTCCACCGCCGACTGCACCTTCACCGAACAGCACATCCTGGCAATCACGCAGGCCATCTGCGATTATCGCAAGGCCACGGGGATCGCCGGCCCGCTGTTCCTTGGCAAGGACACGCACGCCCTCTCGGATCCGGCGCAACGGACCGCGGTCGAGGTGCTCGCGGCGAATGGCGTCGAAACCTACATGCAGCGGGATGGCGGCGCGACGCCTACGCCAGTGATCTCGCGCGCAATTCTCGCTCACAACCGCTCGAGCACGGCTCGCGCCGATGGTGTCATCATCAGCCCGTCGCACAATCCGCCGGCGGACGGCGGCTTCAAGTACAACCCGCCCAACGGCGGGCCTGCGGATACGGACGTCACCAACGTCATTCAGGACCGGGCGAATGAGCTGCTGCGCGCGGGAAACCGCCAGGTCCTACGGACCGCGAGCCGCTCGTCCATTCACGAGCACGACTACATCGGTCCCTACGTGCGTGCACTCCGGACCGCCATCGACATGGATGCTATTCGGGGAAGCGGGCTCAAAATCGGGGTCGATCCCCTGGGCGGCGCGTCGCTCGATTACTGGAAACCGATTGCGGCCGAGTATGGATTGAACATCGACGTCGTGAACGACAAGCTCGACCCCACGTTCCAATTCATGACTGTGGACCACGACGGCAAGATCAGAATGGACTGCTCGAGCCCATATGCAATGGCTGGCCTCGTAGCCTTGAAGGACCGGTTTGACGTGGCTTTCGGCAACGATCCCGATTCGGACCGGCACGGCATTGTCGTGCCCTCCGCCGGACTGATGAATCCAAATCACTACCTGGCCGTTGCCATTTCATATCTTCTGCACCGTCCCGCCTGGAGTCCGCATTCGGCAGTTGGCAAGACGGTGGTCTCGAGCAGCATCATCGACCGGGTGGTTCAGGCAGCGGGCAGGCGGCTGGCGGAAGTGCCGGTCGGGTTCAAGTGGTTCGCCCCGGGCCTGTTCGATGGCTCGATCTGCTTCGGAGGAGAGGAGAGCGCAGGCGCGAGTTTCCTGGAACGTGAAGGCCGCGTGTGGACGACGGACAAGGATGGCATTCTTCTGAACCTGCTCGCTGCGGAGATCGCCGGCCGTACAGGCAAGGATCCGGGTGAGCACTACATGAAGTTGACCGAGCGCTTTGGAGCGCCCAGCTACGTACGTATCGACGTGCCGGCCACTCCCGACCAGAAGAAGCGGCTCGGGGCTCTCGATCCGGCTGCGGTTGCGGCTGCCGATCTCGCGGGTGAGCGGATCGTAGCGAAGCTCACGCGCGCGCCGGCCAACAATGCGCCTATCGGCGGGCTGAAAGTGGTCACCGAGAATGGCTGGTTCGCCGCGCGGCCCTCCGGCACCGAGAACATCTACAAGATCTACGCCGAGAGCTTCAATGGACCATTGCATCTGGACAGGATCGTGTCGGAAGCCCGGAGCATCGTGACCGCGGCGGTGGAGGGCTGAGAGTTCGCGCACGCGAAAGGGGGGCGCGCCGTGAGCGTGTCCCCCTGAATCGGGTGCAAGTTGAGGTACCATAATCTCTTAGGCGAAGTCCCGCCGTTTCCTCCCGCTACGACAGGACATGGAGGTTGTCTCTTGGCTGAAGCCCAGAATCTGAAGCAAACGCTCGAATTGACCGTTCCGGTTGTTGATGTAGACAGTGAAACCGAGCGCGCCGTCGAGTCTCTCAAGAAGCGTGTCCGGATCCCCGGTTTCCGGCCCGGCAAGGTGCCGACGGACCTGATCCGCCGCCGTTTCCAGGAAGACATCCGGCAGGAGGTGCTCGATAAGCTGCTGCCGAAGCACTTCTTCAAGCGTGCGGAGGAAGAGGGGCTCGCGGTCGTCGGTACGCCCAGCATCACCGAGGTGCACTTCCACCCCGGCGAACCGCTGCGGTTTAAAGCCGAGTTCGAGGTCGCGCCGCAGTTCGAGTTGAAGGACTACAAGGGCGTCGAGGTGAAGTACAGCGAGCCCGAGGTCAGCGACGAGGAGATTGACAAGCGCATCGACGCGATTCGGGAGCAGAAGGCCGAATTCGTCGCCATCGAGCCCCGGCCGGCCGAGGATGGCGATTACGCCGTTCTGTCGCTCAACAGCCTCGCGGGCGTGAATCCCCCGATCAACCAGGACGAGGTCACGCTACTGATCGGCGGCGAAGAAACCCTGGCCGGTTTCAGCGAGAATCTTCGCGGCATGAACCCGGGCGAGGAGAAGGACTTCGACGTTCTTTATCCCGAGGACTACGGCAACGAGAAGATCGCAGGCAAGACCGTCCGGTTCCACGCCGCCCTGAAGGTCCTTAGGAAGAAAGAGCTGCCGGAGCTGAACGACGAGTTTGCGGGCGACGTGGGTGATTTCAAGAACCTCGGCGAACTCCGCGAGGCCGTCCGCACCGCCATCTTCACCGAGCGCCAGTACGTCGCACAGCAGGAGGCGAAGAACAAGATCGTCGATGCTCTCGTCGAGATGCACGACTTTCCGGTGCCGGACGCCTACATCGAGCGGCAGATCGAGAGTCAAGTGGAGCGCCATCTCCACGAGCTCGCCGCACAGGGCGTTGATCCGAGCAAAGTGAAGCTCGACTGGGCAAAGATTAAGGAATCCCAGCGAGAGCGTGCAGTGAAGGACGTGAAGGCGTCGCTGCTGGTGCATCGGATCGCCGATGCCGAGCAGATCCACGCGACCAATGACGAGGTCGATAAGGAAGTGGCTCGCTTTGCCCGGCAGGAGCGAGAGCCCGTCGCCGCCGTGAGGATGCGGCTCGAGAAGGAAGGCGGCCTGGGCAGGATCGCCGCCCGGATCCGAACGGAAAAGGCGCTTTCGTTCCTGTTCGAGCAAGCTCGCAAAGTGGCGGAGTAGAGAATTGATGTGGGGGGAGCCGATATGTGTCGTTTCCCCCGATTCTGCGGATGGGGAAACCGAAGATCGCCCGCGCGCGTCACTCTGAGCACAGGGTAAGAGTGCGCCGAGTCGCCCGATTATGATTAATCTCGGTTAATTCTCTGCGATCGTTGGACTTCCGCCCGGCCCCCCGCATCTTGGTGATTGCTGAGATCCCGCGTTCGCGGGATAATAAGAACAGATCCCGTATATGCATTTTGCCGGTAACACCGACGGTTCGGGAGCCACCCTATGAAACGTACTGGTTCTGATGAGCCGTTGCGGTGCTCGTTCTGCCACAAGAGCCAGGACGTCGTAGGCAAGCTGATCTCCTCCCCAAGTGATTTTCCCAGAGCGTACATCTGCGATGAATGCATCGCTGTGTGCAACTCGATCCTTGAGGACGATCGCCACGACGCCCCTTACGCAGCGCCTCATAAACTGCCAAAGCCCCTTGAATTGAAGGAGTACCTTGATCAGTACGTCATAGGGCAGGACCCGACAAAAAAGAAGCTTGCCGTGGCGGTTTACAACCACTACAAGCGCATCCACATGAATAAGCAGCGCACCGGGGATGTGGAGGTGGCCAAGAGCAACATCCTGCTCATCGGCCCCACCGGTTCCGGCAAGACGCTGTTGGCTCAAACCCTGGCGCGCATCCTCGACGTACCATTCGCGATCGTAGACGCGACAACGCTCACGGAAGCGGGTTATGTGGGCGAGGATGTCGAGAACATCATCCTGCGATTGCTTCAGAACGCGGACTGGGACGTCCAGCGTGCACAGCAGGGCATCATCTACATCGACGAGATCGATAAGATCAGCCGCAAGGATGAAAACCCGTCGATTACGCGCGATGTTTCTGGCGAAGGCGTCCAGCAGGCGCTCCTCAAAATCCTGGAGGGCACAGTCGCAAACGTTCCACCCCAGGGAGGGCGAAAGCATCCCCACCAGGAGTTCACGCCGATCGACACGACGAACATCCTCTTCATCTGCGGAGGTGCGTTTGTAGGCCTCGAGAAGGTGATCAGCCGGCGCGTCGGCAAGAAGTCGATGGGCTTTTTGTCGCCGGAGGACCAGAAGGACGGCAGGGGGCCCGGGCAAAACTTCCGCCGGGATACCGATCTGCTCGCGCGGATCCAGCCTGTTGACCTGATCCGGTTCGGGTTCATCCCGGAGTTCATCGGCCGCATGCCGGTGGTAGGCGTTCTCGAAGAGTTGGACAAGGATGCGCTGGTTCAAATCCTGACCAAACCGAAGAACGCGATCGCCAAACAGTACCAACGGCTCTTCGAGTTCGAAAATGTTAGACTGAAATTTAGCGACGATGCCTTGGAAGCCATTGCCGTGCTTGCAATGGAACGCAAGGTCGGCGCCCGGGGCCTCAGGATGATCCTCGAGGACCTGATGCTGGATCTGATGTACTATCTCCCGTCATACAAGAAGGTGCGCGAGTTCGTTGTCACCAAGGAGATGGTTGTGACGCAAAAGATCAGCTTGGCCCTGCTTGAGAAGGCGGGCTAGGTTTCCCACGCGTCTGCTCTGAATTCAACTGCTTATACCGATCCGCCGCGGGCCGGAACTGGGACTCCGGCCCGTACCGGCGAACCTTCTGGCCTTTGTCCTGCATCCCAAGAACGGTTTACCCAATGCTTACTTCCAAGGAAAAATCGGATACCAAGCGTTTGCCGATGATGCCCGTCCGGGACGTGGTCATCTTTCCGCACATGATGACCCCATTCGTGGTCGGACGCGAATCGAGCGTCCGTGCGCTCGAGGAGGCGTTGGCCGGCGATAAGAAGATCTTTCTGGCAACGCAGCACGATGCATCAGTGGACGAGCCGCGGCCCGAGGACATTTTCGAAGTCGGGACTGTGGTGAACATCGTCCAGAGCCTCCGCTTGCCGGACGGTAACATCAAAGTTCTCGTCGAAGGCGTCGAGCGCGGCCGAATCGTTTCGGTCACTGACGACGAGGGCTTCTTCCGCGCCGTTGTCCGGACGCAGCAGTTCAAAGTGGAGCCCGGCCCGCAACTCGAAGCGCTGGTTTCACGGGTCAGCACGCTCTTCGAGCAGTACATCAAGCTGAGCCAGAACCTCAACTACGAGACGATGATCGCTGCGATCCGGGTGGAAGATCCGGGCAAGCTCGCCGATACCGTAGGGGCGAACCTTCAGCTCACCCTCGAGGAAAAGCAGGAACTGCTTGAGATCTTCGATCCGGTGGAGCGCCTGACTCGCGTCGCCGATCTGCTTGATATTGAGATCGAGAAACTGAACGTCGACCGCACCATCCAGGGGCGCGTGAAGCGCCAGATGGAGCGCGCGCAAAAAGAGTACTACCTCAACGAGAAGATCAAGGCCATCCAGAAGGAACTGGGCCGCGGCGAGAAGAGCGAACTCGACGAGTTGAAGAAGAAGATCGAAGACGCCGGGATGACCAAGGACGCCTTCGAGAAGGCGATGGCGGAGCTGAAGCGGCTCGAAGCGATGCCGCCGATGTCGGCCGAATCCACTGTTTCCCGCAACTACCTCGAGTGGCTGCTCGCAGTGCCATGGAAGCAGAAGTCGCGCGAGATTCGCGACCTCAAGTTTGCGCAGCAGGTGCTCGAGAGCGATCACTACGGTCTGGAGAAGATCAAAGAGCGCATCCTCGAGTTCCTCGCCGTACGCCGCTTGGTGAAGAACCCGCGCGGTTCGATTCTATGCTTCGTTGGGCCTCCCGGCGTCGGCAAGACCTCGCTCGGAATGTCGATCGCGAAGGCGACCGGTCGCAAGTTCATCCGGCTCTCGCTCGGCGGCGTCCGGGATGAGGCCGAGGTTCGCGGTCACCGGCGGACGTACATTGGTGCGCTGCCCGGCCAAATCCTTCAGAACATGCGCAAGGCCGGCACGCGCAACCCGGTCTTCATGCTGGACGAAGTCGATAAGATGTCGATGGACTTCAGGGGTGATCCTTCCGCGGCGCTACTCGAAGTGCTGGATCCGGAGCAGAACTGGATGTTCACGGATCATTACCTGGACGTCGAGTATGACCTTAGCCAGGTATTCTTCATCTGCACGGCTAACGTACTGCACACGATTCCGCCTGCACTTCAGGACCGCATGGAAGTGATTCGCCTTTCGGGCTATACCGAGCCCGAGAAACTCGAAATCGCGAAGCGGTTCCTCGTCAGTAAGCAGCGCAAGGAAACGGGTCTGGACGAGCAGCGTATCCAGTTCAGCGACGAAGGTATCCAGACGCTGATCCAGTCCTATACACGGGAAGCCGGCGTTCGAAACCTGGAGCGCGAAATCGGCAACATCTGCCGGAAGGTCGCCCGAAAGGTAGTGGATGCCGATAGCGGCGAACCAAAGACAGAGGTTCCCACCCAGGTCATCAAGGCGGGAACGGTATCGGAGTACCTTGGGCCCGAGAAGTTCCGGGACCTCGAGGTTGAGAAATGCAACGAGGTCGGCGCGGCCATCGGACTCGCATGGACAGAGGTAGGCGGGCAGTTGCTGACCACCGAGTGCACGATCATGGACGGCAAGGGCAAGCTGACAATCACCGGCAAGCTCGGCGACGTCATGCAGGAATCCGCCCATGCCGCGATGAGCTATATACGGTCCCGGGCAAACCAGCTCGGGCTCCCGCGCGAGTTTTACCGCAACCTCGACATACACATCCACGTCCCTGAAGGTGCAATCCCGAAAGACGGGCCGTCGGCCGGTATTACGCTGGCGACAACGATCACGAGTGCGCTCACCAGGATCCCGGTGCGGTGCGACGTGGCGATGACCGGCGAAATCACTCTGCGCGGCCGCGTGCTGCCCATCGGGGGACTGAAAGAGAAGTTGCTGGCGGCCATCCGCCACGGAATCCGGGAAGCGATCGTACCTCGCGATAACGAGAAGGATCTGCCCGATATCCCGGAGAACGTCCGGTCCGAAATGAAGCTGCACTTCGTTTCCTCGATGGACGAGGTGTTGAAGATCGCTCTCGAGCGGGAGATCGAGGCGTTTCCCCTGCCGGCTCCCCCGGCGCTTGAAGCCAACCCGCCCGCAGAAGAGAAGTTGCATTAGGATCTGTGGCTTGCGGCTCGTGCGTTCCGGTTCGGAACCTCGGGCCGCCAAGCCGCCGAAGCGAGCAAACACCTGTGGATGTGCGGTATATAATAGGGGCAGCCCGCCCGGCCCAGTTCCCAATGGAGGAACTGCCGGAGATTGCTTTTCTCGGTAGAAGCAATGTGGGCAAGTCCAGCCTACTGAACTGCCTGCTCGGTGGCCGCCGCTTCGCGAAGACCAGCAGCACGCCGGGCGCCACCCGGTTGATTCACTTTTATCGTGTGGACGAGCAACTCCAATTCGCGGACCTGCCGGGCTATGGATACGCCCGGGTTCCCCGCGAAATGCAGGCGTCCTGGCGGGAGTTGGTAGAGGCGTACCTGCTGGAACGGCAGAGACTCGCAGTCTCGATCCTGCTACTGGATGCCCGCAGGGGCTGGATGGATAAAGACGTGGAACTGAAGGACTGGTTGGAGTTCCACGAGCGGCGCTACCTTGTGGTGGCTACCAAATTTGACAAGTTAAACCAGTCGGAACGAATGCGCGGTCTGGCGGCGATCCGGAGGGAAATGGGAGACGGTTCTGAACCCATCCCGTTTTCAGCCGTGACCGGCCAGGGAGCGAAGGAAATTTGGCAAGCGATATGGAGAACCCAGAACAGACCCTGAACCAGCAGGCTCAGGAGGAAAAGCCGCAGGCCCAACAGCAGTCCCCACCAACCGGCGCTCCTCCTCAGGCCGGCGCCCGCAAGGGGCGCGGCAACGTAACTCCCCAAAAGAACGGCGTGGCCGAAAAGACTCCGACCTTGGATCTGGTGGCGCTCAAAGACATGAGCATCCAGCAGCTCAACAATATATCCAAGGACTTGGGCTTGGCCGGCACGTCGGGCTTACGCAAACAAGAGCTGATCTTCAAGATCCTCCAGGCACAAGCCGAGAAGAGCGGGCTAATCTTCTCTGAAGGCGTCCTCGAGTGTCTGCCGGACGGCTTCGGCTTCCTTCGCGCTCCCGAGTACAACTACCTTCCCGGTCCCGACGACGTCTACGTTTCGCCGTCACAGATCCGCCGTTTCGATCTGAGAACCGGAGATACCATCTCCGGCCAGATCCGGCCGCCCAAGGAAGGTGAGCGGTACTTCGCCCTCATCAAGGTCGACGCGATCAACTTCGAGCCGCCCGAGGAAGCCCGTAACAAGATCTTCTTCGATAACTTGACGCCGCTCTACCCGAACGAGCGCATCAAGCTCGAGACGGCGAAAGACAACTACTCCGGCCGGATCATGGATCTGCTGACCCCCATCGGCAAGGGGCAGCGCGGGCTGATCGTATCGCCCCCGCGCACCGGGAAAACCATGATGTTGCAGAGCATCGCGAACTCGATCACGGCCAACCATCCCGAGATCGTGCTGATCGTGCTGCTCATCGACGAGCGTCCTGAGGAAGTTACGGACATGCAGCGCTCGGTCCGGGGTGAAGTAATCAGTTCAACCTTCGACGAGCCGGCGGCCCGCCATGTCCAGGTGGCCGAAATGGTTATCGAGAAGGCGAAGCGGTTGGTGGAGCACAAGCGTGACGTCGTAATCCTGCTCGATTCGATTACGCGTCTCGCACGAGCTTATAACACCATCGTCCCGCCCTCGGGCAAGGTGCTCTCGGGCGGCGTCGATTCGAACGCCCTCCAGCGCCCGAAGCGGTTCTTCGGTGCGGCGCGCAACATCGAAGAGGGCGGCTCGCTGACCATCATTGCGACGGCCCTGATCGATACCGGCAGCCGTATGGACGACGTGATCTTCGAAGAGTTCAAGGGTACCGGCAATATGGAAATCCATCTTGACCGAAAACTCGTAGACAAGCGCGTCTTCCCGGCCATCGATATCAATAAGAGCGGCACCCGTAAGGAAGAGTTGCTCCAGCCGCGGGAGGAACTGAACCGCGTTTGGGTGCTGCGCAAGGTGCTGTCCCCCTTGTCGCAGGTGGAGGCAATGGAGCTTTTGCAGGACAAACTCGGCAAAACGCGGTCCAACGCCGAGTTCCTGGCTGCGATGAGCGGGTAGCGGCGCAGATAGCAGACATACGAGCGCAGGTCCGAGCCTTCAATGGTCCGTGCCTGCGCTCTTTCTGTTTAAAGGCGCGGCTTCGGCGCGGCAGGGTGGTTCTTTGCGTTCTCTGAACGCTTCGGCACTGAACGCCGTTTACAGCCTCCGTATGGCTTTTTCGCTTTTGGGCTAACCTTTTAGAGGCGCTTTCCGTCTTTATCCATTCAAGGGAAACCTGAGAAGCGAAGCCGGGCGTAGTTGTGCCCGGTGGACCCGTAACCATGCGGATGAAATCCAATCACGAATCTGAGAGGCGCGGCAGAGGCCGGGCCGGTCTGTGGGTAACGCTTGGTCTTCTGTTGGGAGTCACGGGACTCTACTGGCAGGCCAGGCCGGACACACCTTCGCAAACCGGCGAGACTTCGGCGACGGCGGCTGTCCGCACGGCCCGCGTTCGTGCCGGTAGCCTGGACCGCACGTTCCGCCTCACCGGCGTTATTGCGCCGGAGCGCTTCGGATCGCTTCTGGCGCCGCAACTCTCTGGCAGGCGCGGAGGCCCGAGGAGCGGCGGGGGCGGAGGCGGAGGTGGCGGCGGAAACAGCGGTGGCAGTAGCGGCAGGAGCAGCACGGGCAGCTCGGGCGGCAACTCCTCATCGGGTACTTCTTCGGGCGGCTCAGGGTCGTCGGGCGGCACATCTGGCGGTACATCCGCTTCGGCAGGCGGCGGCACCGCGGGAGCCGGCTCAGGTATGAGCTCGGCTTCGGGCACCGCGTCACTTCGAAACGCACTCAGCCGGTTCAGCAGCCCCACATCTTCGCGGACTTCGAGTTCGTCCGCGCGCACCACCTCGGCGGCTTCGAGTAGCACTTCGGTGCCCTCGAGC
>DATMXS010000396.1:0-3644 GCA_035561355.1 Bryobacteraceae bacterium | reverse complement strand
CCGCTGAACGGCCGTTCGATCACGAACCTGTTCGACCTGACGCCGGGCGTGGTCGGCGGCGGTAACCCGCGCGTCAACGGCATGAAGGTCGGCGCCACTGAAATGACTCTGGACGGCGTTTCCATGGTGGACCGTTTTGGCGGCGGCATCTCGCGGGTCCAGCCCGGACTCGACACGGTGCAGGAGTTCCGCATCGAAACGGTGGGCAGCGGAGCGCAATCCGCGCGTCCTTCGACCATTACGGTGGTCACCAAGGGAGGCACGAACGAACTTCACGGAAGTCTGTTCGAGACCTTCCGTAACAACGGCGCGGGCCTGCGGGCACGTAAGCGGCAGGACGGCAACACGGCCGCGTTCCTCGCGCGCAATGAGTTCGGCGCTTCTGCCGGCGGTCCTGTGTTCATCCCCAAGCTCGTGGACGGCCGGAACAAGACGTTCTGGTTTGCCGCCTATGAGGGGCTGCGCCAAAGGGAGAAGGCATATTACGAAGATAAAGTTCCCACGGCGCAGATGTTTGCCGGCGATTTCAGCAACGCGACCGATAATAACGGGAACAAATACCCTATCTACGATCCCCTGACCACTGGCGCGAATGGGACCCGTCTGCCATTCGCGAACAACGTCATCCCCACCGCCAGGCTGAACCCGTTCCTGAAAACGATGGAGAGCGTTACGCACCCGGCGACCAGCAACCAGAATCCCTATCTGGGGTTCAACATGCAGGCCATCTACCCAGCGAAGACGGATACGAATAGCCTCACGTTTCGCGGCGACCACAACTTCAACGACCGGAATACGCTCAACGGCCGCGTCACCTACTCCCGCCGCCTGTTCACGAAGTTGGGCGGCGTGTATGGAGCGCCGCGCGAGGACATCACCAACGGGTACGGCACCAGCCGCAACGATGCGAAGGTCTACAACGGCAACATCCGGTACACCCGCACCTTCAGCCCGACCATGGTCGGCGAGATCATGGCGGCGGTGCACCGCGCACCCAAGAGTTCCGGTACGATGGCGGACAGTACCGAGTGGGCGAACAAGCTGGGCCTGCCGAATCCGTTCGGTGAAGGCGGATGGCCAACGATGTACGTGCACAGCGACAATGACTGGAACACGTACTTCTCGTACGATGCTGACAACCGCAAGGAAGAGAAGCTGACGGCCTATGTGCTGCAGCCGAATCTCACCTGGGTTAACGGTGCACATACGTTCAAGCTGGGCGGGCAGTACAGGCAGGAACAGAACAACATCCGAGAATTGCAGCAGGCCATGGGCGAACACGACTTCGGCCCCAGTTGGACCTCGCAGTACGATCCGGCCAGCGACGATGCGTTGTCTCACACGGGCGACGGTATGGCGAGCCTCGCGCTCGGCCTGCCCAGCTACTACTCGGCATCGTTCAACCGCGGCTTCTTCTACTTCCGGCAGAAGGAAGTCGGGCTGTACGCGGAAGACACATGGAAGGTGAGTTCGAAGCTGACGTTGACTCTCGGACTTCGCTACGACCGCTGGACGCCGTACAAGGAGAAGTTTGACCGTCTCGTCAACCTCGACTTGAACCCACTGAGAAGCGGGCTCCAGGTAGTCACGCCTCACAACACGAAGATGGAGGACATTCCGGGACTTCCTCCGTCCATGCTGCAAAGTTGGGCCAACCGCGGCCTGAGCTGGAAAACTGCCGAGGAGGCCGGCCTGCCCGGCGCCCTGATCCCCTCAGACAACAACAATTTCGGACCCCGAGTCGGGTTCGCATATAAGCTGAACAAGAACACGGTTGTTCGCGGCAGCTACGGCGAGTACTTCTGGACAATGCCGCTTTCCCAGATCCTGCAGGCCTCCCGCACGAACCCGCCGTTCAACCTGCGCTACGAGAATCCGATCTCGACGAAGGACGGCACTGGGAGCTACGGTGTCCGGACCGCGCCGAGCAGTTCTTACTTTATCGGCAACGCCACGATCGACACGCAGGGTGTCGTGGAGCTGCCGCTGGGCGCGCGCGGGTTTGTACCGATGGATGCGAATAACTGGCGCGACGGCCGTGCGCAGTCCTGGCACTTCACCGTGGAGCGCGAACTGATGAACATGACTTCGCTCCGCCTCAGCTACATCGGTACGCACGGCTCGGGCATGGAACAGAAGTTCAGCGCGAACTCGCGCGAAGCGGAGTACAACTACGTCGCGCGCACGAAACTGGCGCCTCCGGGCAACCGCGATCTTCTGCGCGCGAACGAAGAGTGGAACATCAACAACGCGACCAATAAGACCGGCTACTCCAACACGCACTCGCTGCAGGCGGAAGTGGAGCGCCGTTTCACTAAGGGCCTCGCGTTCCAGTGGTTCTACGTCTTTACCCGCGCGCTGACTACATCCGACGCGCCAGGGTTCGAAAGCGGCGGCGGCAACATCAACTCCACCAACGGTGTGTTCCAGGTGCCTGAGTCCATCCAGCTTCTGGGCGGCGGCAGCAGCAGCTACGATGACCGCCTGAAACTCGGCTACCAGAACTCAACCAACATCCCGCCGCACCAGTACCGCTGGAACGGCGTTTACGACCTGCCCTTCGGCAAGGGCCAGAAGTTCGGCGGGAACGTCTCCAAGGCGATCGACACACTCATTGGCGGCTGGCAGATCGCCGGCATCGGCCAATGGCGCAGCGGCTTCTGGACGGGGGTTAGCTCAGGGCTGTATCTGTTCGGGAACCCATCGCTGTCTCCCGATCAGCGGCTCGAGCTCAATTTCGGCGGACGCCGGCAGATGCTGTGGTGGGCCGGCGATTTCAATCCTGCGCTGGCGACCGGCGTGGACCAGAGCGCTCTCCAGAAACTAGTACCACTGGGCCGTTCCCAGCGGCTTGCCCGTCCGCTCGGCCCGAATTTCGACAACAAAGTGCCGCAGACCCTCGCGGACGGCACTGTCCGCAGCACGAGCATCACGGATACGGTGAACTGGAACTCGCGCGCTTTCTTGCTCGGACCGAGTGCCTTCACCAGCGATATCTCGCTGTTCAAGAACATCGCTGTCACCGAGCGCGTTAAGATGCGCTTCACAGCCGACTTCGTCAATGCGTTCAATCATCCCTACAACAACGGTCCGAATGGAACGACGGGTTTGGTTGATCTTTCCGTGCAGGCCAACGAGCCGCGCATCGTTCAGTTTTCGCTGCGCGTTTCGTTCTAAGTCTTTCCGCGGCGGACGGGGTCTAACCCGTCCGCCCCTTTTCTTCAATGGAGGCCGGGTTGCCTGAAACATCCACAGCCGGACCGCCGCGCCTGCGGAGAGTCCTGTCGAGGCGTGACCTGGTCCTCTATGGCCTCGTCATTCTGACGCCGACGGCGCCCTATCCCGTCTTCGGCATCGTCCAGCAACTTTCAGGCGGCCATATCGCACTGAGTTATGTCGTGGCGATGGTCGCAATGCTCTTCACGGCCGCCAGTTACGGAAGGATGGCGGCTGTTTTTCCTTCTGCGGGCTCCACTTACACCTACGCGCAGAAGGGGCTCAACGCGCACGCCGGCTTTCTGGCCGGCTGGGCAATGATCCTCGATTACTTTCTCATCCCGACACTGAGCGTCATCTACGCTTCGCTGACCGCGGAGCGGCTGGTGCCCCAAGTGCCGAGTTGGTGCTGGGCTGCGGCATTCACC
>DATMXS010000395.1:0-22310 GCA_035561355.1 Bryobacteraceae bacterium | reverse complement strand
CGACGTTGGGGATGCCGCTCCGCTCCAGGACCCGCGCGGCCGGCGAGTTCCGGTCTGTCAGAGCCAGAATCGGCCGGCCGATCCGCACGTAATCGAACAGCTTGGAAGGCAACTGGAGCGCCCCGCCCGCTCGCCGCATGTCGAGCAAGAGCAGGTAATCGGCTGCCGCCATGGCAGCGTTCGCCTTTGCGCGGCTTACGCGCGGAAGAAACTCCACCAGCCCGGCTTCCACCGCGCGACTGTACCGTTCCGGTTCGCCCGTGTCCTCCGGCGGCGCTCCGATCAGCCGCAATCGCAGCCCCGCTGCCGCGCCGGTGCGCTCGAGCGCGTCCACTACGGGCCCGGGATGCCGCTGGGTGTAAAGATCGCCGACGTGGAGCAGCAGCCTGTAGCCACGAGGCGGAACCGCAGCCGGCTCGAGTGTCTCTTCTGGATCGTAGCCGTTCCAGATGACGAAAATCTTCTCGCGCCATTGCGGATACCGCTCGCGCCACATATCGCCGACGGCATCCGTGTTTGCAAGCACGGCGTCCGCATTCCGGAAGATCGCCCGCTCCAGATAGGGATCGAACAGCCGCTGCACCGGGAAGACGCGCCCGGGAGAACCCACCAGCGGGTCGCGGAAGTCCGCGATCCACTTGATAGGCGGAACACGCCGCTTCACGAGCAGCGCCGCCGCATGCGCCGCCATCGGGGGCGCTGTGGAGAGCATCGCTGGTAAGCCGGCTCGTGCCAATGTTTCGGCTTGCCGTGCCGCCGGCCCGGCCCAGGTGAGTCCGGTCTCGGGAGCCAGCCGCCAGAGGCGCTTCGTCCACCACGGCCGGCTGTCCGCCACGAGCCGGACATCTTCGCCCGAACCCGTCGCCGTCAAGACGCGCGCTCTGTAGCCGAACTGTGGCAGGTACTTCGCGAACCGGGCGGGGCGTGCTGCCCCAGCGGCCGTATTCGGCGGGTAGTGATAGGCAATCAGCAGCAGGTCGCGCATCAGACGTCCGCGGCCACGCCCCTCTCCGTCGGGAGCGGGCGCCGGAATCGCCGGCTTGCCGAAACTGCCGGGCGTCCGTTCACGGCTTGACCTTCAAAACGGCGGCAACCGATCTTCCGCCGCCGGTCGCCGTGATTGTGATTAGCGTCTCCGCCGTGACCGCTTTCGTAGCGTAAGCCCATCGCACATATCTCGCAGCCGCCGGCACCGTTACGTCTGCGGGGTGCGGCACCACGTCCGGGTTCGAGCTTACAAACGCGATCCGCAAGCCTTCCTCGAATGCGGGCGCCGAGAGGTAGGCGACGCTCGACGCGCTGCCCTGGCCGCCCTGGATCTCCGCTGGCGACAAGGTGATCAGGTTCACAGCCGGAGGCGTCACAGTCAATTCCGCCGCGATCGCAGCCAAATTCAAAGTGGCCGTAATCCTTACGACGACGGGCTCGCGCACGGGAAAGGTCGTGACGTCGAACGTTGCGAAGTCCTTACCCGCTGGTACTTCGATCTCAGCCGGCACCGAGGCCACGGCGGGATGTGAACTCCCCAGCCGGACCCGCGTGCCGTCGGGCGCGGGAGCGTTCAGAAGCACACGCGACCCCATCGCGCCGTTACTCCCTCCGGCGACGCTCGCGCTCATGCTGAATCTGGTCGCCTCGGTCGGCGCCACTGTCACCTCCGCCGAACGTGATGTGCCGCCGAAGGCTGCGGTAAGCCGAACGGTCGTGCGCGCCCATACCTGGGCTGCCACCAGATCGACGGCCGCCGAAGTCGCGCCACCCTGGATCGTGATTGACGACGGCGGAGCGAGTACGGCGCTCGAACTCGAGAGATCCACCTTGAGGCCACCTTCGGGAGCCGCGCCGTTGAGAGCCACGGTCGCGGTCACCGTTCGCCCTGGCAGTACACTCGCCGGGGATGCCTTCAGCGATCCGAGTTCCGGCGGCGTTACTGTCATCTCTCCCGATATCGAATGCCCACGGTACGTCGCCGTGATCCGCACTGGGGTCCGCACCGCAACCGTCCGGGTCTCCACCGGCACCCGCACGTACCAGGTCTGCGCCGGCACGAGCACCGACTTCGGGAGCGAGATCGGAGCCCCTTCAGGGGCCGAAAGCTGCACCTCAAAAGCCGAGGCCCCCAGGCTGCCCATCATCAGCGTCAATGAGACCGGGGCGCCTCCGGGCGCCGTTGGGGGGATGGTGAGGGAGTACGGCTTCAGCGGACCGATGCGCAGCGGCACGGATGTGGTCCTGTCCGCCCACGTCGCCGTGATCACCAGATTTGTGTCGGCGTCCACTACCTTGGTCGGGAATTCAAAGCCTACCGAGGTCTCGCCTTCGGGCACCAGCACCGTCGCGGGCAGGTCCAGCAGATCAGGCCGCGGATTTCGCAGTTCCACGACCGCTCCACCGGCCGGAGCCGGCATGTGCAGCGTGATGCTGCTCCCCCTAATGATGGCTTCGCCCGAGATCTGGTCGCGGATGAATAATCGAAACACTGGAGGCGTCAGCGTGAGTTCCGAGGATGCCGAGGAGCGTCCGGCGGTGGCCGTAATCGTTACCGTGGCGGGCTGCTGGGTGAATCGCGTGATCAGCGCGAACGGTTCCGAGTAGGACGTCCCCGGCAGGATTGTCACGTGTTCAGGCGCCTGAACCAGCTCAGGATGTGAGGACACCAGGCTGACTACGACGCCCTCCGCACCCGCGAGGCCGTCGTATAGAACACTGTTTCTGCTCACTTCCGCCGACGCTGTCACCGACTCGGTCCCCAGATTTACGGACCGGACGCCGACGGGCGTCACTACGATGGCGGCGCCGCTCTCACCGTCCGGGCCCGATGCGCTCAACATCACGCGCGTGGGCTCATCTACGGCGGAAGTTGTCATGCTGAACGGCGCGATCATCGCGCCTGGCTCCACCAGCACTGTCGAGGGCGCGCGAGCGATCTCGGGGTGCGAACTCGTGAGCGTCACTTTCGTGCCGCCGGCCGGGGCAGGCGCACGCAGGATCACCTGATTCATGGTGGTGGCTCCGCCGCCCGCCATTTCCTCGCGCAACAGGACCAGCCGGAACGGCAGATCCGGCGCGCCCTCCTGGACCGCTCCAAAATCGGGATTCAGCCCACGGGGCCTCCCCAGAACATCAACGCTGGGAGCGTGTTCCAGCGAGGCTCCGCCTATTACCCGGACTTGCATGGCGCCGGGGAGCCGGCCGGGCCGCCGCGGCGGGGCCGGAGGTGTTCCATAGAGCCGGACCAGTCGTTCGAACTCCTGACGGATCGTTTGGGAGCCGCTCGCAAAAGTCTCTCCGTTCCATCGCGGAACCGTGAGGCCTACGGGCGAGGGCAGCAGGGGGTTTCTCAGGACCGCTTGCGGATCGGCGGCCGGCGTCAGATTCTCACCACCGGGCAGCGCCTGGCCGCCATTCCAATACAGGTTCCGCTCCAGCACCGTCCCGATCGAATCCTGCGGCGGACCGTCTGAGAAGTTGTTCATCGTGCCGCCCGGATCGGACCAGATGTTGTTGTAGAACCCTATGTTGCGGTTCCGCTGGTTGGCGGCTTCCCTGTTCAGGCGCATTCCAAAAGCCGAACTCGGCAGATCGCCGGTAACCGTGTTATTTCGGAACACGATGTCGCGGCAACCCTTCACGCCAAGGGGAGAACGCATGCGCACGGCCGAATTGCCGATCATCAGGTTGTTCTCGACGAGCGCCTCTTGGGTCTCATGCACCGTCAGGCCGTCTTCCCCGAAAAGAACGAAGTTGCTTCCAGTGCTCCCGTGGAAATTCAGGAAGACATTTCCCGCGATGTGTGTTCGGCGGCTCTCCGGCAGTTGGTCTGAGTTCTTAGCCACGATGAAGCCGTGCGTGGGCGCGAGGTCGGCGCCGGCGGGATTCGGGTCGTTCAGGAAGATGTTCTCCCGCACGGTCACATCCACGGTGCCGTTGAAGTCAATATGCTGGCCCGCTGCGCCTTCCTGGTTGTAGAAGATATTACCGAGGATGAGGATCTGCCGCGACCCCTCATTCACCTTCAGCACATCGTTGTTCATGCTGTCGTGAATCAGGTTGTCGATGAGGGCAATCGATTCGGATCGGGCGATCTGGGCAGCCAGGGGCGAATTGGGGTAGACGGCCTTCGCGACGTCGAAACCCGTTACGACGACGTTCGCGGCGCCCACGATCGAGAGCGCCACGGTACCGTTGCTCCTCAGGCGCGCACGGTAGGGGTGTTCGGCCCGCACGATCAACGGCGCTTTGAATTTGCGCGCGATGCTCGCGCGAGCCTCGTACAAGCCGTCCCGCACTATGATCGTGCCGCCTGTGTCGGGCGCCTTCGCGACAGCGGCAGAGACCGTGGCCCAGGGTGATGAGGATGAGCCATCGCCCGCCGTATCGCTGCCGTTCGGCGCGACCCAGTAAACGGGACCGTTCTGGGCCTGCGCAGCCGAGCCCGCCAGCGCGCAACATACCGCGGCCAGGCACAACCGCCCGGCCCAAGGCCTCACTCGCACGGCCAAACCCCTGAAATCACGGCTGTATTCTATCAGCGTTTCCGGCCTGGTTGCCTGCTCTGACGGCCTCCACGCCGTTATAATCGGAGGCTTGCCCATCAAGCTCCTGGTTTGCGTCGACACGGTCGGCCACGAAGCGGGTACGGAACGGTGGGTGCTCGAAACGGTCCGCCGGCTCGACCGCAGTGCGTTCGAGCCTCACATCTGCTGCTTTGAGGACAGCCCCCAGCTTCGCGCGCTGTCGTGCGCCACGCTTGTCTTGCCCATGCCCGCGCTTTTCTGCTGGAACGGCTGGCAGCGGGTCCGGCAGCTCCGGCGGTACATCCGCGAGCACCGGATCGACATCGTCCACACGTATATGCTCAAAGCGTCGATGTTTGGCGCGCTCGCCTCGCGCGGGTTGGGCTGTGCTGTCGTTTCGAGCCGCCGCAGCACCCCGAATGAGGCGACCCGGCGAATGGCGCCGGTGCTGCGGTATGTGAACCGGTACGCCACGCGCGTCCTGGCCAACTCCGACGCGGTACGGCAAGCCGCAATCGGGTTGGAGCGGTTATCGCCGGCCAAGGTGGACGTGTTATACAACGGAGTCGATTTGGACCGGTACGCGCCGGGTGCTGCGGATCCTGCCGTCGCGGCGGCGATCGGCCTTCCGCCGGGCGCGCCCGTAATCGGCATCGTCGCCAATTACCGGCCAGTAAAGGCGCTGCCGCTTTTCATCGAAACGGCGCGTGCCGTTGCCGCCGCCGTGCCGGAATGCGTCTTCTTGCTCGTGGGTCGCGGCCCTCTCCAGCCCGAACTCGCCCGGCTCGCCGCCTCGCTTGGCATCGAAGGACGCGTCTTCTTCACGAATGGAACGCTTGGCGTGCCCGAGTGCCTGCGCCTGATGTCCGTGGCGTGCCTGTGCTCTGAAAGCGAAGGCTTTTCGAATGCCCTGCTGGAGTACATGGCGGCCGGATTGCCCGTCGTCGCGACAAATGGAGGCGGCAACCCCGAGGCCATCGAGGATGGAGTCACCGGCTTCCTGGTCCGCGGCCGGGACCCCCGCGACTTGGCCGCTCCGATTGTCAGGCTGGTGCAGGACGAAGCTCTCCGCGTCCGCCTGGGCCGCGCCGCCATGGAACGCTGCCGCGAGCAGTTCGACATTCGGGAAGCCGTCCACCGGCAGGAGCGTTACTACGCGGCTCTGCTGGCCCGGGAAGGGCGGGTGGCTTCAGTTCACGACTGAACCGCTCACGCCAGCCTGTCCCAGAAAGAACGCCGCCGGTTCTGGCCTGCCCCCAGGCCCGGCAAAAGCAACTTGCCGATGGCGGAACCCGCGGGTGTGCCGGCGCCCAGCGCGGCCAGGAAGTACATCGGGCCCACGTCCAACAGCCGCACGCGATCGCGCACCAGTGCCCGCGCGCCCCGCCAGTCGCCGGAGTATCCCACGGCCGCCGCCGTCTTGCACGAGCGGAACGACATAAAACGGTGCAGCACGGGCAGCAGTTCAGGCGGGCAACAGTTTTCAAGCTCGGTTGAATCTGCGAGGAACGATTCAACTGGACGCGGACCTTTGAAGTTCCCGCAGAGCTGTGATGCCGCCCGATCGACAATCACCAGCGGCTGCAACTGGAACCAGACCTTCCGGTTCAGCAGAATCTTCAGCCACAGCGCGGCATCCTCGCCGTAGACGCAGCCCCGGCCCTCGGCGAACCCACCCCACTGCCTGATAATTGCCAGCCTGGCTACAGTGGTGCACGGCGTCATGTACGCCACCATGTGCTGCAGCGCTCGACCTTCGGTATCCGGCGTGATCCGATGCACCCCTTCCGCAATGCCGCGTCTTCGCCACATCGCGATGTTCGCCACGTAGCCGGGGATTTCAATGTGGCCGGCCGTGACGGCGTCCACTTCTTCTTCGCTGTCCAGCAGCGCCACGCTTCGCTCGAGGTAGTCCGGGAGCCAGGCGTCGTCGGAGTCCAGAAAGGCGACCAGGTCTCCCGTTGCCTCCGCAAGCCCGCGGTTGCGCGCCGCGCCCGGCCCTGCGTTCTCCTGGCGAATCACGCGGAACCGGCGATCCGGAAAGCCTGCGGCCAGTTCTCCGCTCCCGTCGGTAGAACCGTCATCGACGACGATCGCCTCGAAGTCCCGAAACGTCTGGCCGGCAACTGAGCTGAGCGCACGGGTGATGTACTTCACCTTGTTGTAGAGCGGAATGACAATGGATATCCGCATGCCTCAGTTCCCGCATATCCGCGTAGCGCCGGTTCCCGCCAGCACATCGCGATACAGATCCAGCATCGCTTCGCAGTAGGCCTCCGGCGCGAACCGGACCACCTCCGCGCGCGCTTGCGCCCCGAGACGCCTCCGGAGGGCCTCATCAGCCAGAAGCCGTCCGATCGCGTGGCTCAGAGCGCCGGGATCGCCCTTCGGCACAAGCAGCGCCGTCTCACCGTTCACTGCGATCTCGGGCACACCTCCGACAGACGTCGCCGCAACCGCGCATCCAGCCGCCATGGCTTCGAGTAGCACGTTGGGCGAGCCTTCTGAATGGGACGGCAACGCAAACACGTCCGCCACTGCGTAAAACGGTGCAAGGTAATCCTGGTGGCCGCAGAGTATAACCTGCTCCCGGATGCCGAGTTCAGCGGCCAGGCACTCTAACGCCTGCCGCTCCGGCCCGTTTCCTGCCAGCAGCAGCCGGAACGGAGGCGTATCCGGCAGCCCTGACAGCGAAGCCGCCGCCCGGATAAGATCGGCGTGCGCCTTCTCCTGGGAAAAGCGGCCGGCGCAGAACACCACCAGCGCGGCGTCCGGAATTCCCAGGCGCTGCCGAAGCGCCAGCACATCCTCGGCGGCTGGAGGCGTAAAGGGCTGGATCGTGTTGTGGCGGACTGCGATCCGGTCCGCTGGAACGCCCGTGCGCCGGAGGTCCGCTGCGAAAGCGCCGCACACTGTCACCACTCGGTCGGCGGACGGCAGGGACCACCGATTCAACTGGTTGTACAGCCGCATCTTGAGATCGGTCGTCGTATAGCCGTGGTGGAACGCGATCCAGCGGTACGGGCGGTGCAAACCAGCAAATCGGATCAAAAAGTGCGATTTAAGATTATGCGTCTGGAGGATGTCCGGCCGCCGGTCCCTCACAAGCGCCTTGATTTGCCCGAGCACCCGCGGATCGAACGCGTGCCGTTCCCGGATGACGTCCACTGCCAGGCCCGCTTCCGCCGCCCCTTTCGAAAACGTGCACGGAGAACTGTGAAGGCCGCGCTCGAATGCGACGATACGCACTTCTGTCCCGGCCTGCCGCGCCCGCACGGCGAACCCGAACAGGTTCTTCGCGGGCCCGGTAATCGTTGACGCTTCCATGAAAGCCAGAACACGCACGGCCGGGGATTCCTCTTGCAGGCCGTCCGGATCGGCGGCCCGTGAACGCGCAAGCATAACACAGAAGCCAGGCACGCCGGCTTCGCAGATTCCTGATTAGCCGCGACCGCGCCCGTCACGAGTTATACGAACACGCGCCATAGTCCCCGCGCCTATACTGAATGGCTATGACACGCCGCGAATTTGTGCTTTCGAGCGCCTCCGTTGCTGTCGCCGGAGCTGCCTCCCGGGGCTCGAGTGGACAGGGCATCCTCAGCCTTGGAAAGTCGCCTCATGCCAAGCTCAAAAACGTACCCGTACAGGCAGTGCGGATGGGTGACGGGTTCTGGGCGCCGCGGCGGAAGACGAATGTGTGGACGAGCATCCCCGGTATGCTCGAACTGCTCGAAGCACACGGCATAGTGGACAACTTCCGCCGTCTCTCGGGCCGCAAACAGGCGGCGCGCCGGGGCCCGCTGTACACGGACTCCGATCTCTACAAGTGGATGGAGGCGGCCGCCTTCGTCCTGCAAAACGGCGACGAGCCGAAGCTACGCGCTGCGTTCGAACGCCTGACAGATGAGATCGTCGTCGTCCAGGAGCCGAGCGGGTATCTCAATACCTATTACCAGGACGAACGCAAGAGCCAGCGCTTCAAGGAAATGGACCGCGGCCACGAGCTTTACTGCCTCGGCCATATGCTCCAGGCGGGCCTCGCGTACCAGCGCGCCACCGGGGATACGCGACTGCTCGACAGCGGCATCAAATTCGTCGACTACCTCACGCGCGACTTCGGTCCCGAGAAGCACCCGCTACTGACCGGCCACCCGGAACTCGAGATGGCGCTTGTTGAGTTGTACCGCACCACCGGTGACCGCAAGCACCTCGATCTCGCGGGCTACCTGCTGCGCGGCGATGGCGAGCGGCTCAAGCTGCGGCCCAGCCAACTCGTGTACATGTTCAGCGGCAAGCCGTTCACGTCGCGGACGAAGGTGGAAGGGCACTCGGTCCGCTGTATGTACGCCTGTTCCGGCGCGACGGATTACTTCATCGAGACCGGCGATCAGGCCTACTGGAACACGCTATCGACGCTCTGGGAGGACATGACGCGCTCGAAGATGTACATTACGGGCGGCGTCGGGTCGCGCTCCTCGGGCGAGGCGTTCGGAGAGGCGTACGAATTGCCGAACCAGCTTGCGTATACGGAGACCTGCGCCGCGATTGCCAGCATGATGTGGCAGTGGCGGATGCTGGCCGCAACGGGCGACGCAAAGTTCACGGACGTGCTGGAGCGCGCGCTCTACAACGGTGTCAATTCGGGAATGTCACTTTCGGGCAGCCTGTACTGCTACCGGAACCCGCTCGAGCACACGGGCAACCCCGAGGACAAGATCCGCAACCCGTGGTATGACACCACGTGCTGCCCACCGAACATCCAGCGCATCCTGGCATCGCTGCCGGGCTATATGTACTCGACCGCACAGGACGGCGTCTACGTACACCTCTACCATGCGAGCGATGCCGACCTCGGACGGATGCGCATTGCGCAGGTTACGGACTACCCCTGGGACGGTCGCGTGATGCTGGAAGTGAAAGCGGCGCAGCCCGGCGAGGCCACGCTGCACGTCCGAATCCCCGGCTGGACGCGCTCCGCCACAGTGCAGGTGAACGGACGGCCCGCGCAGGGCACGGCGAAGCCTGGATCGTACTTTGCCATCCGGCGCGAGTGGAAGGCCGGCGACAAGGTAGCGCTGAATTTCGACATGACGCCGCAATTCATCGCGTCAAATGCGCGGCTCAGCGATAACGCCGGGCGTGCGGCGGTCGAGCGCGGTCCGCTGGTGTACTGTCTCGAAGGTGTGGACCAGAAGGGGTTCGACTCAATCTTCGACGCGGCAGTGAATTTGGGCGCGGCGCTCGTTCCCGAGCGCAGGCCGGACCTGCTGGGGGGAGTGACTGTATTGCAGCACGCGGGAAGCGTGCTCGCGACTCCTGGTTCGAAGCAATCGCTCTACGCGCCCCTGGCTAAGAAAGCGCGGCGCAGGGCGGACCTGACCTTCATCCCGTACTACGCGTTCCACAACCGCGAGATGACGCCCATGATGGTCTGGGTTCCGTACGTGTAACGGCGGGCACGCCCGCGAGCCGGGGTTTAGACGCGCTCGCGCGCTGCGTAGAGCTCCGCCACGGCGGCGCTGAAGTTCTCCAGCGCGCGCGCCCGCCGGACCTTTAGGGTGGCCGTCAGTTCGCCGGCTTCGATCGTGAAATCCCGGTCGAGGATACGCCAGCGCCTGATCTGCTCGAAGGTGGCGAGCTTCGCATTGACGCGCGAAACGGCGCGCTCCACTTCCTTCACGACGGGCGGCGCAAGCGCGATCTCGGCGGCGGAACGGCCGCTGTAGGAGTCCATACCCTTGAGTTGCTCGGCAAACGCGGTGTTCACGGTGATGAGAGCCGCAACGTAGGGCAATTGATCACCGATGGGGAGGACGTGGTTGACGATAGGCTCCAGGTGGAACAGCGCCTCGATGCGGGACGGGTAGATCTTGCGCCCGTTCGAGGAGACGATCAGTTCCTTCTTGCGGCCGGTGATGTAGAGATACCCGTCGTTATCAATCTCGCCGAGGTCGCCTGTGTGGAGCCAGCCGCCTCGCAGCACCTGCGCGGTCGTCTCGGGATCATTGAAGTACCCGGAAAAAAGCGTTGGGCTGCGCAACAACAGCTCGCCATCCTCCGCCAGCCGGATCTCGACTCCAGGCAGCGTCTTCCCGATGCTCCCTGCGCGCGGCCGGTCCGGCGGGTTCAGGACGACCACCCCGCCCTCCGTGAGCCCGTATCCCTCGGTGAGCGGCATCCCGATCGAGACGTAGAACTCCGCAAGCTCCTTGCCCAGCGGAGCAGAACCGGAGCCGCAAACGCGCATGCGCCCGCCGAACCGGGCACGCATCTTTGAGAGCGCCAGGCGATCGACGAAAGCGAGGAGAGCCCGCTTGTGCGGGGGCAGCCGCCGACCCGCCTCGGACAACTGTGCGCGCTCAAGCCCGATTGCCATTCCCGCCTCCACGAGCCTGCGCACGGCCATGGGACGCTTTCGTAGTGCCGCCCGGATGGTGGTGTGGATGCGTTCCCAGAGCCGCGGCGGCGCGACGAAGATGGTGGGCCGCACGGACTGGATCTCCTGCGGCAGCCGCAACAGGCTCTCTGAGAACCAAACCGGCGCGCCGCTGCCGATCGGCAGCAACTCCACTACGACACGCTGCGTAACGTGCGCCGAGGGAAGGAAAGCGAGGAATGCGTCGTCGGGCGTCAGGTTGAGTACGGTCGGGCCCATGTCGATGTTGGCGACGATGGCCGCGTGACTGACGAGCGCCATTTTTGGCTCGCCGGTGGCGCCGGAGGTCAGATAGAGAATGGCGTTGTCCTGGGCTACCGCCGGCGAATGGAAGGGTGCACCATGGAGCGCTTCGCGTCCGCGGCGGCGCAGTTCGTCGAGCGACATCGCTTCATCGGCTTCGCCTGTGAGGAGGATCACCGGCACGTCGAGAGGAGTTTCGGACCCTACCAATAATTCGCGGAGCCCCGCTGGGTCCTCGACAAACACAGCCTTCGCGCCGCATGCCCGGAGCGTGCGGGCGCGCTCGGCTGCGGGATAGCTGGTGTAGACCGCGGCTGCGACAGCGCCTGCGCTCATCACCCCGAGGTCGGCTACGTAGAACTCGGCGCGCGTCTCAGAGTCGAGGCCGACGACGTCGCCCTTGCGAATCCCGATCGCGGTGAGCCCGGCGGCGATCTGCTCAGCCGCTGTGCAGTACTCCGCCCAGGTCCAGACACGGTACCGCCCGCCGCCCTCGGGCTGATGCAGCGCCGGGGCGTTCGCCCACCGCGAGACGGTGGCTCGCAGCACATCGTATACGGTTCGGGTGGACATCTAAGGCGGGCCCGGACAGGTCCTTCCTTCAGCCTAACATCAGGGTTACTCTCCCACGCGTGCCGGGCAGGGTGCAAGCACCGTAAAATCAGGCGTGGCCTACGAGCGGGAACTGGAGTTTGCGCTGGCGATTGCCAGGCGCGCGGGAGAGATCGCCTTGGAGCATCAGCGCGGGGGTGTCACGGCCGAAACCAAGAGCGATCTGTCGCCCGTCACCGCCGCCGACCGCGCTTCCGAACGGCTGATCGCGGAGGCGATCCGGGCGGAGTTTCCCGAAGACGGCCTGCTCGGCGAAGAGGGCTCCGACCGGCAGGGCCAGTCCGGTAGGCGCTGGATCATCGATCCAATCGACGGCACGCGCGAGTTCGTGCGCGGGAACCCTGCCTGGAGTATTCTGCTCGCGCTTGAAGAGGCTGGTGATGTGAAGGTGGGGATCGCACACTTCCCAGCGACGGACGCGACCTACCGGGCGGTGCGCGGGCAGGGTGCGTTTCTCGGCGATACGCGGCTTCGAGCGTCGGGCATCCGAAGCGCCGCCCAGGCGGTGCTGTGCATCAACGGCTTCGATCAAGTGCGCCGGTTTCCATTCGCTGCGGGGCTGCTCGAATGGCTGGCGGAGTTCTGGGCGGTGCGCAGTTTCGGTGGCTGCATGGACGCCGTGATGGTGGCGTCCGGCAAGGCCGATGCGTGGATCGAGCCTAAAGCGGAGCCGTGGGACATCGCGGCGCTACGGTTGATCGGCGAGGAGGCCGGCGCGGTCTTCTTCAACCTCGATGGCGGCTGCTCGCTTTACGCCGGCAACGCCGTGCTGTGTGCGCCCGCCATGGAGAGCGAGATGCGCCGCTTTCTTGTACGCGGGTAGCCGTACTAACTGGCCGGGCGCAAGGCGAGGGCCGGCTTCGCCTGCTCGAGTTGCCGGCGCAGGATATTGAGCACGCAGCCCTCGGTCGGCGTAAGGCCGTCTACCAGATTCAGAGAGGTGGAAGGCTTCAACTGTTCCAATAGCTCGCCCGCGGTGTAGCAATCGAGGACGGCGGGGTGAAGGTAGTACTTCCGGCACGTGGCGGGACGGTTTCCGAGCTTTTCAGAGACTTCCTTTACTACCTTCACGATATTCTTCTTCAACGTGGAATCATTGCCTGCAGGCTCGCAGCTTCCGAGCGATATTGCGGCGAGTACCGTCCCGTTCCACGTTCGGAAGTCCTTGGCCGTGAAATCCTGACCGGTAATCTCGCGCAGATAATCGTTCACGTCGCCGGACCCGATGTCGCGAACCTGCCCGTCATCATCCAGGTACTGAAACAATTGCTCGCCCGGTAGCTCCTGCGAGCGCCGCACGATCTTCGCGATCCGCGGGTCCTTCACTTCGAGGTCGTGGAACTTGCCGCTCTTGCCCTTGAACCGGAAGCGGAGCGTGCCGCCGTTTACCTTCGCATGACCGTCGAGCATCGTCGTGAGTCCGTAAGATTCGTTCTGCTTCGCGTACTCATCGTTGCCGACGCGGATGAGCGTGGTCTCGAGCAGGCGCACGACGGTCGCGAGGACTTTCTCACGAGGCAGTCCGGGGAGGGCGAGGTGCTCCCGGACGCGCCGGCGTATGAGCGGCAGCGCCTGGCCGAACGCGATCATGCGTGTGTACTTCACCTCATCGCGGACAGCGCGGTAAGACGGGTGGTAGCGGTGCTGCTTGCGGCCTTTGGCGTCGCGGCCCGTCGCCTGAAGATGGCCGTTTGCGGCAGGACAAATCCAGACGTCCTCCCATGCGGGCGGGATCACAAGGGACTTGATGCGCTCAAGCGTCTCGCGATCACGCACGGGCTTGCCGTCAGGGCCGATATATACGAAGCCCTTACCCGCGCGCTTGCGGTGGATTCCCGGCCCTTCACCCGTAACATAACGAAGCCCCGCGGCCTTGGCGGAGGCAAGCGGGTCCACCGGTATCTCGATACGGCTGTTGCGCACTCTTCCCCTCTTACCCTGCATCCCCGCCCTTATGACGCACCCCGAACCCGCGGAGTTCCAAGCAGAGCGGGCCTCCTGGTTGATAGCCCCAATGCCCATAGCTCGTAGCTGCGCCCTGATCTGGCTATCATGAGTGCATGTTGAACTGGGTGGTCATCGGAGTTGGCGACATCACGACCAGGCGCGTTATGCCTGCGATACGTTCCGAGCCCCGCAGTTGCCTGTATGGCGTGGTGTCGCGGGATTCGGAGAAAGGGGCGCGGCACCTGGCGCGCGTGTGGCCGGCGCTTGACGACGCGCTTCGCGACCCGGAGGTCAACGCGGTCTACGTCGCCACGCCGACCTTCCTCCACGCGCCGCAAACCATCGCGGCCCTGAAGGCGGGCCGGCACGTGCTCTGCGAAAAGCCGATGGCCATGAATTACGCCGAGGGCTGCGACATGGTCCGCGCGGGCCGTGAATCCGGCAAGGTGTTCGGCGTGGCGTACTACCGCCGCATGTACCCCAAACTGGGCCGCGCCCGCGAACTGCTCGCGGCAGGCGCGATCGGCCGTCCCGTGCTTGCGTGGGCGACTGCGCACGACTGGTTCAACAACGAGGACGGGCGGCGCCCGTGGTTTCTCGATCCCGCACTCGCGGGCGGCGGGCCGCTGTACGACACCGCCTCGCATCGCATCGATGTCATGAACTACCTGTTCGGCAAGCCGGCGGCTGTCACTGCGCAGCGCTCCAACGTAGTCCATCTGGCTGCTGTGGAGGACAACGCTACCGTGCTTGTGGATTATGAGAACGGCGTGCGCGGCGTGGTGGACGTCCGGCGGCACTCGCGCTTGGACCGCGACGAATTCCGCATCATCGGGACCGATGGCGAGATGGAGCTTTCACCCCTGAACGGGCCCGATCTCGTGTATCCCGGCGGCCGCGAGAGTCTTCCGCCGCATCAGAATCTGCATTACCCGTGTATTGAGAACTTCGTCAGCGCCGTGCTCGACGGCGTACCGCTGGCATCTTCCGGCGAGACAGCTCTGTGGACGGACTGGGTCACCGAACAGGCAATGCAAACCCTACACCGGCCGGCCCCACCGCAAATCCTGTCGAGACCGTGATGGGCCGTGGCGGATTCACTCACTTCATGTTGTACGAGAACGTCAGCTGAAGCCGGACCTGCTCGCCTTTGAAAGTATTCGGCAGCGGCGGGAACGGGTTTGAGGCACTGATGCCCGCGACGGCAGCGCGGTCGAGGGCATCGGTGCCCGAGGGCAGTGCGATCACAAGTTTAGGGACGGAGCCGTCGCGCGCGATTGCAAACTGGATCTGAACCCTTCCCTGCCGCCCCAGGCGCGCGCTCTCCGGTATCACGGAGCGCCAGTTTCGCCTCACCGCCGCCAGCACCCGGATCAGGTACGGCTTGAAATCGACGCCTTGGGGATCGCTCAGCATCTCCACCGTGCTCGTGTCCCGGGGAGCGCGGCCGGGCAGGTTGAGCCCGCCGCCCAAACCCCCGGAGCCCGGCAGATCCACGTCTCCGACCGCCGTGCCTCCCACGCCCTGGCTCATGGCGGCGCGTGCCGCCTCCGAAACCGAACTGCTAGGCATCGGAAGCCTTCCGAGCCCCGATCCACCAGGCACGGTTGTACCTGAGCCGGGCCGGGACGGCGCTTCGAAGGCGATTTTGGGCTTCTCCTGGGTCTCGATCTGGGGCGGCGGAGGCGCGGGAGCGCCGGGCATCCGCGGACCGGGGGGCGCAGCCTGGGCCAGTTCGGTCTTCGGCGGCTCGAATGTTGGCGCATCCGGCAGCGTCCGCGTGGGCGCCGGTCGCGGCGGAGCGGGACGTGGCACAGGTGGCCGCGCATCGGCGCCGGCGTTCATGGGCGGAACGGCGGCAGGAACCCGGACCGGCGGGCTCGGCAGCAGGCCTTCCACGCTGAACTCCTTGCTCAGGGCGCCACGGTTTGGAGCGCGTTGCGTGGGCGGCGCTACCAAGGGAGTTACGTGCCGTACAGTCGCATCAATACGGCCTTGGTCCGCGAGGTTCTGCGGCATCAGCAGCAGCACCGAGATGGTGGCCGCGTGCAGCGCAACCGACACGGCCCACGCCGAACGGCGACGGCGGTCGAGCGCGTTTTCCAGCAGGACCACGGGCTCGCCCTCGCCGGGTTGGGGAGGGCGCACGACAGCTTGCATTAAGGCTTCCAGACCGCCAGCGATTGATCCACGAGACGGGAGTGCTCTTCAATTTTATCAAGGACGGCCAGCGCGGCTTCGAGAGCGCGGGCTCCATCCTCTCCCGTCACCGCTGGCGCCGCCCGCCGCTCCACTGCGTCCAGGAAGCTCTCCAACTCCAATCGGAGCGGCTCGTCCTTCTGGACCGGTAGCGTCCGGAACCCTATCTGCGGCACCGTAGCCGATGCTCCGCCCACCTCGAATACCGCGGCGTCCTGGCGCGCGTAGTCTAGCGAAATGTACTGACGCGGCTGGAATACCCTGAGTTTCCTAACCTTCTCGGTCGAAACCCGGCTGGCCGTAAGGTTCGCCACGCACCCGTTCGGAAACGCGAGGCGCGCGGTGGCGATGTCCACCTTGCGGGAGAGGATGGAGATGCCCGCGGCGCGGATCTCCTCGGGCCAGGCGCCGGTGAGTGCGAGGACGATGTCGAGGTCGTGGATCATGAGGTCGAGGACGACGTCCACGTCGAGGCTCCGGGAGCTGAACACGCTGAGGCGGTGCACCTCGAAGAACAGGGGCAGCGTGACGGCCGGGCGGAGCGCGATGACGGCCGGGTTGAAGCGCTCGAGATGGCCCACCTGAAGCACGCGGCCGTGCGTCGCGGCAATGTCGATCAAGCGGCGCGCCGAGGCGAGGTCCGGCGCAATCGGCTTTTCTACCAGTACGTCCACCCCGGCTTCGAGCAGCGCGCAGCCGGTGGAAGCGTGTGCGCTGGTGGGAACGGCGATGATGGCGGCGTCAGCGCGCGCGGGCACGTCCGCGAGGCTCAGCACGGGGCAGCCAAATTCGGCTGCGGCGGCCTCGGCGCGGGCGTCGTCCGCGTCAACGACGCCGGCCAGTTCCACCCGTTCCGCACGGCTTGCCACGCGAATGTGATTCCGGCCGAACGCGCCAGCGCCAATCACGACCACCCGAATTTTGCGCATCAGGCGTGATCGTAGCACGCGACACACAACATGATTTCTATAATGGGCGGAGGAAGGAGTGCGCGATGAATATTCGTCCACTACAGGATCGGGTTCTTGTGAAGCGGTTCGAGGAGCAGGAGGGCGTGATCGGCAGCATCATCGTGCCCGACACAGCCAAGGAGAAGCCCCAACAAGGCGAGGTGATGGGCGTCGGGAACGGAAAGATGCTCGAGACCGGCGATCGTGCGCCGATAGACGTAAAGGTGGGCGACCGGATTCTCTTCGGCAAGTATTCCGGCTCGGAAGTGAAGATAGAAGGCACGGAGTACCTGATCGTCCGCGAGGATGAGATTCTGGCGGTCCTGCCGAAGTCGTGATTGCGAGGCGCGGGGCGCCGCCCGTGCGGCCGCCTCCGCCCGTGGTACCCTGATACATTCAAATTCGAAGGAACACCCGTACCCATGCCCCGTATGGTTCTTCACCGTTTTCTGATCATGGCCGCGTCCGCGCTGATGTTCGCCGGAGCAGCCGCCGCACAGAACAAGATTGCCGTCGTCAACATGCAGCAGGCCGTTCTCGAGACGGACGAGATCAAGAAGGCTTCGGCTGAGCTCGAAGCTAAGTACAAGCCGCGTCAGGCGGAGCTTCAGAAGATCCAGACGGAACTCCAGGATATTCAGAGCAAGCTCCAGGCCGGCCAGGGGAAACTGACACCCGACCAGGAGAGCGAACTCACGTTCCAGGGCCAGCGCCGCCAGCGCGACCTCCAGCGCCTGGGCGAGGACCTCCAGCAGGAAGTCGAAGCCGAGCGGAACACCATTCTGTCAGGCGCCGGCCGGAAGATGGCCGACGCGGTGCGCCGGGTGGCGGACGCGCGCGGATTCGACATTGTGATCGATACGGGCAGCACCATTTTCGCCCGCCCGGCCGTTGATATCACCAAGGAAGCCATCGCCGAGTACAACAAGGGCGGCGCCGCGCCGGCCGCTCCCGCAAAATAGCGCGGGAGGCGCCTTCGAGGCGCTGTACAATTACGCTAGCGTATGCCGGGATTCCTTGAGGATTATGGCGTCGGAGATCAACGGCGCGAAAAGGTTGTCCGGTGGCTTGTGGTATCGGCCATTGTTCTGACAATCGCCATCATTGCGGGGTACTTCGTTCTTCGCACGTACCCCGCGCGGCGCTTCGCCAATCAATTCCTGGATTCCCTCCGCAGGCACGATTATCAGACCGCCTACCGGATGTGGGGCTGCGAACAGCCGTGCCGGGATTACTCCTTTGAAAAGTTCCTCGAAGATTGGGGACCGAAGAGCGAGTTCGCGGATCCCTCCCGCGCCGGCGTCAAGAAGACGAGCTTCTGCAACACGGGCGTCATTGTGACGTTGACATCACCCACCGGGCGCGACGTCCCGCTTTGGTACGAGCGCTCGAACACGACGCTCGGGTTCTCTCCCTGGCCGGTGTGCGTGACGCGTATTCCCGCTCCAGAGGCTGCTCCTCCTCCGGCACAGTAAGCTGGACTACGCCGATCCATGCAGCCGCAGGAGCAGCGCGGTCACCTTCTCAGCAAGAAGGCTGGGACTGTATGGCTTCTGGATGAAGCCGGCCGGCGGCTTGCCTTCAAGAGGCTGCAGAGCGTCGGCTTCCGTAACGCCGCTGGAGAGCAGCACAGGAGCTTCAGGCTCAATGGCTTGAATGCGCCGGAGTGCCTCCCCGGCGCCCGTTACAGGCGTGGTTAGATCCAGCACGACGAGTACAATCTCGGCGGCGCTGGCGGTGAACGCCTCCACGCCGGCCTGCGCGTCCTCGGCAGTTATCACCGTATAGCCGTAGCGCTCAAGAGCCTTCGGGACGGTCTTGCGGACCAGCGCGTCGTCATCCACCACAAGAATGGTGCCCCGTCCGAAACGCGGCTGCGCGGCGGTGGCGGCCTCCGGCGCGTCTATGTCCGGCGAAGCGGCGGGGAAGAGAACGGTGAACGTGCTCCCGCCACCAGGAGCGCTCGCGACGCGCATCCCGCCCCGGCACGCGCGCACGATGCCCTGCACGGCGGAGAGACCCAAGCCCCGGCCGGTGAACTTCGTTGTGAAAAACGGATCGAAGATGCGGGATATTGTGGCCTGATCCATTCCGGCGCCGGTGTCTTGCACCTCGAGACCCACGTAGAAGCCGGGCGCCGCCGCCGCCGGACCCACGAAGCCGGCCAGAGCCGCGGTACCGTACCGCCGAGAGAAAGTCGTGACCCGCACCATGCCGTGCAGATGTTCAGGTACGGCCTCTGCGCCGTTCAGCAGCAGGTTCATGACAACCTGCTGCAGTTGACCCCGATCGGCCTCGATCAGCGGGAGGCCGTCAGCCAAGTCCGTGACGAGTTTCACTCGCCTTGGAATCGAGGTTTCGATCAGGGCGTCGATCTCACGAACAAGGGCGGAGAGGTCAACAAATTCGAAGAGGAACTGGCCTTTGCCGGCGTAAGCGAGTAACTGCCGGGTGAGGTCCGCAGCGCGCTCGCTCGCACGCAGTACACCCTGGAGCCGCCCCCAGTCGGGGTGAGTCTCAGGCAATGATTCCTGCACCAGGCTTGCGTTGCCCATGATCCCCATCAAGAGATTGTTGAAGTCGTGGGCAATGCCGCCCGCAAGGACACCCAGGCTCTCGAGCTTTTGGGCCTGGCGCATGGCTTCTTCTCCGAGCCGGCGTTCCGTCAAATCCATGCAGGCGCCCGTCACATATAGCGGCCGGCCATCGGGCGCACACACGGTGCGGCCCTTCTCGGCGATCCAGCGAACGGAGCCATCCGGCCACACGGTGCGGAACTCCAATTCGAAATCCGCGCCTGCTTCCGCCGAAAGCCTGATCGCGTCGAGCACGGCGGAGTGGTCCTCCGGGTGGACGTGCCGCAAGAAGCTAGTCAGGTCGCGCATCTCGTCGCCGGGCTCGAGCCCGAACATGCGCCGGAGGCGATCGTCCCAATGCAGAGTTCCCGCTTGTATGTCCCAGCGGAAGATGCCGGTGTCGGAGGCGTCCAGCGCGGCCTGGAGCCGCTCCTGGCTCTCGCGCAGCAACTCCTCCCTGTGCTTCTGCTCGGAGATGTCGAGGGTCACGCCATCGAAGCGCACGGGGTGGCCGTCCTTGGAATAGAACACGCGCCCAATTCCCCGGACCCACCGCACACCGCCATCGTCTCCCACAGTGCGGTATTGCACATCGAACGGTATCCGCTGATGTATGGAAGTCCTGATCGCGTGGCGCGTGCGCTCGCGGTCATCCGGATGCAACTGAGCATAAAAGCTCTCAAACGTGACCTCGGCTTCGGGCGGCAGCCCAATATGGCGCCTGCAAGTCGCATCACAGGCCAGGGTGCGCATTGGCAGATCGCAGTACCAGACGCCGACCTCAACGGATCCGATCAGCATGTCGAACCGTTCGCGGCTGACGTTGAGCGCCTCCTCGGCTCGGCGTTGGTCATCGATATCCGTGCAAGTGCCGAACCAGCGAGCGACTCTGCCAGAAGCGTCGCGTATCGGTTCTGCACGCCCAAGAAACCACCTGTAGTCGCCGGCCGCGGAGCGCAACCGGTACTCGGCCTCGTATACTTCTCCGCTCTCCACCGAACGGCGCCAGCGCTCTCGGGTCGGCTCCACGTCGTCGGGATGAAGGACCGTCATCCAGCCATGGCCGCGCACATGTTTCAGAGTGGTGCCCGTGTACTCGTACCAGCGGTGGTTGAAGTACTCGTGACGGCCTTCGGCGTCGGTGGTCCACACCAAATGCGGGATAGCGTCAGCGAGTTGCCCGAAGCGCCGCTCACTCTCCCGCAGGGCTTGCCCGGTGTCTTCGCGGGTTGCGCCGGTTCCGGACTCCTCAACGCGGTCCAGCGGACACGCTTCGCGCGGCGCAGCATTCCCCCTGAGACCGTGCGTCTTCGATCCTTCCACCCGCGTGTAGTCCGTCATGATCGATTTAGCCCTTTGCCGTCGGATGTCGCCACGCTACTCTTGCGCCGGGCGTGTCCCGTAGAACCTCCAGACCACCATGCCGACCGCAAGCACCGGTACTGCCAGCAGCAGGCCAATAAACCCGAAACCCGTTCCTGCCACGAGGATCGCCAGGAATACATATAACGGCCGAAGTCCAAGCCGCTTGCCCAGAATCCGCGGCGTCAGAACCCAGCTTTCAATTGCCCCCACCGCCACATACACCAGAACCACCGCAATCAACCGCTCGAAGCTCAAGCCGCCTAGCAAACCGACCAGGGCGGTCAAGCCCAGCCCGACGAGGTAGCCGAAGTACGGGATGAAATTCAAGAAGCCGCAGACGGGCGCCAGCAAGTACCAGAAGGGCAGGCGCACGGCGGCAAAACCCACCGCGTAAAGGACGCTCAGGATGCAGGCAACGATCAACTGGCCCTTGAGCCAAGCGCCCAGCGTCCCGCCTACCTCACCGGCAAGCGCCCAGTGCGAGCGGCGCCGTGGTTCGCCCCCGCGCCGCTCCAACTCACTTCGGTTCACTCCCTTTCCCAGCCGCGCGCTTCTCGCGCCTCTTCACAGGTTCCTGGTTCTTCTGCATCCCGGAATGTTTGTCGCCCTCCTTCGGCCGAGGATCCTCATCCTTCATTCCGAATGCGCCCGGCACTCCCTTCACGGCGGCTTTCTTGTCATCGCCTCTCAGTTGGTCCATGCTGCCTTTACGCGCCAGGTCATTTCCTCCTGCGCTTCACAGCGGAACCGGTACCGCCGCCTTTGCCCGCCGCCATCGTGCGTTTGGGTTTTGGTTTCATGCCGGGCAGTGGAGCTTCTTCCGCCGCGGCGTCCTCCTCACGTGCCTGCTCGGTCGCAAACTCTTGCTTTTGGTCCTCCTGTACGATGTCCTGCCCCGGACGCAGCCGCCCGGCTAACTTGAAGTGTCCAGGTTTGATAACGTCTTTCTTCCCCATAACCGCTCCTATCCCCTTGGCTTAAGCACGCGGTATGCCGTTCGGTCCTTTGGCGCGCCCGGGCTCGCATGGGCATGTACATGACGGCTGTTCCCTTCGCAATTCCTTACTGCGAACCCTCGTTTCGGGCCGTGCGAAAGGAGGTGAGAAGGCATAAATTCCCCGTAGAGCGTCCTTTTTTCCGGGCGGACAGCCGGATGGCGAGTGCGCCTGCCCGTCGTAATTGGCCTTGGAATTGCTACATTCCACTCGGAGCGCTCGACCCTCGAACGCCGCCCGAAGCCAATGCATTTCTTGATCCAGGTGAACGGCCCGCAGCATCATGATGAGTAAGGGCAAGTGAGCGCGGCACTCGCAAAATACCCGAGACTCGAAATCCCGACGGGCCGCAAGACCTGCGACCTGGAAGTGGGCGCGCACAAGGTCCGTCTCACGAACCTCGACAAGCCGTTCTGGCCTGAGCTGGGCCTCGCCAAACGCGACCTGCTCCAGTACTACGCCGACGTGGC